>CBHTUB010000077.1:0-16299 GCA_966095595.1 uncultured Chryseosolibacter sp. | reverse complement strand
ATTCTGAAGTAGTAGTAGATACCGATGAGTGATGTAACGATTGCCAGGAATACCAGGCCGATATATCCCTCCTGGAACGCCACAGTGAAGATATAATACTTCCCAAAGAAGCCGGCGAGTGGAGGAATACCAGCCAGTGATAACAAGGCAACTGCCATGCTGAAGGCGAGGAATGGATTTTTCCGGGCAAGTCCGTTGAAAGTATCCACCATAGCCGTTTCGTTGTCGTTGTTCACATTGTGAAGCACCGTGAACGCAGCGATGGAGCCGATGGAATAGGCACACAGATAATAGAAGATGGCACCTGCCGAAGTTTCGCTGAGGGATACAAGCGCTATCATCATGTATCCGGCATGGGCAATGCTCGAGTAAGCAAGAATTCTTTTAACGCTGTGCTGATAGACCGCCGTAATGTTGCTGACGATCAGGGTAAGAATGGTAATCACCACTGCGACATCCACCCATTGTGGTGCGAGCGGTCCGAAACACGTTGTGAACAACCTGAAGAAGGCGCCGAATGCGGCCATCTTCACTACGGTAGACATAAATGCCGTAACGACAGTCGGCGAGCCTTCGTAAACGTCAGGAGCCCAGAAGTGAAATGGAACAGCAGAGATCTTGAACGCGAGTCCGACGAGCATTAGCAGAACGCCGGCGTACAGCAGTGCGCTCACTGAGCTATAGCCTTCCGGAGAAACGATCTTTTCCGCGATAACAAAGATGTCGAATGAACCGGTAACGCCGTAGATAAGGGCAATACCGAAGAGAAGGAAACCGGTTGCAAAGGATCCCATCAGGAAATACTTGAATGAAGCTTCATTCGATATGATGTCTGTCATTTTGCTGCCCGCCAGAACATATAGCGAGATTGAAAGAATCTCGAGTCCAAGGAACAGCATCGCAAGGTTGCTATATGACACCATGAACACGGCGCCAATGATGACAAATATCACGAGCGCAAAATGGTCCGTCACATGTGTGTTATCGTGAAAGTAGTCTGTGGACATCAGGAACCACAGGATCGCTATCACTGTAATGCCGAGGCTGAACGCGATTGCAAAATTGTTGAAACGCAACATCTGACTGAAGTGGGAGAGGTCGGTGTTCCAGTCCAGTGCCAGCAGTGCGGCTGAAGCGATCAATCCCAGTATCACCAATGGAAATAAGATCTTGCGAAAGTTGAAGATCTCGGCAAGCAGAGAAACAATTCCTAATCCTGAGAGAACGAAAACTGCATTCATAAATTTATCTTAAGCTGACCCTTCGGCCAGCAATTATTGTCAACTGATTATTGTCCTTTTAAAGCCTGATAGTTGGATACAAGATTGTAGAGGTTGTCTACCGCAGCTTCCGAGATTTTCAAAAGCGGTGCTGGGTAAATACCGATCACCAGGATCATCAGAACAATGGGATAAAGTACAAGCTTCTCGGTTGTGTCGAGGTCAGCGAAGTTGTTCGTTGTTGGGTTTGTTTCTCCCAGCATGGTTTTCTGGAAGCTCCTCAGCATATATACCGCCCCGAGTATCATCGTCAGGCCGGACACGGCGCCAAGAACATAGTTATATTGAAATACGGAATTGATCAGCAGGAATTCACCCACGAAGCCACTGGTTAGGGGGAGCGCTACACTGCCGAGCATGATGATGACGAAAGTAGTGGTGAATACCGGGGCGACATTCCGGATCCCGCCCAGCGCTATGATTTCCTGGGTCGACGTTCTCGAGATGATGATCTCGATCACATAGAACAATCCCACGATGACGATACCGTGGCTCACCATCTGGATCATTGCTCCCTGCATACCCACCTTGTTCAATGTAAAAATTCCTGCGGCGATCAGTCCGACGTGTGCTATGGACGAGTACGCGATCAATCGCTTGAGATCTTTTTGGACGATGGCCAGGCAGGACGCATATACAATTCCAATGACCGAAAGGATCAATGCTGTTTGTCCCCATGCTGCGACGCCTGCAGGAACTACAGGTATGAGCCAGCGGATCACGCCATAGATACCCATTTTCAACATGATACCGGAGAGCAACATCGTGCCCGCAGTAGGGGCAGTGTGATAGGTGTCGGGCTGCCAGGTATGAAGCGGGAACACCGGCATCTTCACGGCGAATGCCACGAAGATGGCCCAGAATATCAGACCCTGCTCATAGGCAGGAAGCGCTTTGCCGGCTGCGTATAGCGCGCTCACATCAAAGCTATGCTGACCGGGCGTCTGATAGTAGAGATAGATGAATCCGATCAGCATGATCAGACTGCCCGCCAATGTGTAAATAAAGAACTTCAGGGTAACGGCAGCCCGGTTGATGCCACCCCATCTGAGACAGATAAAGTAGATCGGGATCAACGCCATCTCCCAGAAAATGTAGAACAGAAATCCATCCAGCGCTGTGAACACGCCTACGAGGGCCATTTCCATGAAGAGAACCAATCCATAGAAAGATGAAGCTCTCTCATAATTGTTTTTGAACGATGCGAGTATGATGAACGGTGTGAGCACGGTTGTCAGCAGCACAAGCAACATGCTGATACCATCGATGCCTATGTGAAAGTTTATTCCGAGGGATGCGATCCATGGGCGATTGATTTCGAAGTCGGGAGCGGCGCCGCCGTTGAATTGGGCAATTACAAACAATGAAACAACCAGCTCGATCAATGAAGCGATCAGGGCCCATCCTCTCGCTTGAGACGAATTCAAAGCCATCGTAACGATCGCAGCAACAAGAGGCCAGAGTATGAGTATTGCGGTTAACATCGCTTACAGTATCTCAGATTTTAATAGATAAAACTTTTTATGGCGAGTATCAGCACAATGCTGATGACCATCGCGAATACGTAGAAACCAATATTGCCAGTCTGTACAAGACGCAGGGTCTTGCTTCCCCAGGTCACGAGCTTCCCGCTTCCGTTGACGATGCCGTCGATAAACAGCCTCTCGACCACCGCATCCGTAGCCTTTGACAAGCCATTCAGGGGCCGTGTGACCACCGCTTCATACAGCTCATCGATATAGTACTTGTTGTAGACCAGGCGGTGAACCGGATTCAGGGATGCTTCTTCTGAAGCAGGTACGCGCTTGCCACGCACATAGCGGAAGTAAGCGATCAATATCATCACCAATGTGAGCCCGATCACGATACCCATCAGCATGTATTCGGTTTCGTGTGACAGGTGATGCGCGTGTTCATTTGCCCTGGCACCCGCGAACACTGGAGCCAGGAATTGATTCAATTCATGATTTCCACCCAGCACCGCAGGCATGCCTACAAAGCCGCCCACCACCGACAATACAGCAAGCACCATCAGGGGAATGGTCATGCTTTTCGGTGACTCGTGAATGTGACTTTTTACTGACTCCGATGCGCGTGCCGTTCCCGAGAAGGCCAGGAAAAACATGCGGAACATATAAAATGAAGTAAGCAATGACGCCACCAGAGCTACTGCCCATACGGCAGGGCTATTGGCGAACGCGTTGGCAAGTATTTCGTCCTTTGAAAAGAATCCGGCGAAGGGAGGGATGCCCGAGATCGCCAGCGTACCGATCAAAAATGTAAAGAATGTTACAGGAAGATATTTTCTCAGACCGCCCATCATTCTCAGGTCCTGTTCGCCGCTCATGCCGTGGATCACGCTACCTGCGCCAAGGAACAGCAACGCCTTGAAGAATGCGTGCGTCATCATGTGGAACATTCCGGTTGCATAGGCGCCAAGACCCATGGCCACGAACATCAAGCCCAGCTGGCTTACCGTTGAATATGCCAGGACTTTCTTGATGTCGTTCTGTGCGATCGCGATGGTCGCCGCAAACAATGCCGTGGCAAGTCCTACGATCGTTACAATTTCAAGTGCCAATGGCGACAGGGAATACAATAGGTTGTTTCTTGCGATCATGTAGATACCTGCCGTCACCATCGTGGCTGCGTGGATCAGGGCAGAAACCGGCGTCGGACCTGCCATCGCATCAGGAAGCCATGTGTAAAGAGGTATCTGTGCGCTCTTGCCGATTGCACCGATGAAGAGGAGGATTGTTATCCAGGTGATGATGTCGCTTCCCGGCGTGAACGATGCAGCCTTTGCAAAAACATCCGCGTAGGCAATGCTCCCGAAGTTGATGAAGATCAGGATAACACCGAGGATCAATCCGAGATCGCCGATACGGTTCATAATGAATGCTTTCTTCGCCGCATTGTTGTATTCTGTATTCCTGAACCAGAAACCGATCAGCAAATAGGAGCACAGGCCGACACCTTCCCAGCCTACGAACATGAGCAGGTAGTTTGAGCCCATCACCAGCAACAGCATGAAGAAGATAAACAGGTTCAGGTATGCGAAGAATCTGTTGAACCCATCGTCGTCGTGCATGTAACCGGTAGAGTAAACATGTATCAGGAAACCCACGCCGGTGATGATCAGCATCATCAATGCGCTGAGCGGATCTACCAGGAAGGAGAATGACACCGACAAATTTCCGGCAGAGATCCAGTCGAACGCGGTGTAGTTGAATGCATGTTTTTCGTAGCCATCCAGTGCATTGAAAGCGATAACTGAAAGTACAAATGATACCAGTACCGATCCGCAGGCAATAACGGATACCACTCCGTGTGTCAGGCGTCTGTTGAATAACCCGATAATGAGGAAACCTAATAGGGGAGAAAGGGGAATTAAACCGATCAAGTTATCCATTACCATTTAAGTTTATTCAGTACGTTAATGTCAGTCGAGCGTGTATTGTGATAGATCACAATCAGGATCGCGAGGCCGACCGCGACTTCAGCTGCCGCGACCGCCATGATGAAAAATACGAATACCTGTCCCGAGCCATCGCCATGAAAAGCGGAGAACGCTACAAGCAGCAGATTCACGGCGTTCAGCATGAGCTCGATGCACATGAAGATGATGATGGCATTTCTGCGATACAACACTCCCAGCACACCGATAATAAATAAGGCCGTGCTAAGCCATATGTAATAGTTCATTGGAACTCCCTGTATCGCTTCAGATACGTTATTCATGCGTCAGTTCTTTTACAGGATT
Source organism: uncultured Chryseosolibacter sp. (assembly GCA_966095595.1). Taxonomy (GTDB): domain Bacteria; phylum Bacteroidota; class Bacteroidia; order Cytophagales; family Cyclobacteriaceae; genus Chryseosolibacter. The sequence continues at coordinate 11,256 of CBHTUB010000077.1, read as the reverse complement.
GGTGATTGTAGTTGTTGTTATGCCAGCTCTTCCGTTTCGGGGTCTGGCAATGTCTTTGACACGCTTCATGTGTGTTTTGCCCAGCATCACGGCGCCAACCATTGCCGCAAGCAGGAGTATCGACACGATCTCAAAAGGAAGCACGAACTCGTTGAACAGCATCTTTCCGAGATTTTCTACCCTGCCGATGTTGCTGTGAGCGTCGAATGTCACGGTTCCGGTATCTGCCGCGCGCAGGGCACCGATGATCACCATCATCAATAATCCGGCAGAGATGAGCGCCGCGAACTTGAACAGATTGCTTTTTTGAGGTTCCGTATCCTTGTTCAGGTTGAGCAGCATGATGACATAGAGGAATAGTACCATGATGGCACCGGCGTAGACAATGATGTGTACAGCAAAAAGGAAATCGGCGCTTAATAAAAGGTAGTGGCCACCTACGCAGAAAAAGGTGATCACGAGGTAAAGTACACTGTAAATCGGGTTCCTCGAAAATACCACCATCAGCGCACTGAGCACCGACAGGAAGGAGAGGAAATAAAACGCGTATAAGGTCACGGTTCCGGTGTTTAAATAACTATTACTTACACTTATAGCCTCTGGCTATTTATTATGACTAAACTCCCTATGCTTCTTGAACTCCAGAACAGCAGGGGTCTGTCTCTTTGTTACGTCAATTCTCTGGTCAACCTTCTCGACCAATTTGTCCTTGCCGTAGATAAATTCACCACGGCCATATTCAGTTGCTACAAGTCTATCGGTCAGGAAAATCGCTTCTTTAGGGCATGCTTCTTCGCATAGTCCGCAGAAGATGCAGCGCAGCATGTTGATCTCGTACGTCACTGCGTATTTCTCCTCGCGATACAGTTGCTCTTCACCCTTCTTTCTCTCGCCTGCAGTCATCGTAATGGCCTCGGCAGGACAAGCCACGGCACAGAGGCCGCAGGCCGTACATCTTTCCGCGCCTTTTTCATCGCGTTTCAATACGTGATGTCCGCGCCATACCGGGCTGAACGTCCTTTTCTTTTCAGGATATTTTATGGTAGCCTTTCTTTTGAAAAGGTGACGAAGCGTGATCATGACCCCACCGAGAATGGCAGGCAGGTACAGACGTTCCGCCAGCGTCATCTCTTTCTTTACAACTATTTTCGATCTTCCGGTTAAGGATTGCATATCAATATCTCCTTATGTTGTTCAAATAAAAATCATTACAGTTCCCGTAACTACCAGGTTTATGATAGCGAGCGGGATGAGTATCTTCCATCCAAGGTTCATCAGCTGATCATAGCGGAAGCGCGGGAGTGTCCAGCGGATCCACATGAAGAAGAAGATGAAGAAGGCGATCTTGGCAAAGAAGAACACGGTTCCCAGGATAGTGATGGTATTCTGATCGAGCCCAAGGTCGTTCTGGAACGGAAAGTTGAATCCACCAAAATAGAGCGTCGACATTACCGCCGATGACGTGAACATGTTGATGTATTCAGCGAACAGGTAGAATCCGAGCTTCATACTGCTGTACTCGGTGTGATATCCCCCGACAAGTTCTGTTTCTGTTTCAGGCAAGTCGAACGGCATACGGTTACACTCGGCAAATGCGCAGATGATAAAGATCATGAAGCCAACGGGTTGATAGACCACGTTCCACATGTTCCAGTCGCCGCCGACTCCTCCACCCTGCATAAGGGCGATATCCCTCAGGCTCAGGGTTCCGGCCATCATGATCAACGCGATGATCGAAAGACCCATAGCCAGCTCGTAGCTGATCATCTGGGCCGACGCGCGGATCGCTCCGAGCAATGAGAATTTATTGTTGGATGCCCAGCCGCCGATCATGATCCCATACACACCGATCGAGACAACGCCGAACACGTAAAGTATTCCGATGTTGATATCGGCGATCTGAAGGATGTATTGCTCTCCGTTGATCGTCAATGTGTTTCCCCATGGAATAACTACCCCGGCCATCAATGCAGTGATCATCGCGATACTCGGTCCGGCGATGAAAAGAAACTTGTTCGATACGTTCGGGATGATCTCTTCCTTCATGAACATCTTCACCCCATCGGCGAGTGGCTGGAGGATCCCAAACGGACCTGCGCGATCCGGGCCCACGCGATCCTGAAGAAAGGCAGCAACCTTGCGCTCCATATAAGTAGAGTACATCGCCACCACCAACGTGATGCTGAATACTGCAACAACGAGGATAAGCTTGTAGATCAGGAATGTGCTCATGCCGGCAGTGTGTTATTCGCTTCGTTTAACCTTTTTCCTTCCTGGAATTTCAACTGACGCTCTACGTCGGCCTTTAATTTCAGAAGGTCAACCTTTTCATAGTGATTTTGCGAGATCACCGAATTTCTTTCGATGTGACGAGGTCCTTCAACCACCCAGTGGCTCATGTCCTTGTGGTCGTAGCGGCACTCGTTACAAATGAACTCCTTCACTTCTCCCCATTGATCTTTTCTCGCAGTTACTCTCAGCACATCGTTTCCTTTCGTCCAGAGCACTACCTTTCCGGAGCACTTCGGACAATCGCGGTGGGCATCGAGCGGTTTGGTGAACCATACTCTCTGCTTGAAGCGGAATGTTTTATCGGTCAAAGCGCCTACCGGGCACACGTCGATCATGTTTCCGGAGAAGTCATTGTCAATTGCTTTTTCAATGTAGGTGCTGATCTCTGCGTGGTCACCGCGGTTCAATACGCCGTGTTCGCGTTTGTCGGTGAGCTGGTCGGCTACATAGGTGCAACGGTAACAGAGGATACACCTGTTCATGTGCAGCTTGACCTTGTCTCCGATGTCGTGGGGCTCGAAAGTTCTGCGCTCTTCTTCGTAACGCGTATTGGCAACGCCATGGTTGTACGCAAAATTCTGAAGGTCGCATTCTCCGGCCTGGTCACAGATCGGGCAATCCAGCGGGTGATTCAACAAAAGGAATTCGACAACGCCCTTGCGTGTCTCCAAAACGGTAGGGTTGGTGATATTCTCGACAACCATTCCGTCCTGCACGGCGGTGATACATGAAGGAACGAGCTTCGGCATCGGACGAGGATCCTTTGCAGAGCCGGCTGCTACCTTCACAAGACATGCACGGCATTTTCCACCGCTGTTCTTTAAAGTAGAATAGTAGCACATCGCAGGCGGAACGATTTCGCCTCCGATCTTACGGGCAGCCTGAAGGATGGTTGTTCCATCCGGTACCTCGATCTCTATTCCATCTATCGTTAGTTTAGCCATTGGTCGTTGTTAATTAGGCTTTGTCTCTTATCCAATTTTATCTGTTTCTTTTGAGCGGCTACACGCTTCAGGCTGCAAGCTTCAGGCAATTGGTGCAAGCCAAATTGGGTATTTGCCTTACAGCTTACAACTTACAGCTTTACGCTACTGCCAGCTTCTTCTCGCTCACAAACGGTTCCTTCTCAAAATGCTTCGGATCCTTTACTTTTTCAGGATACTTTATGTGATATTCAAACTCCTCCCTGAAGTGACGAATGGCGGCGGCGACTGGCCACGCTGCAGCATCACCCAAAGGACAAATTGTATTTCCTTCAATTTTTTTCGCTACGTCGACGAGCAGATCGATGTCGCTCATTTTGCCGTGACCGGACTCTATTCTGTGGAGCACTTTTTCCATCCAGCCTGTCCCTTCGCGGCACGGACTGCATTGGCCACATGACTCGTGGTGATAGAACCTTGCATAGGTCCAGGTATTGCGAACGATACAGGCTGTTTCGTCGAACACAACGAAGCCGCCGGATCCCAGCATCGAGCCTGTTGCAAATCCGCCGTCTGCCAGCGATTCGTATGTCATCAGGCGTGGTTCGCCCTTTGCTGTCTTTAACATGAGCTCAGCGGGAAGGATCGGAACCGACGAACCGCCGGGAACGACTGCTTTCAGTTTTCTGCCCTTCCATATGCCTCCGCAATATTCGTCGGAGTAAATGAACTCTTCTACCGGGAGACCCAGCTCGATCTCATATACGCCGGGCTTATTGATATGACCTGATGCAGAGATGAGTTTCGTGCCTGTGCTTTTTCCAATGCCGATCTTCGAATATTCGTCGCCGCCCATGTTGATGATGTGAGGCACGGCTGCGATAGACTCTACGTTGTTAACCACGGTGGGGCAACCGTAAAGACCGACTACCGCAGGGAACGGAGGCTTGTTCCGTGGATTGCCACGCTTACCTTCCAGCGATTCGATCTGTGCGGTTTCTTCGCCGCAGATGTATGCGCCTCCGCCGGAGTGAACGTACAGCTCAAGCGAGTAATCCGTTCCAAGAATATTCTGTCCAAGGAATCCTGCTGCCCTTGCTTCTTCGATTGCTTTTTCAAGGATCGGGAATATCCATCTGAACTCACCGCGCATATAGATGTAGGACGTTTTTGCACCCAGCGCAAAGCTGGAGACGATCATGCCTTCTATCAGCGCATGGGGGAGGAACTCCATGAGGTACCTGTCCTTGAAAGTGCCCGGTTCGCTTTCATCTGCATTGCAAATCAGGTAACGCGGTTTCTCAGAGCGACGGTCGAGGAAGCTCCACTTCATGCCCGTTGGGAAACCGGCGCCTCCGCGGCCACGAAGTCCCGACTTCTTCACTTCTTCCATCACTGCATCAGGGTTCATGGTCTTCAGTGCCTTTTCCACCGAAGCATAGCCACCCTGTTTCCGGTAAACGTCGAAACCTTTGATTCCCGGAACGTCGATGTCTTTCAATAAGAGCTTTCTTCCCATCTGTATATTCAGATTCGTGTTGCTATTCAGTTCTACTTTCCAGGTACGGGATACGGAGATCCGTAATCTGGATTTGGTACGTTATGAGTCTTTTTCAAATTGTCGATCACCTCGTCCATCTTTTCAACCGAGAGGTTTTCGATGTAGTGATTTCCAACCTGCATCATAGGAGCGCTGCCGCAGGATGCCAGGCACTCCACGGTTTTCAGTGTAAACATACCGTCAGCGGTAGTTTCTCCTTCCCTGATGCCCAGCTTGTTTTCCAGGTATTCGATAATATCATCGGATCCGCGCAGCCAGCATGGACCTGTGCGGCAAACTTCGAGTACACACTTGCCTACGGGCGAAAGGTTGTACATGGTATAGAATGAGGCTACCTCGTAGACTTCGATCGGCTTGATGTTGAGGATGGAAGCAACGTAATCCATAGTGGCGGTGCTTAACCAGCCGCCGAACTCTGCCTGTGCAATGTGGAGCACGGGTAGGAGCGCAGATTTTTGTCTGCCCTCAGGGTATCGTTTGATGATCTTCTGAACCAGCGCCATTGCGGCGTCTGAGAACCTGGGTTGAGTTTCGGCCATCTTTATCACTAGTCGGTTTATGTCTTCCAATATGCCCTTAAAAAACACCTTAAAGCGTGGGCGGCGCTTCAGTGTGATCTGTCTACGCGTCGAGCTCTCCGGCGATCACGTTCATGCTACTCATCGTCAGAATAGCATCGGAGATATTGCTTCCCTGGATCATTTCAGGATAAGCCTGATAATAAATAAAACAAGGTCTTCTCATGTGCAGACGGAACGGTGTTCTTCCGCCGTCGCTGATGAGGTAGAAGCCAAGCTCTCCATTACCCCCTTCTACACAGTGGTATACTTCTCCTTTGGGAACATCGGTCTCGCCCATCACGATCTTGAAGTGATAGATGAGCGCTTCCATGTTGTTATACACATCTTGTTTCGGAGGGAGATAAAACTCCGGCACCTGTGCATGATGAGGTCCTTCCGGCAGTTTTTCAATTGCCTGGCGGATGATGCTCAGGCTCTGCCACATCTCTTCCTGGCGAACCATGAATCGATCGTAGGTATCACCATTCGTTCCTACAGGCACGATGAAATCGAAGTCCTCGTAAGACGAGTAGGGATTCATCACGCGAACGTCGTAATCAACGCCCGCTGCCCTGAGGTTAGGTCCCGAGAAGCTATAGTTCAATGCACGCTCGGCACTGATCGGACCTGCTCCGATGGTCCTGTCCATGAAGATCCTGTTACGCTTGACGAGCTTTTCAAATTCTTTCAACGCGTCGGGATATTCCTTCAGGAACTTGTCTATCTTTTTCCAGGCGGTAGGAGAGAAGTCTCTTTCGAATCCTCCTATTCTGCCGATGTTGGTTGTCAGTCGGGCGCCACAGATCTCTTCATAGATCTCGTAGATCAGCTCGCGGAACTGGAACAGGTAAACAAAACCTGTCAGCGCTCCGGTATCCACGCCGATCACCGTATTGCAGATGAGGTGATCGGAGATCCGCGCAAGCTCCATGATGATGACACGGAGATATTGTACTCTCTTCGGGATGTCGGCACCGATCAGCTTTTCGACTGTCATGTGCCAGCCGATGTTGTTGATGGGAGCCGAGCAGTAGTTCATCCTGTCGGTGATGGGTGTGATCTGGTAGAACGGACGTCGTTCTGCGAGCTTCTCGAACGCGCGATGAATGTAACCGATGGTAGGCTCAGACTTCACGATGACCTCACCATCCATGGTCAACACATTCTGGAAGATTCCGTGTGTTGCGGGGTGTGTGGGGCCGAGGTTGAGGGTAGAGTATTGCTTCTCTACTTCACTCTGCGGATTGATAATGTCTGTATTCGCCATGGTTATCGTCCAAACATAAAGTCCTTCTTGTCCTCGCGTGTCTGATCCTCGAGTGGGATCTCTTTACGCAGGGGAAATATGATCATATCCTCGACGTTGAGGATTCTTCTTAAATCGGGATGTCCTGTAAACTGAACGCCGAAGAAATCATAGGTTTCTCTTTCCATCCAGTTCGCCGCCGAAAAAACGGTGGTCAACGTTGGTGTTACCGGCTTTTCTTCGGGCAGATAAATCTTGAGTCTGATCCTCCAGTTGTTCGTGAGGCTGTGGAGCTGATACATGATCGCGATTTGCTTGACCTCGGGATAATGAATGCCGCACAAAGTGGTCAGGTACTGGAATTTTGCCTCAGGGTGGTTGTAGAGGTAACGGATGATGTCGATGATCTTTTCCTGCTTGAGGTTGATCGTTAAAAAATTGTAGGGTGTTTCAACCGAAAGTACCTCACTCTCGAATTTTTCCCTGATAAGACCGACAATCTTTTCCTGTATTGTGCTATCCATGTTATTCGATACCGTATTTGTTCAGCATGGCTTTGTATTCCGGAGAATCGCGTCTGCGGAGGGATTCTGTTTCCACCAGGTGCTGAATCTTCATAATGCCGTCGATGATCTGTTCCGGACGGGGAGGGCAGCCGGGAACGTAAACGTCGACCGGAATGATCCTGTCGATGCCTTGCAACACGCTGTAGGTATCGAAAATACCGCCGCTGCATGCGCACGCGCCGACGCTCAATACCCAACGCGGCTCAGCCATCTGCTCATAGACCTGACGAAGCACTGGTCCCATTTTCTTGGCAATGGTTCCCATCACCATCAACAGGTCGGCCTGACGGGGCGAGAAGCTCAGACGCTCCGAGCCGAAGCGCGCGAGGTCATAGTGCGCGCCCATGGTGGCCATGAACTCGATACCACAACATGATGTGGCAAAGGGCAATGGCCAGATAGAATTCTTACGCGCCATACCGACAACCTTGTCGAGGCTTGTCGCGAAGAATCCTGCGCCTTCGTAGCCTTCAGGTTTTTCAACCAGCTTTATAGTATTTGTTTCTGTTGCTTGCATTTCCGTTACAATTAATCTTCCCACTCAAGAGCCTTCTTCTTTATGATATAGAAGAAGCCGACTAATAACAATATGATGAACAGAATCATTTCATAGAATCCCGGTTTTCCCAGCTCCTTGAAGTTAACTGCCCACGGATACATAAAAATCACTTCAACGTCGAAGAGAACGAAGAGGATAGCAACAAGGAAGTACTTGATGTGAAACGGCATGCGCGCGTTTCCCTTCGATTCAATTCCACACTCGAAAGACTGCAGTTTTACCTTGGTCTTTCGGTTCGGACCAAGCAGGTGTGTGACCACCATCGTCATCCCCACAAATCCAATTGCCAGAAGCAGCATCAGAAAGATAGGCAGGTAATCAGCAAGGCTGGAATTCGTCATAAACTCAGTAGTATAGGCGGCCAAAATTAAGGCTATTTTTCACTTCAAAACATTATTCCGCGCAATATTCTCACATTAAAATCACATTACATAACGCCGCTATTTGCATGCTGGGCGACACTTTGTAACTATTTGATGAGGCAACGTAGATCATGGTTCAGGATCAGCCGGACCGATGCGCTGAATCTGAAATTTAAGCGTGATTTCAAACGGTTGCAGACCCTATTGAACGGAATCCATCATGAGAACCGTTATTTTTGCTGAAAATCGGAGAAGTTGACATTACCAGAGAAAGTACAGGCAGTAGAAGAAGTATTCGGTCAGCTTGACCGTGAGATCGCATCTTTTCAGGAATGGTCGGGTTTGCATTGCAAATTCGGATGTGGTAAATGCTGTTTCAAGGCGGATATCGAAGCAACGGTGTTGGAGTTCCTTCCGTTCGCCCACCACCTGTACCAGAACGATCTCGCCTTTGAGTGGCTTGAGCGACTGAAAACATCAGGCGATGCCATTTGTCTTATCCTTAATCCTACCTCAGCCGCTCAGGGGCTTTGTTCCGAATACAGACATCGTGGGTTGATCTGCCGGCTATTCGGCTATTCAGCGCGGACGAATAAATATTCGGAGAAGGAGCTCGTTACATGCCAGATCATCAAGACGGAGCAGGCTTCTGCTTACGAGGCTGCCCGGCAGAAAATCTCTGAAAACGCCGTCGTGCCGGTGATGAGTCAGTACTACATGCGTTTACATAGTATTGACTATCAGATGGCTCAGGATTTTTATCCCATTAACGATGCGATCCGCAGGGCCATCGAAACCGTACTTCAATACTATGCTTACCGAAACTAGACCTTTAGGTTGCCTCTTTTTGCTTTTGATCATTTGCCTGCCGCTCTATGGCCAGGAGGACGTTGACACGGTAAATATCCGTCCTTTCGAGCGATACTGGACGAAACCACGTTTTATTCCCAAGATAGGGTTTGGTGTTCAGGATACCGGCTTTGGCGAGATCGGTGTTCAATATCATAAGATCTATGTTCATCCACTGAGCCTGGCCTCTGCCGGTCCGTACATTACTGTGGATGGCGTCTTTACTGCCGATGAGATCATCGTGGGACCGAAGGCGGGCTATGAGATCACTGTGGGATTGATAGGCCTGGCCGCGGATGTTACTTACTATTCTGACTTTGACGATCATTCATGGGTCACCACGCCAAAGGCAGGGTTTACGCTGTTTGGGTATTGCGATGTGTTTTATGGGAGGAACATTAAAATATCTGATGACCTGTTCCGCGAAATTTCTCTAAACCGTATCTCCCTGACATTCAACCTGAACCGTGATTACCACGACATAAAGGATGCTTCAAAAAACCGTAAGAGGAAAGCTTGACCCCCGTAGATCGGGAAGCGGGAGTGCTTAGAATTTAATGCTGATTGATTTGATAATCGTCCCGATGTTCACATCAATTTCGGGAAGCGAAGCACCGCCATTGGGAAGTATTGACAGATCATTTTGCGAGCCGCTGATCCACATTCCGAAGACGATGATCAACGCGACGAGAACGCCGACTATCATTGAGATCTCCTTGTGTGTAATGTGCCAGTTCATATACCGGGTATATACCAGATCTGTGCCAAATCATTAAAATGGGAGAAAAAGGCCAAAATAAAGGCTCTGGCCGGCTTTTTGTTCGTAATTGAACAAACAAAATGTTCAATTTGGATGTTACAGATCGTAGTCAAACCCTGGTTACGATCCGTTTGTCTAAATTATAAACGAACTGATCCCATTTTGTCGTTAGATTTGTAATCTGTTAATAATCATCATGAAAAGAATTTGCTTAACCCTTGTTGCCTGTGTGTTGCTCGCAGGAATCACCGGGATGAAATCGCCCGATCCTGTTAAGCCGGCAGAAGGAACCGTGAACTGGCTCACATTCGAGCAGGCCATAGAAAAGTCCAAAACTGAAAAGCGCAAGTTCTTTATCGATGTCTACACGGACTGGTGTGGATGGTGTAAGGTGATGGACAAGAATACCTTTTCCGATCCGGAGGTTGCCAGGATGTTGAATGAGAAATTCTACCCTGTCAAGTTCAATGCGGAGCAAAAGGAGGAGATCTCTTTCCGCGGACAGACCTTTAAATATGTGGAAACGGGTCGCAGCGGATATCACGAGCTGGCTGCTGCGCTTCTGAATAATCAGCTGAGCTATCCTACAGTTGTATTTGTGGATGAGGAGTTTACATCAGTTTCACCGCTCCCGGGCTACAGGAAGCCTGATGAGTTTCACAAGTTCGCCACCTACTTTGCCGGAGATTACAGCAAAAAAGGTCAAAACTCATGGAAGGAGTTCGAAAAGAGCTATAAGTCACCTTACCTTAAGGCAGCTGCTGCCGAAGATGCAGGTCACTGATCAGAAGGAACAGATCCCGGAGACAATAAAAAAGGCCCTGAAGATCAGGGCCTTTTTGTTTATATCCTTTGACAGGTATTCCTGATCCATTAGTCTTTCTTCTCCTGCTTCTTCGTTCTGAGGAAGTCAACATAACCCAAAGCAGTCGCAAATCCGATAAGAACAGCAACAATTGCGATAAAAGTGTTGGCGCCGTCCTGTAAGTACTGATCAAACATGGTGTGTGTTTTTATTTCGGAACAAATCTATATCATTAAGCTGAAATCAGAAATGAATTTTCAGTTAAAATTGTGATAAGTTACTCTTATGATCAAAGCGCTTTTATTCAGCAACTCTACAATGCCGGGAACTTCGTTCTTTACCTGGCCTAAACCGTATGTAAGGGAATTCCTCGGTGCAAAAGTGAAGGAGCTTGTGTTCATTCCGTTTGCCGCGGTGACGATAAGCTGGGACGAGTATGAGCAGAAAGTGAAGGAGGCGTTCAATGAAATGGGCTATAAGATCAAGGGCATTCAGCATTTCCGCGACAAGGGCAAAGCGCTCGAGAAAGCCGGAGGAATCGTAATCGGGGGCGGGAACACGTTTGCACTGCTCCACGAGCTGTACAAGGACAACCTGATCGTGTATGTTCGGGATAAAGTGCTTCACGGCATGCCCTATATCGGGTGGAGTGCCGGATCGAATGTGGCATGTCCCACGATCATGACGACCAACGATATGCCTGTGGTTTACCCTCCATCGTTCGAAGGACTGGAACTTCTTCCGTTCCAGATAAACCCACACTATCACGAGCT
>CBHTUB010000076.1:0-16356 GCA_966095595.1 uncultured Chryseosolibacter sp. | reverse complement strand
TTTCGGAAGACAGCCTTCCGACTACTACGAGCTCAAACGTCTCGATCCCTCGTACAGGATCTACTACGGACCTCACGACTTCCTGGACATCCCTGCGGGGGTCGATGCGTTGTACGCACTATTTGAAAAACTAGAGCCGGGCAGCTCAAAACAGCTCAAGAGATTTCTCGCAGAAAGTGAATTCAAATACAACGTCGGCATGAACAACCTGGTTTACAACCCCGGACTTTCAATATTGGAATTCGCCGATACATCCGTGATGAAGGGCGTCCTGAAGCTGCACGTCTTTCAATCGCTCTCGTCCTATATCCGCAAGTTTTTTAAGGAGCCGCGCCTCATTCAACTGCTTGAGTTTCCCGCTTTGTTCCTCGGCGCTTCTCCCGCGAAAACGCCAGCCCTCTATAGTTTGATGAACTACGCTGATATGTCGTTGGGCACCTGGTATCCTATGGGTGGCATGTATAAAATCGTAGAAGCGATGGCATCACTTGCAAGCGAGCTGGGTGTTGAATTTCACTTTAACAGGCCGGTTGAAAAATTGGAGATGGATGAGCAAAGGATCTCGGGATTATATTCAGGTCACAGATTATTTCCAACCGATCTTGTAGTGGCCGGCGCAGACTACCATCACGTCGAGCAGCAGCTTTTACCAAAGGCCTACCGTCTATATTCCGACGACTACTGGAATCGAAGAACGATGGCACCCTCATGCCTGATCTTTTTTCTGGGTATCAGTAAAAAAGTGAAAGGACTGCAGCACCACACATTGTTTTTCGACGAAGACTTCACACAACATTCAAATGATATCTACGACAATCCGCAGTGGCCCAGGGCACCACAGTTCTACGTGTCTTGTCCGTCCAAAACAGACGCCTCGGTAGCGCCAGAAGGTTGTGAAAATCTTTTCATCCTTATTCCAGTGGCCACAGGCCTTGAGGACAATGATGAAATACGGGAATCATATTTCAGGATTGTAATGGGCAGGCTGGAAAAAATTCTCGGTGAGAACTTCCGGGAAAGCATCGTGTTCAAAAGATCATATGCGCACAATGACTTTACGGGCGATTACAACGCCTTCAGGGGAAATGCATATGGACTTGCCAATAAGCTTCGGCAAACGGCAAATTTTAAACCGAGCATCCTTAACAAAAAGCTGAGTAATCTGTTTTATACAGGACAGCTGACGGTCCCTGGGCCCGGAGTTCCGCCGGCATTGATCTCCGGCCAGGTAGTCGCACAACAGGTGATTAAAACAATGACACAAATTGTAACTTCTACGAGATGAAAGAATTATTCGACGCTGTTTCGATTCGATGCAGCAGGTTGACAACAAAAGCTTACAGCACTTCTTTTTCGCTGGGCATACTTTGTCTTGGGAAAAAATTGCGTGATCCGATCTATTCCATCTATGGATTTGTGCGGTTCGCCGACGAGATTGTAGATTCTTTTCATGACTTTGACAAGGCGTTGCTATTGAAAAAATTCAGGGAGGAAACGTATGCGGCCATCGAGGCAGGTATCAGTCTCAACCCCATTCTGAACAGCTTTCAGCACACGGTTCGCAAGTATCAGATCGAAAACGAATTGATCGACCAGTTCCTCGCCAGCATGACGATGGACCTGGAACAAAAAAGTTACACGGAATCGCAGTACAGGGAATACATTCTTGGATCCGCAGAGGTTGTTGGGCTGATGTGCCTGAGCGTATTTTGTGAGAACGATCATGCACTTTATGAAACACTCAAGTCGCATGCCATGAGCCTCGGGTCGGCATTTCAGAAGATAAACTTTCTCAGGGATATCAAGGCAGACTACAGGGATCTGGGAAGGACTTATTTCCCCAACCTTTGCGCGACGAAATTCGACGAGGTCAGCAAGAAAACGATCGAACAAAATATTGCCGATGACTTTTCCAGGGGATTTGAAGGCATTAAAAAGTTACCCCGCTCGTCCCGACTGGGCGTTTACGTGGCTTACCTGTATTATCTTGCGTTGTTTAAAAAAATAAAGAATACTCCTTCGGAGTTGATCATGAAAACGCGAATTCGTGTCAGAAACCGGCATAAGGCAACTTTATTGGCATATTCGATTGTTAAACATCAGCTGAACAGAATTTGATGGAGCAGGTAATACTGGTAACACCCGACGACAAGGCAATTGGAACGATGGAGAAAATGGAAGCCCACGTGAAGGGCTTGCTTCACCGGGCGTTCTCGGTACTGCTGTATAATTCGAGGGGAGAAATGCTGCTCCAAAAACGTGCGAAGGGCAAATACCACAGCGCCGGTCTGTGGACAAACGCTTGTTGTAGTCATCCCGTGCCGGGCGAACCGATAGAAGTCGCCGCAAAACGAAGGCTTCGTGAAGAGATGGGAATTGACGCAACGCCATCATTCGCCTACAAGTTCATTTACAAAGTCCCGCTCGATAACAACCTGACCGAGCACGAGCTCGATCATGTGCTGATCGGAATTTTCGAGGGTGAACCGGTTGTAAATCCGGAGGAAGTGGAGGATTGGAAATACGTCGATCTCGCAACGTTGAAAAAAGACGTAAAGACGTCTCCCGAAAAATACACTTATTGGTTCAGGCTTATTCTTGAACATCCGGAAGCAATTTCCGCCTAGCCGACGATCGGACTGGGACGAGGCCAGGACAGGATCCGGAAAAAAATCGGATTACAATACTAAACCCCACATGCCGCACAAGCAGGTGAACCTTTGTTTAAAACATCGGCAATGAATAACTCATGGAAGAAAGCTGGCACACAATAATAAACCCATCGACAACACTGTTCTGGTTTCGGCGAGATCTACGTCTTGAAGACAACGCCGGGCTCTGCCGCGCTTTGAAAGAAAGAAGCAACGTTCTTCCGATCTTTATCTTCGACACGGATATACTTACCGATCTTGAATCACGCGATGCACGCGTAACTTTCATTTACGATACGATCATGGACCTTAAGGCCGATCTTGAAAAATTCGGGTCGTCATTGCTCATGATCCGCGGAAAGCCGTTAGACTTTTTCAGGGAAGCCAACCCGGCAGCAGTTTATACAAACGACGATTATGAGCCCTACGCCAGAATTCGCGATGAAAAAGTCATGAAGGTCCTGAACGGGAAGGGTATTTCATTTTATACATTCAAAGACCACGTCATTTTCGAAAAAGATGAAGTTGTGAAAGACAATGGCGAACCCTATACGGTCTTTACACCATACAGCAAAAAATGGAAAGGGCAACTCAAGGCCTCACACCTGGCAAAGTTCCCCACCCTTAAATACACGACATCGCTAAAACAACTTCCGGTGCTGAAAGGATTATCACTCACCGACATCGGCTTCAAACGCCCGACCATTGATATCCCGCCGCCACTGATAAAAGCGTCGATCATCGGTCACTACGATAAGACTCGTGACATCCCTGGAATCCAGGGGACCACCCGACTCGGCATTCATCTGCGGTTCGGAACGATCAGCATTCGACAAGTTGCAAAGATCGCTTTGGAAAAAAATGAAACGTGGCTGAATGAATTGATCTGGCGGGAATTTTACCAGATGATCATATGGCACTTTCCCCAGGTCATCAAAAGTTGCTTCAAATCGGAATATGACCATATCGCCTGGCGGAACATTGAGGAGGACTTCACGCGTTGGAGCTCGGGTACTACCGGTTTTCCCCTTGTCGATGCGGGTATGCGCGAATTGAATACATCGGGATTCATGCACAATCGGGTCCGCATGGTCACGGCAAGTTTTCTGACAAAGCATCTTCTGATCGACTGGCGCTGGGGAGAAGCCTATTTTGCAAAAAAGCTTCTCGACTACGAGCTTGCCTCCAACAACGGGAACTGGCAATGGGCAGCAGGATGCGGTTGCGATGCCGCACCCTATTTCCGGGTCTTCAATCCCACACTACAATTGCAAAAGTTCGATTCCGACCATCGTTACATTAGACAATGGATCCCGGAATACGGCACGGACGCCTATCCGGAGCCGATGGTTGATCATGTCAAAGCCCGTGAACGTGTCCTTAAAGTATATCAAAAGGCTTTGAATAAAATGTAACTTTATCAAGGGTAATTTGTCGTTTATCTCAATGAAGATCTATCAGTTAAAACAGAAGCAATTTCTACCGGTAAGCATCGGGGAGGCCTGGAATTTCTTTTCGAGCCCGGTAAATCTCGCGAAGATCACCCCTCCGAATATGTCTTTTCGTGTTGAATACATTTCCGGCAATCCGGAGGAAATGTACGCGGGACAGATCATGCAATATAAGATCGGAATATTACCCGGCATCACAACCGGCTGGATGACGGAAATTACTCATGTTCATAAGCCCTGGTATTTTATCGACGAGCAAAGATTCGGTCCCTACGCGTTATGGAACCATCAGCATTGGTTTAAACCTGTGGATGGCGGAGTGGAGATGACGGACGAGGTGAACTACGCAATCCCCCTGGGTGTTCTCGGACGCATAGTCCATACGATGTTTATTGAAAATGAGCTGAAGCGGATCTTCCAATTTCGATATAATACAATTGAAAAGCTATTCATTATCGACAAGCAGGCCCTAAACCAATTTGTATAATGAACTGGCTGCTGATATTGACATGTTCCGCCATTTGCATAGCGACATTTTTATTTTGGGAATTTGTCGCATGGTTTACTCACAAGTTTGTGATGCACGGGTTCCTGTGGCGCTGGCACAGGTCTCACCACACCATTCACAATCATACACTGGAGCATAATGACCTCTTCGCTGTAGTATTCAGCATCCCCTCCATTGCTATTTTCTATTACTTCTCGCTTGTTACCTACAATCCATATCTGTTGGCGGTCGGGTTCGGGATCTTCCTATACGGTCTGTTTTATATGATCTTTCACGACATCATCGTACACCAGCGAATCCGTTGGAGGCCAGCGAAAAGAAGTAAATACCTGCAGCGAATGATCAATGCGCATTATATACACCATGCAAGGCACACGAAAGAAGGATGCGAGGCGTTCGGTTTTCTTTTTGCGCCGAAGAAGTACGAGCCGAAACATTTCATTTTAAAGAAAGACCGATCAGAAACTCAGTAATCCCAAGCTCTTGAATCCCAGGTTACTCTACCTCTTTATCGACATAGCCGCTCTCATAGTGCCTTTTGCGTTCAGCTTTTACGCAGGAGCGTCCTTCGCAAAGAAGTGGAGATATTACCTCCCGGCAATCCTGATCACGGGAGCCATCTTCCTGTTATGGGATGAATATTTTACACAAAAAGGCTATTGGGGATTCAATTCAGACTATACGACTGGTCTTTACATCGGTAGCCTTCCGATCGAAGAAGTACTGTTTTTCTTCTGTATTCCGTACGCCTGCTGCTTCACTTATTTTGCATTGAAAAATCTATTTCAGGGAAATTTGCCGGCGAGGGCCCATCGGGTCATCACCGCTACGCTGATTATTTTGTCAATAGTCATTGCATTCGCTTCCCTGGACAAAGCGTATACCTCGACAACGTTTCTTTCCCTGGCGGTTGTTCTGACGCTTGAAGGATATATTCTTAAGGGCGAGTATATGGGCAGGTTTTACGTGACCTATCTGATATTACTTATTCCTTTTTTTATCGTCAACGGAGCGCTTACAGGTTCTTTTGTTCAGGAGCCGATTGTATGGTATAATGATGATGAAAATCTCGGGATCCGGATCGGCACCATTCCCCTGGAGGACATATTTTACGGTATGCTGATGATTTTGCTTTCCGTGTCGATTGCTGAGCGCCTCCAGTGGACAAGTACAAAAAAAGCCCTCGATGAGGGCTCTTTAAACGCTACGAAGTAATGTTTTGATTAGGCCTTGACAGCCTTTATCTTTTTATTTTTCTTTTCTTTCTTGCCGTCAGGAGTTGCCTTGCCGTTAAGGACATCTTCCACAAAAGTCAGGTCACTTTCCACCGCTTTGTTTTTCTTCCGCTCTTTCTTTAGAATGTCTGCGTATTCGCCTGCAATCCGCTTTGAGCTCTTATCGATAAGTTTTTGAAGTTTTCTGGTTGGAACAGGCAGATCAAGTCTGCCGATGGCCTCACGCATCGAGTCTTTTACAAGAGTCTTCAATGCTTTTTTAGATACTTTTTTCACTTCCATAAATGTTATGTAGAATGTCAATTTAAGCAATGTCCCCCGGAAAACCGCCCGAACTTAAAAACTTAACATTTACGCTAAAAATGTCCGTTTTTAATGCAAAAAGGCGCTTTTTGAGGCGCCTTTAGTTTCCGGAACATATTTGATTATTCATAACGCAACGACTGTACGGGGTTCGTTGCCGCCGCTTTTATCGACTGGTAACTTACCGTTATCCATGCGACCAGAATGGCCACGATACCGCTCGCCAAAATGATCCACGGACTCACGTCGATCCTGTAGGCAAAGCTTCCCAACCACTGATCAGCTACCCACCATCCTCCAACCGCAGCCGGAATGAATGCGATCACGACGAGCTTTGTAAATTCCCTCGACAACAATACCGCAAGACCGAACATCGATGCTCCCATCGCCTTTCGGATACCGATCTCTTTTGTCCTTTGCTCCGCGGTGAACGCGGCCAGCGCAAATAATCCGAGTGAAGCGATGAGTATTGCAAGTCCTGAAAAAATACTGAAGATGGAGCCCATGCGTTGCTCTGCGCGGAAGAGCTGGTCAAACTCCTCGTCAAGGAATGTGAACTCGAGTGGCTCGTTCTGTGCATTTTGCTTCCATAGCTTTTCAACGGCCGCTATCAGGTCGGAAGGATTTCCCTCGTAACGCACAAGCAGGTTGTTGTGATTTTTCGTCAACCTGATGGAGATCGGCCTCACCTGGGTTTTATATGATTCGAAGTTGAAATTCTTCACAACACCGATCACCGTTAACGTTTCGTTTGACGGCGCATAGAATAACTCCTCCCCGATCGGATCCTCATAGCCGAATTCCTTTACCGCAGCTTCGTTCAGAATAATGGCCGATGAATCTGAGGCAAACTCCTCCGAAAAATATCGCCCCTCCTTCAGTTCGAACTTCATTACGTCGAGGTGCTTGTAGTCGGCGTAATACAATCCCATGATATGATCCTGATCCGATCCCCTGGCCTTGAACACTGTGGTATTGTTCACTCCGGGGAACGTGTTGTTGGTATAGCTCACATTGACTACACCTGTATATTCCTGCAACGCATTTTTAAATGCATCCTTGTTGGTGGCCAGCCTATCGGTATTCTGCAACACCAGAATATTATTCTTATCCAAACCGAGATTCTGCTCCTGCATGAATTTTATCTGCTGATATACAACGACTGTAAAGATGATGAGGAATATAGAGAGCGCGAATTGAAAGACTACGAGAAAGCTTCGGACACCCCTGCTCCTCATACCGGCACGAACTTTTCCTTTCAACACCTCGACCGCATTGAAAGACGTGAGGTAAAATGCAGGATAACTTCCCGCTACCAATCCAACAAAAATTACTGCGCCTGCAATGGCTGCCAAAAACATGGGAGATGCCAGAACGTCCAGCGTAAGCGTTTTGCCGGACAACAGGTTGAACTGAGGAAGTAAAAGATAACAAAGCGCGAATGCGATCACTACCGCAAACAAGCTGTACATCATGGATTCCGCGAGGAACTGTCCGACCATTTGTGTTCGGAGGGAACCCAACGTCTTCCGCAGACCGACTTCTTTCGCCCTGCCCGCAGATCTCGCCGTAGAAAGATTCATGAAGTTGATACAGGCTATGACAATGATGAACAGTCCGATGCCGCCGAAGAAGTAGATGTACGTGATGTTTCCACCCGGCTCGATATCGTGCTGTGACACAGAATGCAAATGTATATCGGTCATCTTCGTCGTATAATATCCATACTCACCGCCCTGGTTCTGCAACTGTTTAATCGTCATGCCCATGAATTTCTCCAATTCAGGCCCCACATGTTTTTCAACTATCGCCGCGAACTTCTGTCTGGCTTGATCGACATTTCCTTTCTCACGAAGTAAAAAATATGTATACATGAAGTTGTTCAGCCATACGGTCGATTTGAGGTTCTCATTCGATGCCGCGGAGAGCAAAAGATCATAACCAAAGTGACTGTTTGTTGGCGGATCCTGAGAAATACCGGTGACCTTATAGGACACTTTCTCGTTACCCACCACCACAATTTTTCCCAAAGGCGATTCTTCTCCAAAATATTTTTTCGCCATCGACTCTGTCAGCACCAGAGTGTTGGGCTCGAGTAGCGCGGTCTTAAGATCTCCGGAAACAAGCCTGAAGCTAAAAAACTCGAAGAAGTTGGAATCGGCATAGAAGACCTTCTCCTCGGTGAAGACATTTTCGCCATACCGGACTGTCGGGTTTCCATAATAGGGAGTGACACGGGTCGCCGCTTCGATTTCAGGGACCTCGTTCACAAGCGCTTCCGCCAGGGGAGGACATGTTGAAGCCGTTTGAATATCCTGTCCGGCAACTTTCCCGTGCAATCCAACCTGATAGATCCGGTCTGCATTCTTGTGAAACTTGTCATAGCTCAACTCGTCGGAGATATACAGTATGATGAAGAAACATGCCGTAATACCGACCGTCATTCCGAAAATGTTGATCGCTGAGAAAAATTTGTGCTTCAGGATATTCCTGATGGCAACTTTAAAGTAATTCTGAAACATGGAGAATATATTATGATTCCTTCGACGCTACACTATCTGAAACGTTACAGGGCGTTCGACATTTATTCTGTTCTGAGTGTGTTCACCGGATTCATGGATGCGGCACTCACGACCTTCGAGCTTATGGCAACCGCTGAGATCACAAACATCACCGCCACCGAGACAATGAACGTAAGCGTGGTAGTGGATTGATAATAGTCCCATATGCTGTCCATAAGCATATCGACCAGAAAATATCCTCCAACACATCCCAACGCCGCCGAAGCCAGCAGTATCAGCGCGAATTGTCCGTTGATCACACGCGTGATGTTGCTCATTGAGGCTCCCAGCACTTTACGCACGCCTATCTCTTTCATCCTGCGGATAATGTTCAATGACACGAGCGTGAACAAGCCGGTAGCCGACAACACGAGCGCGACCAATCCGAGAAAAACAAACATCTTGACGATATTCTGGTTCACGGTTGTCGATTCGACGATGCCCTCGTTGATTATCCTTCCGTTATAAAGCCTGTTCGGGAAGACCTGCTTCCATTCCTGCTCCATGAATTTGTTCACATCCTTTATCTTGTCGGTAGGAGCGCTGACAATCACGTGGCCATACTTGTCCGGGCTGGTGTACCGGATCATCAATGGATCCATTTCACGCCAAAGACCATTCGTATAGACATCCTTGACCACACCGACCACATATAGCTGAACTGTATCCAGCCAGGTGACCTGTTTCCCGATCGGGTCGTCCCACCCAAAAGTTCTTGCCAGTTTCTCCGATACGATGATCGACTCTTTCCGGTCCGTTTCCGAGTCCTTCTGGAAATCGCGGCCCTTGATCAACGTCATGTCCATTGTCTTGAGGTACTCATCGCCCACTTCGATGATATCCACTTCAAGTTGCTTCGACTCGTATTTGATCGGATCGTTGTATCCTGATGAAAAAACGCTGTGCTGCGATCCGGCGATTGAATTGATGTCCTTGTTTTTGAGAAGGGCATTGCGATAGATCTCGAACTCATTCTGGTTGTCGACGTAGGCAATGATCACGTTGTTCGGATTGAATCCGATATCAAAATCACGTTGAAAGATAGAGTTCTCATAGAACGCGATCGCGAAGATGATCGCCAGTAGCGAAAACGAATACTGAAGGCAAAGTAAAATTTTAGCAAATACATTCTTACCGCCAAACTTGAGCTTGTCCTTAAGGATGCTGACGGGTTCAAAGTGACTGATATAAAATGCGGGATAACCGCCCGCAACCAGCGCTGTAAAACCGAGTACGAAGATCATAAATATCAGGAACCCGGGGTCGTCAAGATAATGCGATGTGAGTTTCATCTCCGGCCAAAGAGAATTCCACGAACCGAGCAGCACCTCTCCGAGGAACAATCCCATTACAAGGGCAATTGCACAAATAAAAGTGGTCTCTCCCAGGAACTGCATGATCAGCTGACTCCGCACACTACCCATCACTTTTCTGATGCCTATTTCTTTCAATCTTCTCGATGATATGGCAATGGCGGTATTCGTCATATTGAAACATGCGATCAGGAGTAGCAGCACAGCCATGATCGTTGGAGCCATAACGGCAGCGGGTGGGCTCGAGGTCCTTGTTTGGGCCCACCGGTCGTTGTCACGGTCTCTGCGTGCCATGCCGACAAAAGGATCGAGCACAAATTCGCTGATCTGGAAGTCGTCGCGCACTTTATTATTGTTTTCGCGATAAGGCTGCAGCTGTTTGGTAAGCACACCAATTCGGGATGCATCCGGTACCAGAATGAAAGCAAGGTTTCTCATCTTCCAATCGTCGGCCTTCACATCTTTCGCCTCGTCGTAATAATTCTCATAGTTCATGTACGCCTGCCAGTGAAAGCTGGAGTTTTCAGGTTGGTTTCTGAATACACCTCCTACCTGCACTTCTTTTGTGTTTGCGCCGATCACTTGCGTGAGCTGCTTTCCGACAACATCTGTGCTATTGAAAAGCTTCATTGCCATTTCCTCGCTGAGGAAAATTTTGGATTTGTCGGCAAGCTGTTTCGGATCCCCGTTGATAAAATCGAATGTAAAGATGTCAAACAGCCCGGCATCCGCATAGGCAAGCTCTCCGCGGAAGAGATTGTCCTCGACTTTCAGATTGGACCAGGATCCATTGATGCGGGCGACCTTTTCAGCATCGGGCATATTTTCCCTGATCAACAACGGCAATGGTTCCGGGGAATAGCCGTACATTTTGGTGGTCCCTTCAAATTCCCGAACAGATGAGACCCTGTAGATCTTATCCGCATTCGAATGATGCGAATCAAATTTTGCGTCGAATTCCCAGTTGAAGTAGGCAACTATACAACATGCAATCCCGATAGCAAGACCGAGCACGTTGATAAGGATGAAGAGTTTGTTCTTCATCATGCTCCTCCAGGTGATGAGCAGGTAGTTTTTGATCATGTGGACTAGATGGTTTAACCTAAGACCGCTTAACGAACATCAAGGTTGCACCAATTGGCCAATAAATATGCCACGACAGATTTCTGCTCAATTCGCGCCCATTTCTTCTTTATCATGAGACGATTTGTTCACAATTGAACAGCGTTGTACGCTTTGTATAAAAAAATAGGCCTCCCGAAAATTTCCGGGAGGCCATGTATTACAAGCCAGGCTTGTCTGTTCGACCGCCATAATCAGCCTGGTGTTAAGCTATATCAACTCCAGTGCTAAAAGGCAACGCCTTTAGATGTGGAAATGCTCCTTGATGTTCTCTGTTACAACCTTACCGTCGAACAGGTTCACGATCCGGTGAGCATAGTTGGCATCATACGGAGAGTGCGTTACCATTACGATGGTTGTTCCTTCCTCATTCAATTGTGAAAGGAGCTTCATCACTTCTTCGCCGTTCGCTGAGTCGAGGTTACCTGTAGGTTCATCGGCAAGGATCACTTTCGGTTTTGCAACGATCGCACGTGCAATGGCAACACGCTGTTGCTGTCCACCCGACAACTGCTGAGGAAAGTGATTTCTTCTGTGCATGATGTTCATACGCTCGAGCACCTCTTCAACACGCTGCTTACGCTCCGAAGCAGGCACCTTTAAATACAACAAGGGAAGCTCCACGTTTTCGAATACAGTAAGCTCGTCGATAAGGTTAAAGCTCTGGAACACGAATCCGATAGAACCTTTTCTAAGTTGGGCACGCTGACGTTCTGAATACTTAGCTACTTCGTGCTCGCCGAAATAATATTCACCGCCGGAAGGATTATCCAGCAGGCCAACGATGTTCAGCAATGTAGACTTACCGCAACCGGAAGGTCCCATGATGGCTACGAATTCACCATCTTTGATTTCGAGGTTGATGTTATTCAACGCTGTTGTCTCTACTTCTTCAGTCGTGTAGACTTTCTCGAGGTTTTTTAGTTTGATCATGGCGTTTAAGTTTCGATTTATTTCTTTTTTGATTAGATGCTAATTCAAGGTCGATAGTTTCAACTATCAGTACTTTTATTTTTTCAAAAGGTTACTAGTCCAACAATAATACTTCGTTATTTCCAAAATTCTCGTATGATGATGTGATCACGCGATCGCCGGGTTGCAGACCTTCGAGCACTTCGAAGTTCTCGGGATTTTTCCTTCCAAGCTTGATATCGCGTTTTACTGCGCGATTTTCGCTGTCGAGCACATATACCCAGTTACCTCCTGTGTCTTTATAGAAACCGCCCACCGGCAACAACAACTCTTCGGATGACTGGCTCAGTTGTATTCTCAATCTGAGCGACTGTCCTCTCCTGAGGCCCTGTGGCAATTCGCCGAGAAAATTCATATCTACATCAAAGCGACCGTTGATAATCGTGGGATAGATATACGCGATCTCCAATTTATAGTCTTTATTGTTAAAAGTTGTTTCAGCCTGCAAACCTGTCGTGATGCGTGGAAGATACAATTCATCGATTGGAACACGAACCTTGTAGCTGCCCACAACGTCGACCTGACCTAACCTTTGCCCCGGATTCACGTTCTGACCTACGTCGAGCTGAGGTCTTGAAAGCTGACCGTCCATGGGGGCGCGGATCACCAGGTTATCCAGGATCTTGCCGACACCTTCCAGACTCTGGCTCATCTTGCGCTCGGAGAAACTCAACTCCTTCAATTGTCTTATACGATCCAGTGAATCTGCCTTATACACTTCGTAAGTAATGCGGCGACGCTCCAGGTTATACTTATAGTCCGCCTCTGTTTTTTCGAAGTCCTGCTTAGAGATCAGCTTCTTTTCGAAAAGTTGCTTCTGGCGGTGATATTGAGGTCCAAGAATTTGTAACTGGTTGTCGATCAACGCCAAAGTCTGACGTTGCTCGAGGTCGTTCCGGGTGATGGCAAGTCTTGTGTCGCGTTGACGCGTAATACTTTCGTTGAGGGCAGCCTCCTGCGAGAGTACCGTGATCTCCCTGTTGATATTGCTAAGCTCGAGGATCACATCGCCTTTCTTCAGCATCGCGCCGCTTTCAGCCACAACTCTCTTTATGGTTCCACCTTCAATAGCATCGAGGTAGATCGTTTTACTTGGTTCAACTATACCGGTTTGGGGAATGGTCTCCTGAAATACTCCGCGTTGAACGGTGGAGATGGTGATCTTGTCCTTTTCTATTTTGAGTTTGGAACGGCGATCGGCAAAAATAAATTGATAGCCGACAAAAATTGTGAACGCCGCGATGCCTCCATAAGTAGCAATTCGCTTAACGGTCCACTTCTTCTTTTGTATTTTCTTATCCATTGAGTTGTGTTCTGTTTCGCTTGAACAGCTGACATTTGCCAACAAACGTGCCAGATGGATTTTTGAGGCCTTAGACCGTGAAAAACACCGAAATCAGCTTATTTTTCGTTCACATGTGAACTGCCCTGTCCGGGATCGAACATAAAAAGCCCGCTAAATTGGTCAGAAACGGCGAATCTGCGTTTCCAACCCAATTTTGCATTTTCGGTATACGCTTTGCCCACTACCGGACAGCATGTTCCGGAAATGAAGCACATGCGCACACTTTAAACTCTACTCAATGGCTGAAAACAAGCACGGCAAAATCCTTATCGTCGATGATAACGAGGACCTTCTTAAAGCCGCTAAAATGTACCTGAAGCGTCACTTTGCCCAGGTCGATATTGAAAAAAATCCCGAGGCCATTCCGGCCCTCATGAATAACGAAGACTACGACGTCATTCTGCTCGACATGAATTTTACGAAAGACGTCAGCAGCGGCAGCGAGCGTTATTACTGGCTCGAAAAAATATTGAAGATCGATCCCTCGTCCGTGGTCGTGCTGATCACTGCGTACGGTGATGTTCAGATGGCAGTAAAAGCAATAAAAGCCGGCGCCACGGACTTCGTTCTGAAACCATGGGAGAACGAAAAGCTTCTCGCGACACTTTTTTCGGCCATGCGTCTTCGAGAAACCAAGGACGAAGTGGAGACGCTCAGGATCAAGAACCAGGAGATCAATCAGGCAATGAACGACCGGTTTAGCGATATCATCGGCTCAAGTCCGGCCATGCAAAAGATCTTTCAAACCATAGAACGCGTCGCAAAGACAGACGCGAATGTTTTGATACTTGGGGAGAACGGAACGGGAAAGGAATTACTGGCACGTGCCATTCACAGGAACTCGGCAAGACACACGCAGAATTTTGCAAGCGTAGACCTCGGATCGATCACGGAGACACTTTTCGAGAGTGAATTGTTCGGTCATAAAAAAGGATCTTTCACGGATGCGAAAGAAGATCGCGCCGGAAGATTCGAGCTTGCCAATGGAGGAACATTATTCCTCGATGAAATAGGAAACCTCTCGATGCCGTTGCAGGCCAAACTGCTTACCGTCCTTCAAAACAGAAAAGTGAGCAGGGTGGGATCGAACAAGGACACGCCCATAGACATCAGGTTGATCTGTGCGACGAATATGCCACTTTATGAGATGGTCAAGGAAAATCGGTTCCGTCAGGATCTTCTGTACCGTATCAACACGATAGAGATCGAGATCCCGCCGCTGCGTGAGCGGTTCGAGGATATCCCGCTATTGGCAAACCATTTTCTGAAACATTATTCCCAGAAATATGAAAAGAGCGTTGCCAGGATCAGCGATGGCGCGATGACCCGTATGCACAAGCACAACTGGCCGGGAAATATCCGCGAGCTTCAGCATGCGATAGAACGTGCCGTCATCCTTTGCAACAGCAGCGTATTACAACCCGAGGATTTCAATTTCAGTGCACCTTCCGGAAAGGAAGACGGTCAGCTCAGTCTCGAACAGTACAACCTTGAAGAAGTGGAAAAATTGCTTATCCGGAAAGTATTGAAAAAATACAATGGCAACATAACGCAGGCGGCTTCCGAGCTTGGACTGACACGATCTTCGCTTTACCGACGATTGGAAAAGTATGGGCTTTGACCAACCATGCTGTTACATCCGGCGTTATTAGTATTTTCGTGCGTGCCGATGTGGCACTGATGTAATGCGTTACGGTTTCAATGATTTTCCGACCCGGGTTGCACTCAGGGTTGTCTTTCTGGGTATCTCAATGGCTTTGTTCATGTACATGATCACAAAGCCGAATATGCTCTTCGCGGCAATCCTGACGTTTGTGATCATCATCGGACAGCTGGTTGAAATTTACCGCTTCGTTTCACAGACCAATCGTAAGCTGACCAGGTTTCTCGAGTCTGTAAAATATTCCGATTTCATTTCCGGCTTCACATCGGACAACAAGCTCGGGAAAAGCTTTAAAGACCTGAACATCGCTTTCAACGAAGTGCTGGAAGCATTCAGAAAAGCGCGCTCCGAGAAAGAAGAACACTGGCAATATCTCAACACGGTAGTTCAACAGGTGCGAACCGGTATCCTATCGTTCGATACGGAAGGCGAAGTCCAGCTGATCAATACGAACGCACGAAGGTTCATGGGCATCACTTCGATCAAGAACATCAAGGAGCTCATTCAGATCAATCCGAAGTTATACCACGCGGTAAACAGCGCCGAATCGGGAAAAAGCGAGCTTTATAAGAGTGGCGACGATCTCTATCTCACGATCCAGGCTACGGAGCTTCGGATCCGTGGCATCGATGTGAAGCTTGTGACGTTGCAGAACATCCAGCCCGAATTACAGAAACAGGAACTCGAGGCGTGGCAAAATCTGACGCGCGTACTTCGTCATGAGATCATGAACTCCATCACGCCGATCTCCTCGCTTACCTCTACGTTGCGCGAAATACTCGACCACGACATGGAGAAGAAGGATGGACATTGGGAGCTGAAGAACGAAGGTGCCGACGACCTGCGCGAAGGCTTGAGCACGATCGAGAACAGAAGCCGTGGCCTCATCAAATTCATCGATGCCTATCGCGAATATACCTCCCTTCCCAAACCGAAGATGACTACCGTCAAGCTGAAAGACCTGCTCGACAAGGTTGCTCAGCTGATGAAACCGGACATCAAAAAGACGGACATCAAGTTTAGCTATGAATGCTCGTCCGATTATCTTACGCTGCAGGCCGACGTGGAGATGATCGAGCAGGTGTTGATCAATCTTCTGAAGAACGCAGTCGAGGCCTTACACGAAACACCCGACCCCGAGCTCCGGCTGATCGGCCGCTACGATGAGACTGTGATCAAGATCGAAGTGATCGATAATGGGCCGGGCATCATCAAGGAAGCCCTCGAGCATA
>CBHTUB010000075.1:0-16427 GCA_966095595.1 uncultured Chryseosolibacter sp. | reverse complement strand
AATTTCATCTCGTGGATATTGTTATGTTACTAAGCTTTCTTTCTGAGATAGATCTTCCCATAGTTCGCGCTGAGATCGATATCGAGGCCTCCGCCATTGATCTTGCCGCTTACCTGGTCACTATGTGATATCAAGCCGCCCTGACTTTTTTCGACTTCAATCTTGAACTCTGGTGCAATGAATATCTCGCCATAGGAAGTACTGAGCGTCAGGTCAGCCTTCGTTGTTGTCGGCAGGGCGACGTCCACATGACCGTAAACCGAGATGATAGACACCGGATCCCTGATCACCGAACCGAATACTGCGTCCACTCCCCCATAGATCGTTTTTACAGTTAGCGGACCTGTGACATTTTCCAGTTGAATGCTATTGTACTGCGCAGACACTTCGATCTCATTTTCCATATTGCGAAAAACCGCTTCGCCTCCATATTGGGTCTCATGCTGGAATGACACGATTACACCTTTTGGCACCAGGATCTTGATATCGGGTGAGCTCGTTTTCTTCAACTGATAAACTTCAACCACATTACCTTTGTCGCTGACGTTGATGCCGAGTCCGGTGTTATCATCCAGCCCCAGACTGTTCACGGCGCGCAGACCTTGCGCACGTTCATCTTTCTCTGCCTTCCCGTCATTTGTTGTAAAAATGATTTCGTTGCCATTGTGTCCCTCCACGGTCACCTTGCCGAGATGGATCTCGAGCCGTCCCGTCGATTTTGCGACTTTGTATTCCTGTCCGTACGCCAATGCGGCTGCAAGGAACATCACCGCTGCGATCATCAATTTCTTTTTCATTGTCTTAAAATGTTTTTAACCTAACCTTACCTTATATTACCTTCATGAAAGTTTCATAATTCCACTGTAGGCTTCATCCCTGACAGCCTTCATCGTTGAAGCATCGTCTACGATCCGCTGAAGTTCGTTCAGCACACTTTTCTCCTTCATCTTCACCATCAACTGGATCAACGCGATCTGCACAATGGGATCCTGTTGCCTGGGAAGTGATGCGATCAACGCTCTGCGAACAGCAGGATCATCGATAAATTTCCCCAAAGCTTCCAAAGCCGCGAGCCGCACGTTCGAATTCGGATCTCCATTCATTGTCGTTACAAGCGCCCTGACGATTTCATCGTCCGCCCTGGTGATGTTGTAGGCGACGTTCACACCCTGAATACGCTTGCTGGCCGATTGTTCATTGCCCAGCATCATCATCATGAGATCTTTTGTCTCTTTCATCTGCTGTTGCAACTGGGCGATCTCCCGCTGCTGATCATTGTAACGGTTGATCCAATATGCTATGGAAGTGCCGAGGAGCAGCAAGGCCACCACCGCTGCAGCCCGATATAGCACCGGTGTGAAGAATACGGTCTTTGTTTTCTTTCCGGAAAGGACCTCTTCGCTGAGCATTGCCTCAAAACCTGTCTTCAACTTCCCGGAAGGCTCGAGGCGCGCCGCTCTGTCCATCACCTGCATCACCTCTTTCAGCTGCTCGTATAATTTATAAGCTTCGGCATTCCGCATTAACTCCTGCTCGATCTTTTCCTTGTCGACACTGTTAAGCTTGTTGTCGATGTAGTCGATGATCAGACTCTCAAGTTTTTCCCTTTCAATAGCCATTGCCTGTTCTTTTATATTTTCTCCAGCTCGAAATAATACTCTCTTAACTTCAGGATCGCACGATGTACCTTTACCTTGATGTTCGCTACAGTGGTGTCCATGATCGCTGCCACATCCTCATATTTCATGTGTTGGAATCTGGTGAGGATTAGTAGCTCGCGCTGTTCTTCGGTCAGCTTTGCCAATGACCGATGGAGGACCTTTTCCTTTTCATCCATCTCATCGATCTCATTGGTGTCAGCCATCCTGTCTTCAATTTTTTCAACGTCAACATAATCCGAGAAACGGTTCTTGTTGGCCTGATAATGATCCGCAAAAACGTTACGGGCAACCTGATAAATCCACGACTGGAACTTTGCGCCTTCCCGGTAGCTGGTCCTGTATCTGATCAACCTTAGAAAAACATTCTGGGTGAGGTCTTCCGCCAGCTCTCTGTCCATAGCCAACCGCGCCAGAAAGTTGTAGATACGCTTGTGATACCTTTCAAAAAGCAGGGACGCCCGCTGAAGGTCA
This sequence comes from uncultured Chryseosolibacter sp., assembly GCA_966095595.1. Lineage (GTDB taxonomy): Bacteria > Bacteroidota > Bacteroidia > Cytophagales > Cyclobacteriaceae > Chryseosolibacter. The sequence goes on along the minus strand of CBHTUB010000075.1, from coordinate 14,295 downwards.
CCGTTCTTTACAGCTTCCATTAGTGATTCGTCTGTCATTCAGTCCCTTTTAAAACTTTCCGAAGTTACTTTTTTGGTAAATGATCTGCTGCCGTCCCGCCGCTTTCCCGTGCAATTCAGGTTGGTTACCGGAAGGTGGTAAAAAGGTTACAAAGAAATTTTCAGAAAATCGCGGGATAGATATGCGATTGGCGTCGTGACACCTTAATAATGATAGAATAAGCAGAGTAGGCAAAACAGCCGGGTTATTGCTTTTTTTGTCGTCCCCGGGAGTTGATCGATGATTGCTGGCAGGGCAGTCGGCTCACGATGATTCAGGAGCAATCCTACCTGCCCATAAACCAGTGCACATAGGTACATTCAGAGCACACAAAGCATGTCGCGCTTTTATCCGTCCAGTCAAGGCGAAAAAAGGTTGTCACCGCCTTGTTCATCTGGGCTTCGGTAATATAAAACTGGTTATGGCCGCAAACGACGCATCGCAATGATCGTCCGCTCACTTCGACGGGCTGGGGTTCATTCTTTGCTGAGAACATGGTGGTGGGTTATTTTTCCAAATATAACCACTCGACATGTTTTGCCAATCCGTCGATGTCGGGGTACATGGAAGCGGAATTGATGCCGAAATTGTGCAGGCGTTTCTTGCATTCCGAAAAACACTCGCTGTTGACAGTGATCTTAAAAAGCCGCTCCGCATATTCCTTATTCTTCTCAAAAGCCACGAACTTCCTTTCTGTATTATACTTGTGAAGGGTAAACCACCCAAACTGTGCCGAGATGCGCTTCGTAATGTGATTCGGCTTGAACACCTTCGTTGAACCTTCCTGGAACGGATCCATCTCGTCTGTTGCCACCACGATATCTTCATGTGGTACATTGAAACCCCAGACCACCGAGTAGTCAGCGTGCCTGGTTTCACTCTTTGACGCCATCGAGAACCAGAGGGCAATCAAAGGGTTTTCCGTCCAGTCGAGCAGGCGCGTTGCCATGCCGTGATGTTGCGCAAGGGCAAGCCAGTCCCACGAGCTTCCCGGCTGGTAATCGATCAAATGAACACTGCGTCGCTGAAAGTCCTCCAGCATCTCGCGCTCGATCTTTTCCACATCCGGCGCATTGTAACGGGCGATCTTCGGGAGCAGCGTCTTGTCCAGGCTTTGGCCCCGGTACAACGTGAACTGGTCGATCGGCAGATCCAGTATGATCTCCTGAAACTCCCGAAAACTTGATACCGAGTATGTTTTATAACCTTGCTCCATTTCTTTTAAAGTCATCACCAACACCAAAAAATTGCGTACCTAAATATGGTATATTAAACCGAAAATCAAACCGAAATGTCCCGTTTACATATCGATCTCCCTGAAACATTCCTCTTCGAAACCGAGCTGACCGTTCGCGTCACCGACCTCAACTACGGAAACCATGTCGGTAATGATACCATTCTCAGCTACATGCATGAGATCCGCCTCAGATTCTACCGCAGCATCGGACTAAAGAATGAACTGAATTTTGAAGGCGATATCGGACAGATCATTTCCGACGCGGCAATCATTTACAAGTCTGAATCCTTCCTTGGCGATGTACTCATCGGCAAGCTTGCCATCAGTGATTTCAACAAATATGGGTTCGACATGCTTTATCTCATCGATAATAAACAAACAGGAAAAGAAGTTGCAAGAGGGAAGACTGGCATCGTCTGCTTTGATTATGCCAAACGTAAAGTAGCCAGCATCCCGCAGGCGCTGCTCTCCAGGATCGGCCACTGATGAAACCTGCTGTCTGTTTTAAATCCAGTGTCATTGACAATTGAATCTGGTCAACGATACGGTGTAGGAACACAGAGTGTGATGTCAGACGTCTTCGACCTGCCAATACCCAAATACCAAAAGCCAATTGCCCTGATCTTTCTCCCAACCAAACACTTGTTAAAACGTTCGCGAGAAATATTTTTCCCCGTTCTCTTGATGGTTATCTCAAAAGAAGAAACATTAGCAAAATTTATTATGCAGCATTGCAATAGCAGCGGCTGCTTCGTCTGAAATATGCGTCAAAAGTTATTAAGTGAAGGTGCTAAAGAGCTGAGCTATGAGATCCGTGAGATCGTGAAAAAAGCTGAGCAGCTCAGGAAACTTGGAATAGAGATCTCGTGGGAAAACATCGGCGATCCGATTCAGAAACACCATAAACTACCTGAATGGATCAAGAACATCATAGCCGACCTGGTAAAACAGGACGACGTCTACAGCTATTGTCCCTCGAAGGGAATGCTGGAGACAAGAGAGTTTATCGCAAGGCAAACCAATGCCATGGGCGGCGCACAGATCACGGCAGAAGACATTTGTTTCTTTAACGGCCTGGGTGATGCCATCGGTAAAGTGTATCAATACATTACGGACACATCACGTGTGATCGGCCCGTCACCCGCCTATTCTACCCACTCCAGCGCCGAGGCGGCTCACGCTAACCACGAACCGCTGACTTACAAGCTTGACCCGGATAACCACTGGTATCCGGATCTCGACGATCTGTACAATAAAGTGAAGTATAACCCGAACGTCGTCGGGATCCTCATCATCAATCCTGACAATCCAACCGGAATGGTGTATCCACTGGAAACGCTCAGGCGAATTGTGCAGATCGCCAAAGAGTTCCAGCTTTTCCTGGTCGCTGATGAGATCTATTTGAATATCACCTACAATGGCGCAAGGGCTTATGCACTGGCTGAGATCATCGAAGACGTTCCCGGCATCTCCATGAAAGGAATATCAAAGGAGCTGCCCTGGCCCGGCTCACGTTGCGGGTGGATGGAGTATTACAACCGTGATAAAGATCCCGACTTTAACCGCTTCTGCCAGGCGCTCGACAATGCGAAAATGATCGAGGTATGCTCGACGAAACTTCCCCAGATCGCGATACCCAAAATTTTTGGCGACCCGAGATTTAAGGCCTATCGCGACCTTACCAACCAGAACATAGGAAAGCGCAGCAAGATCATCGCCGATATTCTCCACACTGTACCGGAGCTCACGTTCAATGAGACCTTCGGAGCGTTCTACAACACGATCATTTTCCGGAAGGGAACATTGAAGGCAAACCAAAAGTTGGAGATCAGTAACCCCGAAGCACGAAAGCTTGTGGAGGGATGGGTGAACCATGACATTCCACTCGACAAAAGATTTGTCTATTACCTTCTCGGTGCGAAAGGCGTATGTGTTGTTCCCATATCCTCCTTCTGTTCCGAACTGCAGGGCTTCCGCGTGACGCTCCTGGAAGAGGACGAAAAGATACTCGTGAAGACCTTCACGGCGATCCGCGATGGCATCGTGGAATATCTGAGGTCATAGGAACTGCCCGCAGGCGAACGCTTCCACACAGAAGTGGACGTCGCCAATTCGCCTGAATGGTCGGGATCGGTTCAAAATGAATCATTTATGATAATGGTATGGGCTTTGCCAAACATTGCCCAGATCCAAACTTATGACCCGTTACTACTTCATTTCGTTCCTCAGAAACCTGCAGCGCCAGAAGATGTTTTCCTTTATCAATCTTCTCGGCCTCACCACAGGTATCGTCAGCAGCCTTCTGATCTACCTCTATGTTCAACACGAGCTCAGCTACGACCGCTTTCACGCCAAAGCGGATAAGATCTATCGTGTCAACCAGACCTTCATCTGGGGAGAAGACAACAACCAACTTTTCTCCTCGACCGGTCCTGGTGTAGCACTCGCTATCACGGCTGAAATTCCCGAGGCAAAGGAGGTCGTCCGGATCCATCAGCCAGGCAGCTCGCTGATCACATACACGCGCGCTAACGATGAAGTTCTCTCTTTCGACGAGGAAGATATACTTGCCGTAGACTCTAACTTCTTCAGGGTATTTTCCTTCGAGATGCTCAAAGGCAATCCCGAAACAGCGCTGAAGAATGTCAATACCATGGTCATTACCGAATCGACCGCCAGAAAATATTTCGGAGAGGATGATCCTCTGGGAAAGCTCTTACAGGTTGGAACTTTTATTACTGACCAGGATGTCAAGACATTCGAAGTGACGGGTGTCGTGAAGGATCTGCCGTCCAATTCATACATCGATTTCGATTTCCTCCTGTCCATGTCCTCGTTTCCAAGAGTGAAATCACAAAGCGGAAGCTGGATCTGGACAATGTTCGAGACGTTTATGCTTGTCGAAGAGAACGCCTCGGCCGAATTCCTGAATGGGAAATTGTCAAAGCTACCACGAAGGTACGCGGAAGCAACGTTACAAAATGCGATGGGAACGTCCTATGATCAATATGTTGCGAACGGAAAGCAATGGAACCTCTATGCACAACCGTTGACCGATATACACCTGTACTCCGGCACGATCTACAACAGATTGAACGACGTCGGTAGCTACAAGATGATGTTCATCCTCGTCGGGGTTGTCATTTTTATCATCGTGTTGTCGTGTATCAACTTCATGAACCTGTCAACCGCACAATACACCAGGCGGGCAAAGGAGACAAGCCTCAGAAAGATGTTGGGCTCGGACCGGTGGCAGCTCAGCCTGATCTTCTTCTTTGAAGCATTTCTATTTTGCGCGATCTCGACCCTGCTCGCCATAGGGATCACGCAGCTCGTTCTGCCGATCTTCAACCAGATATCGGGGAACAACTATGCGTTAAATCTCTTCAGCGATCCGAAAACGATTGGCATATTATCGCTGCTTGTCATTTTAATGAGTGTTGTATCAGGAAGCTACCCCGCCATTTTCCTTACTGCCTTTAAGCCAGTCGAAACCCTGAAGGGAAAATTGAAGTCGGGACGTGAAGGAAAAATGTTACGAAACGGTCTTGTGGTCTTCCAGTTCTCTGTTTCAATCATTCTTCTGGTGTGCACATTGGTAGTCTTCAGGCAGCTGAAATTCCTGTCCGAGAAGGATACCGGATTCGAAAGGGAAAATCTTATCGTGCTGAACAGATTGGAATGGGTTAAAGAAAAAGAAACGTTTTTTGACGCGCTGAAAAAACTTCAGGGAGTTGATAACATCTCCTGGTGTAACTCGGCGCCTCCCAAACTCTACGACGGCGATAGCTTCAAGGCCGAAGATGCTCAGGATAAAACCATCAGCCTGAATTATGTGCTTGCGGATGCCAGCTACGCGCCAACACTCCAGCTTGACTTCCGGGTAGGCAGAAACTTTGTCGACGACACACCCGCGGACTATAATACCGTTATTCTGAATGAAACCGCGGCCAAAGAGCTCGGATGGCCACTCGATGAAAGCGTGATCGGAAAGAAAATCTACTATGCAGGGACCGAAGGCCAGTACAACGTTATTGGTATCGTAAAAGACTTCAACTACTGGTCATTGCAGGCGCCGATCGAACCAATGGCGTTGTTCAATATTCGTGGCAACATGTATCGCAACAGCCGCGAGTACGCAACGGTACGTCTGAGTGGCAACAACACGGAGGCATGGACAAAACTACTCGCCGGCATACAGCGGGAATGGAAAAAATTCGCAGGTGACGCACCGTTCCAATATGAGTTTGTTGATGACGCATTTGCCGCGTCGTTTGAAGGTGAGTTGAAATTCGGTCAGGCGCTCACTGTATTTGCCACACTCGCAATTCTGATCGCGTCTCTCGGTCTGCTGGGCATGGTCATCTTTACGCTCGAACTAAAGCTCAAGGAGATCGGCATCAGGAAAGTTGTCGGTGCCTCGGTCTTTAACATTCTAACGTTGATGTCAAGGGAATACATCAAACTGGTGTCGCTGGCGGTGATCATCAGCGTACCCCTATCACTTTGGATGATCGGTCTATGGTTGCAAGGTTTTGAATATAAGGTAACACCGGGTATAGGAGTATTTTTACTTGCCGCATCTATCACATTCGGACTTTCGTTGCTGATCACGATCCTCCAGTCACTCAAGGCAGCTTACATGAATCCCGTGAATGTCCTTAAGGATGAGTAGGTTCTGCTGCTTTTTACCTAACATTCGTTACGCGAAAAACAAAAATTTTTTGATGTTTTTACTTGAATTCTAGTCGATTATTTGTGACAATTGTGCTATCACAGAACAAAATGAAAGGATTAGTCAACATATTAAATCACTTCACCTGCGGCGCAAACGTGGGAAACATAGTTTCTGTGCTACTTATCGTCATTCTGGTGATTATTAAACCCGCGGGGGCGATATTGGTATAGCAAAAAAAATAAAACATAACCAACCGCCCCGACAACCTCGGGGCGGTTTTGTTTTATACGGGCAATAACAAACTAACAGTTGTAAAATATGTACTACACTAAAGACACGGTCCTCTTCCTCAACGGCAAATTTATTAACGCCGTCGATGCACACACCGACCTCTATAGCCAGTCGCTTCACTATGGTTTCGGTGCTTTCGAAGGGATACGTTCTTACCAGACACAAAATGGCGTCAAACTTTTCAAAGCCTACGAGCATTTTGAACGCCTGAAGAAAAGCTGCGCATTGGTTGGGATCCCCCTGAACTACGACTCGGAAGAATTGACCCAGATTTCCTATCAGCTTCTCGAAAAGAACAACCTCACGGATGCATACGTCCGCCCGCTCGCCTACTGCGGACCGAACATGTATCTCTCCACACCCAAAGACGTTTACCTGATGATCTGCGCCTGGAAGTGGGGAAAATACCACGGAGACAAGCTGCTCAAATTGTGCGTATCGTCTTACCAGAGACCCAATCCGGCATCGATAAAAGTTGAAGCAAAAATATCCGGACACTATGTGAACGGCATTCTCGCCACAAGCGAAGCAAAAGTACGCGGCTATGATGAGGCATTGCTTCTCGATATGAACGGCAACGTCGCAGCAGCTCCCGCAGCCAACTTCTTCATGGAAAAAGATGGCGTCCTCTATACGCCTTCATTGGGACACATCTTCCCAAGCATCACACGGCAGGTCGTATTGAATATTTGCCATGAGCTCGATATTCCTGTCGTCGAAAAAGTGATCAACCCACATGAGCTCGAAGGTGCAGACAGCGCATTCCTCTGTGGAACGGCTGTAGAGATCGCAGGAATAGAATCGATACATGCCAATGTATTTAAGAAAGATTGGAAAGATAGTCTTGGAGCAATTGTGCAGGAAGCGTACAAGTGCCAGGTGCTCGAGAGATCTTTCAGCTATGTAATTATCTAAGCTCTGAGATGTAAGTCGTAAGCTTAACAAACAAAAAGACAATCACAATCACGAATAGAACAGGTAGTGAATAAATATAGTAAAACACTCACTCAGGACCCGACCTTGCCAGCCGCACAGGCTATGCTCTACGGCATAGGTCTGACCGAAAGTGATCTGAATAAAGCGCAGGTAGGAATCGTGAGCACGGGATATGACGGCAACACCTGCAACATGCACCTGAACAAGCTCGCACAGGAAGTAAAAACTGCTGTGTGGGACAACGAGCTCGTCGGCCTGATCTTCAACACGATCGGCGTGAGCGATGGTATGAGCAATGGAACCGAGGGTATGCGTTATTCGCTCGTTAGCCGGGAGGTTATCGCAGATTCCATTGAGACAGTTTGTGGTGCGCAGTACTATGATGGACTCATCGCAGTAGTAGGTTGCGACAAAAATATGCCCGGTGCATTGATGGCTATGGGAAGACTTAACCGTCCCGCGATCATGGTATACGGAGGTACGATCGCAGGTGGTCATTGGAAAGGCCAGGAGCTGAACATCATTTCGGCGTTCGAAGCCCTTGGTCAGAAGATCGCCGGCAAGATCACACCGGAAGATTTTAAGGGAATTGTACAGAATGCCTGTCCCGGAGCCGGTGCATGCGGTGGAATGTACACTGCAAACACCATGGCGTCGGCGATCGAGGCACTGGGGATGGCATTACCTTACTCGTCTTCCAATCCGGCGCTGAGCAAGGAAAAATCACAGGAATGCGCACAAGCTGCAAAGGCAATCTATCACCTTCTTAAGCAGGACATCAAGCCGAGCGACATCATGACGCGCAAGGCCTTTGAAAATGCCATTACCATAGTGGTAGCACTGGGTGGATCTACAAACGCGGTGTTACACCTCATCGCGATGGCGAAGGCCGCCGGTGTGAAGGTCGATCAGGATGATTTTCAGCGCATCTCCGATAAGACACCGCTGATCGCAGATCTGAAACCCAGTGGAAAATATCTGATGCAGGAACTCCATCGCATTGGTGGCGTGCCTGCCGTGATGAAATATCTTTTGAAGAAGGGCTATTTGCATGGCGATTGCCTCACGGTCACGGGTAAAACAGTAGCAGAAAATCTCGCCACGGCCGTCGACCTGAGCTTCGAAGCGCAGGATGTGATCGTTCCCCTTGAAAAACCGATCAAGACAACCGGACACCTGCAGATACTCTATGGAAATCTTGCGCCTAAAGGCTCCGTTGCAAAGATCACGGGAAAGGAAGGAGAAAAATTCACCGGTCCCGCACGCGTGTTCAACGGCGAGTTCGAGCTTATCAAAGGCATTGAAGAAGGTCGGGTAAAAGCTGGCGACGTGGTCGTGATCAGATACGTAGGACCTAAAGGTGCACCGGGAATGCCCGAAATGCTCAAGCCTACGTCTGCCATCATGGGCACCGGACTTGGAAAGAATGTGGCGCTTATCACAGACGGACGATTCTCGGGGGGAACCCATGGTTTTGTGGTCGGTCACATCACCCCTGAAGCATTTGATGGCGGTACCATCGCGCTTGTGGAAGACAACGACACTATCGAGATAGACATTACGCGCAACCAGATCAATTTGCTGGTTGATGAAACAACGCTCCTGAAGCGTAAGGCGGCCTGGAAAGCCCCAGGGCTGAATGCTAAGAATGGGATTTTATTGAAGTATGCCAAACAAGTAAAAACTGCTGCTGATGGATGCGTTACTGACGAAGAGTGAGACAAAAGCGGAAAGCGATAAACAGCCCCGAAAACAAATTTCGGGATCAGAAGTATTGCTGCGCAGCCTGATAGCGGAGGGCACACAGACAATTTTCGGATACCCCGGCGGCGCCATTATGCCGGTGTATGACGCCTTGTATTATTATACCGATCGGTTAAACCATATACTGGTAAGACACGAGCAGGGAGCTATTCACGCAGCCCAGGGTTTTGCAAGAGTGTCCGGTCTGCCCGGCGTTGTGTTCGCAACGTCAGGACCAGGCGCTACGAACCTCGTGACAGGTCTCGCAGATGCGCTGATCGATTCAACGCCACTGGTGTGTATTACAGGACAGGTGTTTGCTCACTTGCTTGGTACCGATGCATTTCAGGAGACCGATGTGGTCAACACCACCATCCCTGTCACCAAGTGGAATATCCAGGTCACCGAGGCCAAAGACATTGCGCCGGCAGTAGCGAAGGCATTCTATATCGCGACAACCGGAAGGCCAGGTCCTGTTTTGATCGATATCACAAAGAATGCCCAGAACGAACTGATCGACGAGCCAGAATATGTAAAGTGTGAGAAGATCAGAACCTATAAACCGAAGCCTGTACTGCAATTGAACGAAGTGAAGGCTGCGGCGAACCTGATCAATAACGCAAAGAAACCGTATATCCTCGTCGGACAAGGTGTCTTGTTATCGGGCGCAACAGAAGAGATCAAGGCGTTTTCTGAAAAGACCGGAATTCCGGTAGCATGTACGTTGCTCGGGTTGGGTGCATTCCCCACGAATCACCCGAACTATGTGGGCTATCTCGGCATGCATGGCAACTATGGGCCGAACGTCAACACCAACGAATGTGATGTGTTGATCGGCATCGGCATGCGCTTCGACGACCGCGTGACAGGCAATGTCAGCAAGTATGCAAAGCAGGCCAGGATCATCCACATAGATATTGACAAGGCTGAGATCAACAAAATTATAAAGGCAGAGATTGCAGTGCATGCAGACGCCAAAGAAGCGCTTCAATCGCTCATTGGATATTGTAATCCCGGTAAGCACGAGCAGTGGATCCAGAGCTTCCACAAGCTCAATCAGGTGGAATATGAAAAAGTTATACACAAGGAATTCAATCCATCTGATAAGCTTACCATGGGCGAGGTCATCAACTCGCTTTCAAATCTTACGAAAGGAGAAGCAGTCGTTGTGACGGATGTAGGACAGCATCAGATGGTCACATCGCGTTACTACAAGTTCAGGAATCCGAGAACCTCGGTCACTTCAGGAGGAGCAGGAACAATGGGTTTTGCCCTGCCTGCTGCGATGGGCGCGAAGCTCGGGGCACCGGAAAAGGAAGTTGTCGCTGTAATTGGTGACGGAGGTTATCAAATGACCGTACAGGAGTTGGGCACGATCATGCAATACAAGATCCCCGTAAAGATCCTCGTATTGAACAACAGCTTCCTCGGCATGGTGCGCCAGTGGCAACAACTGTTTCACGAGAAAAGATATTCTTTCACGGAGATGGTCAACCCGGACTTCGTGAAGATCGCAGAAGCATATTCCATCGATGCAGCCAAAGTAGAAAAACGTGAAGACCTCGAGTCTGCCTTGAAGAAAATGCTCGATTCAAAGGGACCCTATTTCCTCGAAGCAGTCGTAGGCAAGGAAGACAACGTGTTCCCGATGGTGCCCGCAGGAGGTTGTGTATCCGATGTTCTGCTTGAACCACCACCAAAGAAATAAACAAAATGCTTGAAGCCTGAAGCGTGCAGCCACTGGCAAAGAGCACATAAATAGGAAGTTCAGACCAACGAAATTGGATCAATATGAAACAAGAATTCACACTGGAAATCGCCGCAGACAACAACTTTTCGATCTTGAACCGGATCGTGAATGTGCTGAACCGACGCCGCGTAAGAATTAAAAAGCTTATCGCGACCGAGAACGAAGAAGATTTCACAAGAGGTGGCGCCGTGTTGCTTATCTACACCACCACCGATATGATAGAAAAAGTAAAACACCAGCTCGAAAAACTGATCGAAGTAGAAACAGCCGATTATTTCGAAGGAAGTAACCGGTACTACCTGATCAGCGAAAGGGCAAACAAACAGGTAGCATAAACGTCATTGGACGCCAGTCAATAGTTCATGGCCAATAGCAAACAGCCAAAAGCCAACAACCAATTCCCAATGACTATTGCCCAGTGACCATTGACCAACAAGTAACACAAGAGTTATAATACATAAACCGAAGTAGAACAGTAAAAATCAAAGAATATGGCAAAGATCAATTTTGGCGGCGTTGTCGAAGATGTAGTAACACGGGAAGAATTTCCGATGGACAAAGCCCTGACAGTTTTAAAGAACGAAGTCATCGCTATCATCGGGTACGGTGTTCAGGGCCCCGCACAGGCGCTCAACCTTCGCGACAATGGTTTCAATGTTATCGTTGGCCAGCGCAAGGGCTCAAAGACGTGGGACAAAGCTGTCGAGCACGGCTGGGTTCCGGGCGAAACACTTTTCGAGATCGAAGAAGCTGCAAAGCGTGGTACCATCGTTCAGTTCCTGCTTTCTGATGCAGGTCAGATCGCGCTGTGGCCGACTATCAAGCCTTACCTGACAAAAGGAAAAACTTTATACTTCTCTCACGGCTTCGGAATAACATTCAAGGAACAAACAGGCATCATACCTCCGGCCGACATCGACGTGGTGCTTGCTGCGCCTAAAGGTTCAGGAACTTCAGTTCGCAGACTTTTTCTTCAGGGAAAAGGGATCAACGGAAGCTATGCGGTGTTCCAGGATGCTACGGGCAAGGCAAGGGAAAAAGCCATCGCTCTCGGAATCGGCATCGGTTCAGGTTATCTCTTCGAGACCGACTTCAAGAAAGAAGTTTACTCGGATCTCAGCGGAGAGCGCGGCACATTGATGGGTGCGATCGCCGGTATTTTCGAAGCACAATACGAAGTGCTTCGCGCGAACGGACACTCGCCTTCCGAAGCCTTTAATGAGACTGTAGAAGAGCTCACACAGAGCCTGATGCCACTGGTTGCTGAAAACGGTATGGATTGGATGTATGCCAACTGTTCCACTACAGCTCAGCGTGGTGCGCTGGACTGGAAAAAGAAATTCAAGGCCGCTACACTTCCTGTTTTCCAGGAACTGTACAAGAGTGTGGCAACCGGAGAAGAGGCGAGACGCACGATCGAAACTTGCAGCAAACCCGACTACAGGGAAAAACTTGCCGAAGAGCTCAAGGAGCTCCGCGAGAGCGAACTCTGGCAGGCGGGCGCGGCGGTTCGCAAGCTCAGACCGGAAAAGCAACAAGTTGAGGCCAGTATGATCAACTAAAACTGTACAACCAAACCCAGACCCGTCCCAAAACAAGGGACAAGCTCTCTCCTCCGGGAGGGGGCTTTTTTTCTCTAAATGACTCGTGTAGATTGATATGTTATGACAACGGAAACGCAAACACAGGCCCTGAATGTAAATGCAGCTGCATACGCGCTCAAATCGGTAGCGCTGAAGACACCGCTGCAATTTCACCGGAAACTTTCGGAAAAATTCAAGGCCGAGATTTACCTGAAGCGCGAAGATCTCCAGGTGGTACGCTCATACAAGCTCAGAGGCGCCTATAACCTCATTCAGAGCCTCAGCGATGAGCAGCGTAGCCGTGGTGTTGTATGCGCAAGCGCGGGAAACCACGCTCAGGGTGTCGCGTTTTCCTGCAAACATCTTGGCATAAAAGGTGTCATCTACATGCCGGCCATCACACCCAAACAGAAGATCAACCAGGTCAAAATGTTCGGTGGTGATCTTATCGATATCGTGCTCATCGGCGATACCTTCGACGACTGCCAGGCGCATGCGCTCGAATATACGCGTCAGAACAACATGGTTTTCATTCCTCCATTCGATCACATCAAGATCATCGAAGGACAGGGCACCGTTGGAAAAGAGATCCTTGACGATCTCTCAAACATAGATTTTGTTTTCGTGCCTATCGGCGGCGGAGGCTTGTGTGCTGGCGTAGGACAGTATTTTAAAATCTATTCCCCACAGACGAAGATCGTGGGCGTAGAACCACTGGGAGCACCATCGATGAAAGAGGCGTTGAGCGCAGGTAAACCTGTCGTGCTTGAAAAGATCCAGCGATTTGTCGATGGAGCATCGGTGAAAAAAGTCGGCGACCTCACATTCCAACTTTCCAAAGATATCCTCAGCGACATGCTCCTCATTCCCGAAGGAAAAGTGAGCTCGACGATCCTTCAGCTTTACAACGAAGACGCCATAGTTGCAGAACCCGCAGGCGCCCTGACGATCGCAGCGCTCGACCAATACGCCGACCAGATCAAAGGGAAAAAAATAGTATGTATCCTCAGCGGCGGCAATAACGATATTGACCGTATGCAAGAGATCAAGGAGCGTTCACTGCTGTATGAGGGCCTAAAACATTATTTCATCGTCCGGTTCGCACAACGTCCCGGCGCGTTGAAGGAATTTGTGAACCATATCCTCGGACCAAACGACGACATCGTCCGCTTCGAGTTCATCCAGAAGAACAATAAAGAATCCGGCCCGGCGCTCATCGGCATCGAAGTAAAATCTCGTGAAGATTTCAAGTCACTGATCGAACGCATGGATGGTCACAAGCTCAACTACACTCTGGTAAATCAGAACGAAAATCTGTTCGAATACCTGGTTTAATCCCCTGGTATCCCGTTGATGTAACGTTTGCATTCAAACGGACGTTAAACCGTACCGTAAAATCCTTTTATTGTATGGTCATCAAACGTGTCACAGACGATCTTGAGCTGATCGGCATCCGCAACCTCCAGGAATCCAACCTGAAAAAAAATCTGAAGGAAGGCGAATGGGCACAGGAAGGCTTTGTCACCGCCGAATATTCGCTTGATTTTCTCAGAATGATGCATGAGATCTCCCCGTCAATCATAGCAAAAGACGGTGACGAGATCGCCGGCTATGTGATCACCGCGACCAAACACGTCCGCAATCAACATGAGCTTTTGAAAAGCCTCTTCGATGCTATCGACTCAAAAGCATACCGAAACCGGCTGATGGAGGACATGAACTATGTCCTTGTTGGTCAGCTGTGCGTATCGAAAAAATATCGCGGACAACAGCTCTCATCGAGGATGTACAACTTCTTCAGGGAACAACTGCAGGGCGAGTTCGAGTGCTGCGTAACGGATGTTGACGAAAAGAATCCCAGGTCGCTGCAAGCACATCTAAAGTCGGGCTTCACCATTCTTGACACTCTCTCATACGGAGCATCGAACTGGCACATTGTACTTTGGGACTGGAGAAATAACCAGTGAGTGTCAGAAGATCTATCGTAAGGAAAGACCGTTAGAATTTACACGCCCAGGTCTGTTTTCTCACATAGTAG
>CBHTUB010000074.1:0-16461 GCA_966095595.1 uncultured Chryseosolibacter sp. | reverse complement strand
GTAAAAAATATTACGTTCATCCGGAGATCATCAATCTGTACAAAAGCGAATCCCTCGGAGAGTTTTTATGTATGGAGCTGAAGGACGATGAAAAGAAATTCGGGCTTGGTCATGACGAGGAAGTGCTGATGAGGATCCTGACCATTATTCAGAGATCGAAAGTGGAGATTGCGTTGCCGTAGTGATCTCACATTTCAGATTTCACATTTTTTTAGTGAACGATTGAAATTTGAGATTCTGAAATTTGAAATCTTTGCACTTTACACGAAGTTTTCCCTGAAAGAGGCGTATGCCTGGCAATAGTTAAGCACAACAATGTAATGCTTCAACGCATCCATGCCGATCGAGGCACCGCCTGAACCTGAGCCCTCAATCACGTTCGCCGTTATGTTCTTCATCACAAGATCATCAACGTTGACGGTACCCGCATCGAACACATAGCCGGCGATATTTCCGTTCAGGCCTACGCCGATCACGGACCTCTCTACACCTGGATCTTTAAGCGACGACATTCTAAGGATCAGGCCCAGGGCGGAGCCGGTGTCGATCATCAGTTCAAATGCAGATCTTTGATTGTTGACGGTGACCGAGCTCTCCATGAATGGCTTGGAATCCACAATGTTCAGCCGGACCGTATTGAAGTTGTCGCGTGGGCGGGCCGTCAGCGCCGGGCGGAACTTCATCTCCTTTAACTTAAAGTTGATCTCTATTTCAAATTTCAGGAACAGATCGTACCCGATAATGCCGTGGATGTTCCGATATTGACGAAAGACGTTTTTATCGTCGACCACAACGATGGGCAAATGCTCGCCCGTGATTGAGCTGATCTCTACCAGATTGTTTACCGAGAGTTTGCCCGTCACCGGCTTGCCTTGGCCCAGTCCCGAGAACGAGATGACCTTATCAGGAAGTGTTTCCAGCAGTGCTGTGAACTGCTTTCCGAACAAAACGAGGTTTCGGCAGCCCGTGTCGAGGATCAAATTGACGTTGATAGACTTGTTGATCACCACGGGAACGACGATCAGATTGCCGCGCGTGGAAAAACTCATCGTAAGCTCTGCAAGTGAATCGGGGAGGTTGAATCCGGCGGCGGGTTTTGACTGGGCTTTGAAGGTAAGCAGCGCACAGCAATACGCGGCTAATATGTACGTGGCTCTCATGACGACTGGATTTGTCATAAAAGCTACCGCGACTCAAAGCGGCATTAAAGACGTATAATGATGGATTTTGCGGCGGCTACTAAACTGCCTTTTTGGAGCAATTCAGAAGGGTTACACCAGGAAAGGGTGAATGTTTCGTGAAATCGCGAGCAAACTACTAACACAATGTGGGTGGTGCGATCAGAGGTTGTCGAAGAAAGGTTTTCTTCTTTCGAGCTTGAGATCCTGCAACACGGCGGCCTTCACGGCTATTGTGAAATTGTACGAAGTGAATCTTCCGAAGGGAACCCAGTTGAGATT
This sequence comes from uncultured Chryseosolibacter sp., assembly GCA_966095595.1. Taxonomy (GTDB): domain Bacteria; phylum Bacteroidota; class Bacteroidia; order Cytophagales; family Cyclobacteriaceae; genus Chryseosolibacter. The sequence goes on along the minus strand of CBHTUB010000074.1, from coordinate 15,001 downwards.
CATCTGCCAGCAGTGCAACTCCCGTGAGATACCCAGGTTGGTCTGTGTAAATTTTTTTGCCTTGAAGTCATACCCCGTTGAATAGGTGATCTTCCATTTTTCCGAGACGGAGAGATCTCCGGAAGCCTGGAGTGCCTGCACAACGGTGGGTTTACGGCCAGGCGAGCTGTGGTTGTAGCTGAGGCTATACGCAAGATTGGCGCTCCATGGGATGTCGAAATCGAGGTAAACATCCGGGTTCTTGATGATCTCCTGCTTGGCTGCGTCGGGTATGTCCGAATTGGCAACTTTTTCCCGTGTCTCCTGGCCTTTCTCTCTCATCTTCGGATTCAGGTTTGTGTTGATCGCCAGGTTGGCGCTGGTGATCCTCCCCAACTGACCGGCCTTCCACGCATAGTATCGTGTTCTTCTTTCACCTGTTGTAGTTACCCCGGTTTCTGCATTCGTCGTGCTTGTTTTGACGTAGCTATAGGGGTCCAATGATGCCGAGACATTGATGTTGATCAGGTTGTCCATGATGCTCGTGTTCGCCGCCATATTGAACGGCGCGAGCTTGAACGAATCCAACACCATGTTATAGCTCGAGTTGATCGACAGGTTATTGAGCAGCATGACCTTTCGCTCGACGGTGTCTTTTTCCGATTTGACCTTCATCTCCACATTGTTACCGATACCGAATCCGATCGAACCGGACCTTCCCTGGGTTGATCCCTGGTACGCAAAACCGTCATGTCGCGAAAGATAACTGATGGTACCGGGTGTGATCGTTGTCGTATCACTAAGCGGCTTGCCATTGGGCAATTCAACCTTCTGGAAGTAATTGTTATTCCTGGTAAAGTCCGGCGTGAGTCCAAAGGAGATCGTGGGATTGATAACGTGGCGAATTGCCTTCACGCGGCTCTTGGGATTCTTGAAAAAGTACATCCCGTAAATACGCGTCGTTACACCGGTCGAGAAGCTGTAGTTCGCGATGCGGTTAAATTGGCGGATAGTATCGCGCACCTGCTCGTATGTCGGGATAGTTTGGGTGTAATTCAGCTTTTCGAAGTACCATCTTTCATCGTAGCTGATGGAAGGCGATACGGTAAAATATTTCAGAGCCTTGAATGAGTACGAGATCGGAATGCTATGGCGGATACCCTTTTTGGCGCGCCGGAAAAAGAACGGCAGGTTTTCCAGGTTGAAAGCCCAAATGCTGTCTTTGGTGACCTGGTTGGTGATCCTGTTGGTAGCGGCCATCGAATATCCGATCGAGAAATTATCCAGGGGACCTGACGAAGTCTTTCTCTGGAACGGATACAGGTTGGTCATGTTCAGCGTGATGTTCGGGAGCGGCAGGTCGACCAGTCGCGTCTGCAGATCCTGATTATGCGTCATGTTGATACCGAGCGAGAACGGTGTGCCGGCAAATTTCTTACTGTACGAGACGTTCGAGCTCAGCTTCGACGTGATGTTGCTGAGCCTGTTGCTGTTGACATCGGCCGCGCCTCCATAGTTCATGTTGTTGTTCTTGTTGAACGTGGAGGTGGCGGCATTTACCGAAGCTGAAAACCGTCCCGTACCTTTTGACTGCGGGCTATGGCTCCAGGTCAGGCGGAAGTCGTTCGTAAAGCTTTTGTCTTCGATCTTGTCGGAGTTCTTGTTTTTCGAATAGCTGAAGTTGAACGATCCCGTGTAGGCATACCGTTTCATGTAGTTTGAGTTCGCATAGAGCGCGTGACTTCCTTTCGAGTAGAGATCGCCTGTCACCGCGAGTTTCATATACTCGCTGATATCGAAGAAATAGCCGCCATTCCTGAGGTTAAAGCCGCGAAGGCGTTCCTCGCCATACGAAGGAAAAATAATACCTGACTTGCTTTCGCGCTGTGCCGGAAACATTCCGAAGAGAAAACCGGCCGGTAGCGGGATGTCGTTGAACTCCAGGTAGAACGGTCCCGACACGATCTTGTCGTTGGGGATTGCTTTCGTCTTGGTCGAGCGAATACGGAAGTGCGGATCGGGCAGGTTACACGTTGTGTAGCTGTTGTTCACACTAAAGATCTCGTTCTTTTCGTTTTTAAAAGCGGTCTTGCTATGGAGGAAACCTTCGCCCTGGGTCGTGACGACTTCAGTGATCTTGGCCCGGCGGTTCTTGAAGTTGTAGATGATGCCCTTGGTCTCGTACAACTCCGATCCGTTTTTAAAGATGGGATAGCCTATCCGGTTGCCGAGCGAATCCTTGACACCCTGGGCGGTAATGGTATTGTTGGCGTAGTCGATGGTGATTTCTTCTGCTTCCACCTCGATGGTGCCGTAGGTGATCTTTGCTTCTCCGAAAAGCCAGATCATCTTGTTGTCCATGCTTGCCCGGATTGAATCTCTGGCAGTATAGTTGATAGTAGTTTCTACATCGCCCTTTGGTGGGGGAGCTTTCACAGAATCCGGTTTAAGGGAATCTGCTGCCACCAAACCGAGTGAATCTGTGGAATTAAAGCGGCTGGTATCATTTTTTATCGGAAGGTCACCGGGAGGTGTTTTCACACGAGGTTCAACCTGTCCGAAGGTTGAGGACGTAGCCGCAAGTAGTAATAAGAGTAAAACAAGAACAGAAGTTTGCCGCACGAGTCCTAAAATGAAGATGAGACCTTTAGCTTTAACTAAAAAATTCACAATTTTGCGTAAAGTTATTGCAAATAGTTTGAACATCGCACAGCCTGTGAGGAATATTGGAATATCGTTGCTTCTTGCAGCAATAACCTTGCTAAACTCTTCCAGCACCTGCATCGAACCTGAGTTCAAGGTAGATGTTGTCGTGATCGATGCCGGTCACGGAGGCCACGATCCGGGGACTTTGGGAAAGAAGACCCGTGAGAAAGATGTTGCCCTCAAGATCGCCCTGAAGGTGGGCAACTACATCGAGAAGAACTTCCCCGATGTCAAGGTGATCTATACGAGAAAGACCGACAAGTACCTGGCGCTCGATGAACGCGCGGCCATCGCGAATAAGAACAAAGCCGATCTCTTTATCTGTATCCACGCCAATTCATTGCCCGGAAGCAAGGCCATGGGCACTGAGACGTATGTGATGGGCCTGCACAAGGACGAAAGCAACTTTGAGGTGGCCAAACGCGAGAACGCCGTGATCCTGATGGACGAGAACTATCAGGAGCGGTATGAAGGTTTTGACAACAGTCCTGAGTCCTATATATTATTTTCACTGACGCAGAGCGCGTACCAGGAGAGCAGCCTGATGTTTGCGGCGAAAGTGGAAGAGCAGTTCAAGAACAGGGTAGGCAGGTCGAGCAGGGGAGTGAAGCAGGCCGGCTTTGTCGTATTGTGGCGAACCACCATGCCAAGCGTTCTTATCGAGACCGGTTTCCTGTCACAACCCACTGAAGAGCAATTCCTCGCAGCCGAAGAGGGTCAGAATCTTCTGGCTTCAGGCATATATCGCGCATTCAAGGAATACAAAAGTGAAGTAGAATCTCTAAATTGAGCCCCTAAATGCGGATCCCGCAGGAGGTTTAATCGATTCAAATGAAAGTTTCCAAAGAAGTTAAGGTAGGATTATTCATGATCGTATCCATTGTGCTATTGTACTTTGGATTCAATTTTCTCAAAGGCATCGACTTCTTCTCATCCGATAACAAGTACTACGCGATCTATAAAAACGTGGATAAGCTCACGGAGTCTAACCTGATCTATCTCAATGGTTATTCCGTTGGCCGTGTAAGCGACATCACCATTCAGCAGAATAAAAATCGTGTCATTGTCGAGCTGTCCATCGACTCAAAGATCAAGGTTCCCCGTAATTCTGTGGCCGTACTGAACGGAGAGTTGCTCGGAGGCAGATTTATCCAACTCGTGATCGGTAACGAAGGGACCCTCCTTGAAGAAAAGGATACGATCAAATCAGACGTGGCAAAGGGACTTGCCGAGCTGATCACCGAAAATGCCGAGCCGGTTGCCGCCAACCTTCAGACTACCCTGCAGAAGATCAACAACATGCTCGATACGCTGAACCACAGCGCCGTTCAGATCAACTATATCCTGACGGACCTGAGATCAACGCCCAAGCTCCTCAATAGCACGATATCATCGGTGAAAGGAAACGTGGGTGAGCTTTCCGGTACGTTTCAGACAGTGGGAGCAAATCTTAACAATACCCTGGCAGAGCTCAAGCCGACACTTCAAAATTTCCGCACGTTGTCTGACTCCCTGAAAAGGATCCAGATCGCCGGTACGATGACCAAAGCCCAACAGTCACTGACAAAACTCAACGAAACCCTGGCGAAATTGAACAGTGGTGACAATACGGTCAGCAAGTTAATGACGGAGGATTCACTCTACGTCAACCTGAATCAGTTGCTAAATAACCTCGATTCGTTGGCCAACCACCTCAATTCCAACCCGAGACACTTCATGGCCCCTTTCGGCAAGAGCCGCAAGAAGATAGAAAAGGAACTGGAAGAGCAGAAGAAGGAGAAGAAGCAATAAGTTTCACCGGACGGTGCTGTTTTTGCGATGTCGCGGGTCATTAAATCCAGGGACACAGAGAATCACAGAGGAATGCACACAGAGTTCCACAAAAGGAAAGGCGCAAATGCCTGTAGCCTGAAGCGTGCAGCTTGAAGCCATTCTCGGCGACGAGTCAAAAAAATTTCAATCAGGCTAACACCCGTAAGCAGCGCACTGAACTTTTTATGTAATTTTCGACCATGGTAAAAGCCGATATTGAATTCAACAGGAACGAAGATCAGTTCAAACAACTCGTATTTCAGTTACGATCGAAGGAGAAGAAAACGAAGCTGGGCGGGGGCGAAAAGAAAATTGAGGAACAGCATCAAAAAGGAAAGCTGACAGCCCGTGAGCGTATCGATTATCTCATCGACAAAAATTCGGACTTTCTTGAAATAGGCCTTTTCGCAGGTGATGGCATGTATAGGGAAGTGGGAGGTTGTCCTTCTGGCGGAGTAGTGACGGGTATCGGTCATGTTCAGGGACGTCAGTGTGTGATTGTGGCGAATGATGCCACCGTTAAGGCAGGTGCATGGTTTCCGATAACCGCCAAAAAAAATCTACGCGCCCAGGAGATTGCTATGGAAAATCGTCTGCCCATCATTTATCTCGTTGACAGCGCGGGAGTTTTCCTGCCCATGCAGGATGAGATATTTCCTGACAAGGAGCATTTCGGAAGGCAGTTCAGGAACAACGCGAAAATGTCGGCGATGGGGATCATACAGATCGCTGCGATCATGGGCAGCTGCGTGGCCGGCGGCGCATATCTTCCGATCATGTCGGACGAAGCCATGATCGTCGACAAGACAGGATCGATCTTTCTGGCCGGCTCTTATCTGGTGAAGGCAGCCATCGGCGAGGACATCGACAACGAAACACTTGGCGGCGCAACCACACATTGCGAGATATCGGGCGTTACTGACAATAAATTTCCCAACGATCAGGCGTGCCTCGATTATATCAAGTCATTGTTCAGCAAGTTCGGCGAGGAGCCCCGTACAGGCTTCAACCGCGTAGCACCGAAACTTCCAAAAGAAAAACAGGAAGACATCTACGGAATTTTTCCATCGGACAGGGCTAAACCCTACGACATGATGGAAGTGATCAAAAGACTGGTCGACGATTCCGAGTTCGACGAATACAAGGCGCTTTACGGAAAGTCCCTGGTCTGCGGAACAGCGCGCATCGATGGCTGGGCGGTGGGTATTATTGCAAACCAGCGCAAGGTGGTGAAGACGAAAAAAGGCGAGATGCAGATGGGCGGCGTGATCTATTCCGATTCAGCCGACAAGGCGGCACGTTTTATCATGAACTGCAATCAGCGAAAAATTCCCCTGGTGTTTTTGCAGGATGTGAGTGGATTCATGGTGGGAAGCAAGGCAGAGCACGGTGGTATCATCAAGGACGGCGCCAAAATGGTAAACGCGATGGCGAATTCAACCGTTCCCAAGTTCACGATCATCATCGGCAATTCATATGGGGCAGGAAATTATGCGATGTGCGGAAAAGCCTATGATCCCCGTCTGATCTATGCATGGCCTACGTCTCAGCTTGCCGTGATGAGCGGGGCGTCAGCTGCCAAAACGTTATTGCAGATCCGCGTGAATACGCTCAAGGCGCAGGGTCAGACCATTACAAAAGAAGAGGAAGAGGCGTTGCTGAAGGAGATCACCGATCGCTATAACGAACAATTGAGTCCATACTACGCTGCTTCACGTTTGTGGATCGATGGTGTGATCGATCCGCTGCAAACCAGGAAAGTTATCTCTACCGGCATCGAGGCTGCCGACCATGCACCCATCGAAAAATTCAATGTAGGCGTGATCCAGACGTAATTCATTCGGCTGGTTTTGGATTGAAGAAAATTCCTACATTGCTGGCATATATATTTGTGTATGGAGGGAATGGAATCAAAAGAGTTCAAAGCGCTGGTTTCTCTACTGGATGATGAGGATGATCAAATCGTTTCTCACGTGCAGGAAAAGATCCTGTCACTCGGAACCAGCGTCATTCCGTTTCTCGAACAGGAATGGGAAGCAAATTTCAATTCCCAGGTCCAGCGCAAGATCGAAGACCTGATTCATACCCTTCAGTACGAGCTGCTGAAAGAGCGCCTCAAAAAATGGTACGAGAGCGAAGAACAGGATCTCCTCACGGGAATGTGGCTTGTGGCGACCTACCAATACCCCGATCTCGAGCTCATCAAGTTGAAGCAAGAGCTCGAACAACTATATTACGAGACCTGGCTCGAGTTCAAACCCGACCTTTATCCGTTCGACCAGGTAAAGCTGATCAACAGCGTGATGTTCAACAAGCTGAAGTTCGGCGCGAACACCAAGAACTTTCATTCACCGGGCAACTCGATGATCAACGTTGTGCTGGAGACGCACAAGGGAAATCCGATCACGCTCTGTGTGCTTTACATGCTTGTAGCTCAAAAGCTGAAGCTGCCGATATACGGTGTAAACCTTCCGAACCTGTTCGTACTGACCTACAAGGACGACAGGCACACGCAGTTCTACATCAATGCATTCAATAAGGGATTGATCTTTTCCAGACAGGATATCGAGAATTATATCAGCGAGCTGCACCTGGCGCCGCAGACAAGTTTCTTCGATCCCTGCTCCAACCTCGAGATCATCCGTCGCGTATTCCGCAACCTGATCATGTCGTTCGATAAAATGGGCGAACACGCAAAGGCGGAGGAGGTGAAAGAGCTTCTCCTCATCATTGCCGACGGACAGGACCTTGGGGTCTGATCACCGGTATTCCTTCATCAATTTTCCCAATATCTGAATTCCCTGCTCGATCTTGTTGCTGTACGGTTGACCGTAGCTGATGCGCAGGCAGTTTTCAAATCTTCCCTGGGAAGAAAAGATCTGACCAGGAGCAATCCCGATGTTATGTTTAAGCGCGCGCTTATGAAACTTATAGGCGTTGATGCGTTTGTTCATCTCCACCCACAAAGTAAATCCACCCTGAGGGCGGGTCATGCAGGTATCTTCCGGGAAGAATTCCGATGCCGCCTGGAGGTAACGCAGTGATTGTGTATGCAGCGCTTTCCTCAGGTGGCGGAGGTGAAGCTCGTATCTGCCCTTGCTGAGAAAATCGGCAACGGCAGCTTGTGTCAGCGTATTGGTCGACACTGTATGCATACGTTTCAGTTTCAAAACTTTCTCCTTGAACCGTCCGGGCATAGTATAGCCGATCCTGTATCCGGGCGCGAGGGATTTAGAAAAAGATGCGCAATGCAGCACAAGCCCTTTTTTATCAAATGTCTTGCATGTCTTCGGGCGTGTCTTTCCAAAGTACAACTCACCATAGATATCATCCTCGATCAGGGGGATCTCTTTCTTTGCAAGCATATCGACGAGACGTTTTTTATTTTCGTCCGGCATACAGCTGCCAAGCGGGTTGTTGAAGTTATTGACAAAGAGACATGCCTTGATGTCGAACTTCGGGATCGCTTTTTCGAGATAGTCGAGATCGACACCGCTGACAGGACTTGTAGGAATTTCTACCACTTTGAGTCCATGGCTCTCCATGATCTGGAAGATGGCGAAGTAAGTTGGGCTTTCGATCGCAATGGCATCTCCCGGCTTGGTGATCGCCTTGATGCACAGTGACATCGCCTCCACGGCGCCCGCTGTCACGATGATGTCATCTTCACTCGGTGCGCCTCCCCAATTGAACGCCTGCCTCGCGATCTGTTTGCGCAGCGCCGGGTTACCCTGGATATGTTCGTAATGCAGGCAACTTGTTTTTGATTCGCGCAGCACGTGCATCACTGCCTTGTTCAACTTGGCAGTAGGCAACAGCTCTATCGCCGGCGCGCCCATCGAAAAATTCATGAGCTTCGCAGAGTTGAGGTCTACGTAAACAGAGTTGATCATCTCGTCAACGCTCACAGGAATGGCATCATCCGGTGGCTCGCAGGTGCGTGGGAGATCGAGAATATGTTCAGGAGAGAACTTGACGTAGTATCCAGATTGGGGTCTCGCTTCTATGAGCCCCTTCGATTCGAGGAGGTAATAAGCTTGGAAGGCCGTGCTTAAACTGATCCCCTGTTCCTTGCTTAACGCGCGAACTGAAAGAAGCTTGTCACCCACTTTCAGAACCCTCTTTTCTATCAGCGTTTCAATACGATCCGCAACTTCTATGTATTTGTGTTCAGCCCTGAGCTCCAGCGTTTCCATATCCCTCGGTTTTAACTGATATGGTTAAAATTACAAAAATTTGAACTGTTATAAAAACGACTTTTTAGCGCACGAGGTGGAGCCAGCTTCGAATTTCCTGTTGCCTTTTCAGAGGGTCCGAAACATCGAACGTGACGTTGGCCACATAATAATAGATTCCCGTGGTCAGTGGTTTCCCGTCCTGGCCGTCGCCATTCCAATCTATATAAATAGAGTTTGTTTCCGAAGAGTTGTAGCGGTACACGACTTTGCCCCAGCGGTTATAAACGATCAGATCGACGGCTTTTACAAACCTCGGACACCCGTCGTCAGGGAAACGGGACGAGAACGTCTCGTTGAATTCGTCGCCGTTCCGTGTAAAGACATTGGGCAAGCTGTAGTAAGGACAGTTATCGTTGCACACGATCTCACTGAGCTTGCTCTCCTGCCCGGATTTGTCAACCACGGAAACGCGATAACATTTTGCTACGGATGTCAGGTTGGATTCCGTAAACAAGGGAAAGATCGATTTTTGCAAAAATACCTTTGTCGTGTCTCCCGGTGCGAGGCCGTAGATGTTGTAATAGTCGACGTCGATACGGCATGGCGATGATTCATCCAGTGTCCACGTCAATTTATTTTCAAGCCCCGATGGTGAGCATCCGAATTCACCAATGAAGTTTGTGCAATCCAGCGCATCGATCTCGACAAGAGGTATACAGGGTTTCAGAGTATTGAGTGGGTAGAGGCTTACGCGTTGGGAAAAGTTTTTCTGAAGGGCGATCGCCGGATTTCCGTACGTCCCGCGTGTTTCGATCTTGTATGAATACAGTTTGTTGGGATCGATGCCTTCATCGACGTAGGAGAATCCATTGTCCACGATCTGAACACTGTCGATGAACGTCAGGTCTTTGTCACCGGAAACAAGTCCTTCACTTCGGTAGATCACATGATACGGACGTTCGGGTACGACATTCGACCACGGAACACTATCGCGCCAATGTAGCGTGATGGAATTTTCGGCTGCGATCGCACTTAGCTTCACGGTAGATGCGGCTGCGGACGTATCTACGGGAACGTATTCATCGGAAAGCGCGGGTTTCGAGTAGAGAACGATCCTGTAGTTGAAAACAGAATCTTCAAGGTTCAGCGGGGTCTCAAGGAAAGTAGTATCGGTAGTCATGCCGCGTTTTGTGATGGCTTGCTCTCCGATAAAATCATCCGCACGGTAAATATGGTATTGATACGGCTCGGGAAACTGCGTTGTGTTAATGTCGAACGGTGATCGCCAGCTTACACGAACGCTTCCTTCATTCGACGTTTCTTCTACGGACACATGGGTGATGACGGGTGCGTCGCGTTGTACCGGACCGATGCAATGTTCTTCCGATACCCGGCTTTTCGTATCACCGATCTTTGCTACCACGCGGTAACAATATTTTGCTCCGGCTACCAGGCCGAGTCCGAAATTGGTGTCGGTAAAAGTTTGTGTGTCGATGTCGGCCTCGTCTATGAGCTGATAACCGGAATTTCGTGGTATCCCCGTCTGACATATCCCTGAATAGGGAAAGCTTCCAACTTTTCTCCAGATCTGATAGGCAGTTGCATTTGGACACGCAAAGTCTTGCAGGTCCAGTACGCCGTGATGTCTCACCACATCGAGGGTAGCGAGAAAAACGGGTGGTGGAGCCTGAACACGGATATTCATGGTTGCAAAGCTCACGAGCCTCGGCCCGTCGGGTGGATTGTCTGTTATCTTGAATACGACCTGGTAGGGTTGCTGCCGCACATCAGCGCACGAAGGTGTCCATTGAAAAAATGCCTCGGCCGGCAAGGGTCGAAACTCCGGGGGAGTCGGCTGGAAGCCGGCAGGGTTATCAGTAAGGTCCAGCAGCTCGGTAAAGACTTCGATCTTCACATCATGTCCATCAGGATCCAATCCTTCGATCACTTCGTTCACAGGCGTTCCCGGCAGTACGCATATCTGTGTACTGAGGTTTAGGCCCGGACGTTCGTTGTTGCAGGATTCGACGATGATCTGCATGTCACGTACCGTTGTGCTGAGCTTTGTGTAGGTGCCATCGGTCTCTTTTCGCCATTCGACGATCTTGAAGGCGATATTGTATTCTCCTACCGCGCCGGGAGCATCCCATGTTAGCAGTCCCGACAGTGCGTCTATCCCGAACGTTGCAGGGGCATTGCCCGCTTCGTTACCTTTCGTGGGATCTATGTAGAAACGGGATGCGTTGGGAGCATCATATTGTATCGGCAGGAAGTTTCCGTCGAGGTCTGCGGTGGCGGGAGTCGTGATCTCATAGGAAAGGCTGTCTCCGTCAGCATCGAATGCGCCGGGGTTATGGAAAAATATCTTACCGGAGCAGGCACGGTCGAGTGGCACTACCTGCAGAACGGGGAGCCTATTGCAACCGTGTATGTTGTCGACAGCAATAGTGATCATGCTTACATAGGCAACGTCGTGTGAATTGGCAATGTTCAGTACCCCGGTGCTTCGGTCCCGCTCAACATAGGTGACCTGAAAGCTTCCGGTTGTGGAATACGTATGACGTATTTTGAACATGGCGACACTAACGTTCGTTCCGAGGTCTGGCCGTGGTGTGGACGGGGTTTGGGGGACAACGAATGAAGTTCCATCGCCGAAAAAGATCCTGCTTCCCGTTCCAAACATCGTGGACGAAAGGGAATTCAGGTATGCGATGATGGTAATGTCATAGCTGAGTGTTCCGCAGACACGTTCCACTATGATGTCGGCCGATCGCATGTGCGTCGCGTTAACGTACGGGCAAATCACAGTCAGCAACACGATTGACAGCCATTTTCTGCACTTCTTCAAAATCTGGATTTTATTTCTGATGATTTTCGGCGTATTTTTCAACTAATATATCTAAAGGATGATTGTGATGAAACTGAAAGGTGTGGCCTGGCGTGCACTGCTTGTAATATCCCTTGTGGCATGTTCCAAAGACGATGACCCTGTGGTCATAATAAACGAAGGCATTTATATCAACGAAATCTACGCTTCTTCCGGCGAAGATTGGATCGAGCTTTATAATGAATCGGATGATGCAAGGGATCTGAGTGGATACAAGATCTACGACGACAGTGGAGTGAAGTACTCACTCCCGTCCGGTATTTCGATCGCGGGAAAAGGGTTTGTTGTGCTGGTCTGCGATGATACGGGTGTCGGATTGAATACCAATTTTAAGCTGTCGTCGGGAGGTGAAACGATCACACTTGAAAACTCCGGTTCCCAGGTGATCGACCAGGTTGCCTTTCCTGCCATGAACGCTGGCGAAAGCTACGGCAGATATCCCGATGGTTCGGCGAACTTCCGGACATCTGGTGCAAGCACACGTGGCGCGAGCAATGGCGAAGAAGTAGCACCTCTGATTGCTGATGTTTCAAGGCAACCGCTTATCGTACCCGCTAATTCACAGGCAACGATCTCAGCTACCGTCACTGCAAATACGGGAAGCTCTATCGCGTCAGTTACGCTCTTTTATCGCGTAGATGGCGGGGCATTTACGTCAGTGGTCATGAGCAACGCTGCAGGTGCGATCTACTCAGCAGTGATCCCCGCATTCGAAAATGCCCATATCGAGTACTATCTGGAAGCGAAAACCGACGGTGATGTAAAAACACTCAGTCCGTTTGATGCCCCCGCAGATATCTATGAGTATACTGTCAGCACGGCAACACTGCCAGATCTCTATATAAATGAGGTGCTGGCCATAAACGGAAATTGCTGCCCTGACAATGACGGAACGGTTGAGGAATTTGACGATTGGATCGAAGTGTACAATGCAGGAGCCGAGCCGGTAGACATCGGTGGAATGTATTTATCGGATGACCCGGCCGATCCCTTCAAGAACAAGATCCCGACAGGCAACCCATCGGCAACCACAATTGCAGCGGGAGGCTTTATCATCCTATGGGCAGATGAAGATGGCAGCCAGGGCGATCTTCACCTGAACTTCCAGCTTAGCGGTGCGGGAGAGACGATCGGTCTTTATTTTATCGACGGCCGAACAGTTGACGAGCGCACGCTTGGCGCGCAAACGGAAAATATCTCATCAGGTCTGACGCAGGATGGCGGTGCAATCTGGGCAACACTGCCACAGCCCACGCCGGGAGCGTCGAACGAGTAACGATAGAATATAAATGATTTAAGGCGTAACTTCGGATATGTTTGAACTGTTTCCCGATGGCCCGGTGCCGGAATACAACCAGTTGATCAATGTTGTGTATTCCTTCGTTTGGGCTTTTTTGCTTTCATCCATCATTGCGATAACGCACCGGCTCACTTTCATTTCGGAACCCTATCCAAAGAATTTTTTTCAGGCTTTGATCCTTGGAGCTATCGTTACGACCATGGTGATGATGGCGATCGGGGATAGTCTTGCGCGAGGTCTCGGCGTGTTTGGCGCAATGGCGATCATCAGGTTCAGAACACGTATCGATGACCCACGCGACGTGCTGTTTCTCTTTGCAGCGCTGAGCACCGGGCTAGCGATCGGGGTATACGGTTTCACAATTTCATTTGCCGGTACGCTGTTGTTTTGCGCCGTAGCATTTCTGTTGCATTTTTCGTCATTCAGAAGTCTTTCATATCCCCTCCGCCTGACGATAACGCTCGAGGAGGGATTCAACGGAGAACGATTGACGGAAGTACTGCAGCAGCATTGCCAGGGCTTCAGACAAACAAATACGCAGCTGACCAAGGCTAAAGCTTACCGTTACGACTATGCGCTGAGCCTGAAGAAATCGGTTACATCGGTGGAGCTCATGAATGCATTACGCGAGGTGACCGGCGTGGTGCAGCTCCAGATCCAAAGCAACGAACCCAACGTATCACAATAGCGATGAGACTGAACTGGTTTTATATACTGATCGCTTTTCTCTTCCTGGCAATGTTATTTGTCAGTTTTCGTTTTTTTAAAGGCTCGCGATTTACAACGGTGGGTGTTACCTATGCCAGGGAATTCAAGGTGAATGCCGAAAAACCTTCGCTGGTCACCTCGATCGGAGTTGTGCCGGGCCAACAGGTGAAGAAAGGCGATCTTCTCGTGGAGCTCTCAAGCGCTGCACTCGAACTCGAGATCGAAAAAATGAATGGCCGCATCGGTGTACTGAAGTCGGAGAAGGAGGAGAAAATGAAAAGACATACCTCCGCCATCGAGCTCCTTAAAGCTGAACGTGCACTGGAGATCGAAACCCTGGAGAGCGAGATCGCCCAACTTGAAAATGAGATCAAGCTGAACAAGTCGTTAACACGGCAGTTTGCAAAGGATACTTCGTCGACGGAGCTGAATTCTTCCGAATTGAAATTACGCTCACTGAAGAAACAGAGGGACAAGCAGTCGGAAAGCATTCAGATCAAGATCGGAGATCAGCTCCAGCAACGTGATCTCGACGAAAAGCTACTGCAAAACCAGATCAAGCTTCTTGAAGAGGAGCTCGCCTTGATCAGGAAGGAACGGGCAGCGTTGAGTAAATACGCCACTGAAGATGGTGTTATAGAGAATATCTACGTTCGCAAGGGCGAACAAGTCGAAGCGTTCACACCTCTTGTCTCAATAGACGCCATACACCCCGCAACCGTGGTGGCTTATCAGATCGGCGAAAAAAATAACCTTCAGGTAGGTGCTTCAGTTCACGTCAGCTCCTATGGCAGGAGAGATGTGATCGTCGAGGGAAAGGTTGTTGGTTTTGGCGCCGTTGTTCAGTTACCCGAGATCCTCCAGAAGGGTACGGCAGTAAAAGCATTCGGTCGGGAAGTGTTCATCGACATCGCGGAGGATAACGACCTGGCAACAGGTGAGAAAGTTCTGGTCAGATGATTCGCCTCAGCCTTTTATTGGCCATCATCAGCCTGCAGCTTCATGCGCAGCAATCGATTCGCGACTTTTTAAGGACAGCACGGAATGACGTGAGACTCCAGCAATATGATCAGTCGCTCACGTATCTCGGCGACAGGCCCTGGAAGCTTTCGCCGATACAGAGACTCGAGCTGCGTACACAGAATCGCGAGCTCGAGCCTACCCAGCAAGAGTATGCCGTGAGGGTCACGCCCTCAAACCCCTGGGAGGTGAGGCGCACGAATGAGTACTTCCGTTCGTACCGGAATATACTTTCGATGGAACGTGAGCTCATCTTGCAGGATGCACTGAAGGAAAGGTATCGCGCTGTCGTGGATCTTGTCATCAGCCGCGAATTGCAAAAGCTTGCAGGAGAAGTTTATAACAATGTCAGTGAACAGGTCACGATCCTTGAAAAGCAGATCGGCTCCGGCTACTTCGACGCCGACGACT
>CBHTUB010000073.1:0-16531 GCA_966095595.1 uncultured Chryseosolibacter sp. | reverse complement strand
GCTTACCTATATGGCGCTCACTGCCCGCGCGGTGGACTACGCGGTAAGTGAACTGAAAAAATCGAATCTCTAACGCAAGCAATCGAACATCAATATGGATCGCAGAGAAGCACTAAGAAGAACAGCATGGATCATGGGTGGAGTAATTTCCGCCCCGGCCATCAGCAGCATCCTCAAGGGATGCAAGGCAGAACCTTCCGTGGACTGGAAGCCTGCATTTTTATCGACCGACCAGGCAGCGATTGTTACACAGGTTGCCGGGATCATCATTCCAAAAACAGATACGCCGGGTGCGAAAGAAGTAGGCGTACCGTCATTCATCGATCTTGTCATCAAGGATTGCTACAGCAAAGAGGATCAGGACAGATTCCTCTCGGGACTTAAAGCATTTGACGAAGAGGCCAACGAGGCTTACGGCGACGCCTTTCTGGATCTGGAAGAAGGCCAGCAGCTTGAGTATGTGAAGAAAACACACGATGCAGCGGTGAGTGCTGAAAACGCCTCGCAGCCAGCGCCACCGAGGCCATTCATTCTCATGATGAAGGAACTTACCATGCTCGGATATTTTACCTCGGAAGTTGGAGCCACCAAGGTACTTCAATATGAGGCAGTGCCGGGCGCCTATAAGGGCTGTATACCATTGAGTGAAGCCGGTAACGGAAAGGCCTGGGCGAGCTAGCTGTGAGTAGTCATGGGTCAGTATAAATGATAAATTAGTTGTGGTCCGAAATTAGGGACATTATTCATCTTGATACATCCTGTTAAAATACAAAGACACGCCGGTAATTGAATACCGGCGTGTTACATGTGTAGCGCAAGTATACGCCTATATGAAGGCGTGACTACATGATTGAAGCTATTGCTTTATCTTAAGTGTACTGCGCGCACGAGTTGGTATTAAATCAATCGGTCATGATTGGCGAAGGTGTTTACAGTGTCTAAATGTTGTAGTTATGTTTGGCAATTTCTATCCATTGAATTAGTCAGGTACTGCATTTGACTTCTGCTTCAGCATCATCCTGACCATTGACCTAACTTAACTAGCGGCTGGAGTATTTGCAATTAAAAAAGACACACCCGGCAAAAATGCAGGTGTGTCTTACATTTAACAAAACTTATTGCGTTAAAACAATATGAATGACATGCTACATAACACTACATTTATCGTGGTCTCCCTTCTCAGCAGTCATCGGCCAAACGCCAAAAGTACCAACGACCGCTCTTTTCTTTACTAAGGCGCATGTTAAGGTCATACAAAATTTAAGATACGGTGGAAGGAAAATCGTGGCCCTGTTGTTCGAAATAGTGGCACGTCCTGCATCTTTCAGTATCGTGTTAACCTTGTCAAAAAGGCCTTTCAGCAATTTTATGGAGGTTTTTGTTTGCTGTCCAGCATCATCCGGTGTTACCAGAAGCGCGTAGCAGATTTCCGGAAGGGTGACAAAACTTAATATTTGATTTTTAATGTCCGGATGACTGAGCAGCGCCGTTTTTGTGGTGTGGAAAACCAGCACGTGTTCAAAGTCTACTGCGGCCAATCTTCCCTGCGATGGATCAAATCTGTGCCGGGATGGTTGTATGATGATAACTAATGCACTGTCCTTGCCAAGATCACCTGCCAGCGAGCCTCCATTTTTTCCGTTCCGGTCAAATTTGTTTACATTCACAATCGTCAGACACCCGTTTTCGGTTTCGCTTTCCACTGATGGGATTTCTTTCAATAGGTTTTTGAAGATACTGTGAGGTTCAGTATCCTCTGCATCAACACAGACGGAATAGTTGCCGAAAGGAAGATCAAAGTTTCTTGTTGGACCGATCACCTTAAGGGCGTCTGCGGCAAAATCGTACCCTCTTTTATTACCTATTACTATCGCAATATTTTCTTGAGGCTGTTGTTGTTTGCTTAAGATGATACTTTGCTGCAGGAATCTCCAGTCTAATCCCCATGCTATTTCTTGTTCAGAAACTGAAAAGCAGAAATTTACACATGGTGCAGTAAACCAGAATACAGCTGGAGGTCCCACCCTGGCTTTGAGAAAAGCAGCTTCTTTAAAGTTTCTGATAATATCCTCCCGATAGTTTTTGTTCACTTCTGATATCAATTCATGAGAATCCTGATGACAGATAACAAGTATTTCTGAAGTCTGTCCGGCAAAGTCAGGATCATCTTTCTCAAATACAGATAATTTATTGATACCGGTTATTTTACCAAAACCGGTTATTCTATTACCCCCCAACGTGTGTTCGAGGAATAAGGGACTGATCTTGAAATGTGTGTACTGACCATTTTTTTTCAGGAATGTAATGACAATGATCGGATAGGTCACTTCAGTTTCTTTAAAATATTCGTTAATAATAAATTCAATAAGCCTCAGGCTGTAAATAGACTCCATTTGGACAGGAATCCAATTATTTCTTTTTTGAGTAAGGCTAGCGGCTTTTGTCATTTTGATGTTTCTCTTTTTAGGCCCGGCTCCAAATACCGGGGGCATTCCTTCGGCCATTTGTAAATATGAATTTGTGGCTACCCGCAAACTGCCATCCAGCGTAAATTCCCTGTAATTATTTAAGGGTTGTCTAAAAAAGCGCAGATCACAGGAGTCATAATATAAGATTAAGACGTTATCTGTGGGCTTATCGGTGTTACGGATAATTTCCGGATATCCGAAGCTTATCACCTCTTCGTAAGGATCTCCGGTTGTCATGGAAACTGGATTGATCTGCTCATCTAACTCTATGTAAGTATCAACCTTATTGTCGGCCGGAAGTAAAGTGACATCCTTCAATTCAATGGCGCTTTCCTTCGCGGAGTGGCCTGATGATCCTGAAGACTTGACAGGGATGTAGATATTATCGACCGAAAACAGCGTAACATCCAGGAATTCGAAGGAGCTTCCGTTTGGAAGGTGACCATATGATCCGACAGGCCTGTTGGGAATTTTGCCGCTCAGAATGAGTCCGATGTTGTTCTCCCTTGCCACCCACGAAATAACCGGAGCGTTGACAAAGCTCTCTCCAAGATCTTCTTGAATCCCCGGCCAGTTGCAGGTGATGATATCGTGATTGGTCGCCATCACGACGATAGACGCTTTTGATGGATTTTTGAATCCCTTTATTGCTGATTTGATGGCTCGGCTGCGGATTTTTTTGCTGATATGGGTGAAAAGATATTGTGTAAAAGTTTTGCCGTCATCGGAAGGGTCGAGCATGAAAATGACAAATTCATCGGACTGTATATTTTCAGCACAGACACCGGCCCTTGATAATGGCAGTGTACCGCTGAACACCTGTCCGCGCTGGCACAATTCCAATTGCTGACCTTTAAGGTCTTCAGCCCTGGCAACCATCGGGATCTTTTCCCCTTTTAACGTATCTATTTTTCCTGAGTCCTGTCCTGCTACAAGGTAAATTACATCGTTGTCGCCATGACTTGTCCCTTGCTCGATTTTCACGCTATCATAATGGTGCATGTTCCTGAAGCCGGGCGCCGGTGAATTACTGCTCATTGGAATAGTAATCGACGGAGGCTCTTTAATGTTCGTCTTATCGAACGACCCATATCCGGATCTGGAATACTGATCTCTGCTTGCTGCGGATATCGGATGGTCTTTATTCGTATCGATGTTCGCTTTACCTTTTAACGATGTAGAGGGTACATCAGCGCCGGACATCGGATAATGGCCAAAAACGCCTGCGGGTAAGTGGCCTTCAGGCGTCAGTGTCACGCAAAAAGTGTCCCAGATGACACGCCACTCGAGAATACATGAGTTCGTATTCGGTTTGGAGCCAGGGTATAGTTTAGCGAGCACGTTTGCCAGAGTGCTTGCATACTTTTCTATCAGTTCGTCGGCGCCCATGACAACGACTTTTACAACTGTTTTTTCTTCGATCGTTTTTGGGAAATACTTGACGGCCTGTTCCTGCAGATCATTCAGATCTTTGATATGTCCGAAGTAAAACTCGCCGATAGCCGTGTCTTTCAGAAATACAGCAAATACAGCAGCCGATGCCCCAGTAACGCCGGTAGTAAACAGACCGGCGTGTTTCGCCGGAAAATTACCTGCGACGCCTTGTCCTGACTCTATGGCATGCATGTCGTCCTTAAAGCTCTCGACGACCGGTAGTGGCACCACCGGTACCTTATTTTTTTCCACCTGGTGTTCAAGTGTCAATACGGACGGCTGGCATATATCATTTGAAGTCGCTTTTCTGATGTCACCAAGTTTTAGTTCAATGGGTTGTCTGTTCAGTTCAAAAATTTTCATGGTCTCTAAATGTTGTAGTTATCTTTGGCAATTTCCGCAGGCGATTTTGTGCTGATCTGCGTTGGAGGCAAAGATTGCTGCATGCATTGGTCGGGCTGCCACGCAAGAAGGTTAGAATCGTACGGGGAGAGCCGAAAGTTGGACACAGGACGGGGGAGAGCTGAAAGTTGGACACAGGATGTGCAGACTCCATATGCTGCATGAGCAGAGCTTGCTGATAATGGAATAGAACCTCAGCTCTGCAATAACAGCAGGCTGGTTGACGCTCACTCCGTTTTTGAAAATAGAAGCTGACGCCCGAACAGTGGGTTGGGGCTGATGTCTGCAAATAACAGATACTAACTAACTGTTCGCCGTTTTGCCGTCCGTGAGAAAAGTGATCCGGAGCCTGAAACCGGCGGATTTTTTTTTGCAATAAAAACCTTAACTTACACCCCTCAAATTTCCGCTTTTGACACCAGCACAAACAATCGTTCTTTACCAACCGACGCTTCAGGCCATCGCCATGAGAATCCTCAAGTGCAAGGCGGATGCTGAAGACATTGTTCAGGAAACTTTTATCAAGTGGCTGAACGCCGAACAGGAGAAGATCCAGAATACCAAGGCTTACCTCATCAGGGCAGTCACCAATAATTGCATTAACCACCTGAATGCAATAAAAAGGAAGAAAGAGCAGTACATAGAGAATTTCCACTGGCCGGAGTTCATAGAAAAATTCAGGGAGACCGATTTCTCGTCCATTGACGTAGAGGGTGAGGTAAATAAGGCACTTCAGCTACTTCAGCACAAACTCGAGCCGCTGGAAAGGGCCGTATACCTTCTCAAAGAGGTCTTTGACTTCGATTATAAGAGCCTTCAGCAGGTTCTGGACAAGAAACAGGAGCATTGCCGCCAGCTTGTCTGCCGCGCTAAAAAGAAGATAGAAGAGGAGAAAGATTACTTCAATAAGGTGATTTTGCCCAAAAAAGACGCCCTGATCGACAGTTTTAACAAGGCATGCACCATGGATAATGCCGCTGAGCTGATCGCACACCTCCGTCAGGACATCACAAAAGCCCTCGCGAAAAAAAATCCCTGAAATTTTTCCGTTTTCTGTCACAAAACCGGTAGGCCATTGTCTTACAGGTGCTAACGGCTTGTTGTTTAAAGCCGGTTCAAAAATTTAAACCTGTAGTAAACCCATGGAAGTTATTTTGCTCTTTTTTGTAGGTCATTGGTACCTGTCACTCTTTTTCCAAACTTTTTTCCTTCACCGGTACGCGTCGCATCGTGCGTTTACCATGAGCAAGACCACGGAAAAGATCTTTTTTGTGCTTACCTGGATCTTCCAGGGGTCCAACTACCTCAGCCCATACGGATACGGTGTCATGCACAGAATGCACCATGCCTTTGCCGATACTGAGAACGATCCCCATTCACCCACATATGACGAAACGATCTGGAATATGATGTGGAAGACAAAGACCATCTATTCTGCGATAGCCAATAAAAAAATGAAGGTGGACCCGAGATTTACCGAAGGGGTGCCACAGTGGGAGGCTTTTGATAAGTTTGCCCGCTCATGGCCGTCACGGATCTTCTGGGGCCTCGTCTATGGCGCAGTCTATTTCCAGTTTGCTACTACATGGTGGCTGTGGCTTCTCCTCCCTATACAATTCCTGATGAGCCCGATCCACGGCGCGATCATCAACTGGTTTGCACATAAATATGGATACAGAAACTTTGAAGTAAAGGACACGTCCAAAAACTTTCTCCCCGTCGACTTCCTGATGATGGGAGAGAGCTACCACAACAATCACCACAAGCATGGTAACCGCGCGAATTTCGGAGGCATCAGATGGCACGAGATCGACCCGACCTATCAGGTGATCAGATTGCTCAACAAGCTCGGCGTTATTAAGCTGGCCGGGCAGAAAGAGATCCAACTCGAAGTTAAAAAGGCAGCATAAGGATTCTACAGGCCAAAGGCTTGTTTGCGATAGATTTTGAAGGCATCTTAACCGATGCCTTTTTTATTTTATCGAATTGTAAATTGATCCTATGATTTCACGCAGATATTTTCTGAAGGTCAATGCCGCAGCAGCGCTGGCCCTCGGATGGCCCGTTGGTGATGCCGCATCAAAAGCATTCGCCCGTAACGACAAGGTCTCTGTCTTCTCGAAAAATCTGCAATGGGTCGAAAAGGAAAAGCTCGGCGACGTTGCCGTGGCCCTGGGATTTGACGGCGTTGATCTCACCGTTCGCCCCGGCGGACATGTCGAGCCCGGCGACGTTACCCGGGATCTCGGGAAAACCGTTCGTGCGGTTCGCGCCGCCGGTGGTGACGTGTTCTCAATCGTGACGGCAATCAATGATGCGGACCAGGAAGCGGAAACTATCGTGCGTGCTGCCTCGGCATTGGGAATAAAATATTACAGATTGAATTGGTTCCCATACGATGCCGCCATAACGATAGAGCAGAACCTCGATACATTCCGGAAACGGATGGAAAGGATTGCCCGGCTTAATGAGCGATATAACATTCATGGCGCCTATCAGAATCACAGCGGATCTGTGTTCGGGTCTTCCGTGTGGGACCTTCATGCCGTGCTCCGCGATCTTGACCCGCGCTATATCGGCTGCCAGTTCGACGTCCGTCATGCCTGCGTTGAAGGGTTTAACTCATGGGTGAACGATCTCGGGCGTATAGCCCCCTACATCCAATGCTACAACATTAAGGATTTCCATTGGGTACAGAAAGATGGTAAGTGGCAGGAGGAAAGCGTGCCGCTCGGAAGCGGTGTCATTGACTTTGTAAAGTTCTTCCAACTGATGTCGAAGTATCAGGTCAGAGGACCGCTCTCCATGCATTTTGAGTATGCGTTAGGCGGTGCTGAATCGGGCAACAAAACCCTTTCGGTCTCTGATCATACCGTGCTGGATGCGATGAGGAGAGATCTCGGCAAGCTAAGGTCTCTGCTGAATCCATGACGTGTCAGGCAGGAGGCTCGTAATGAAATGCGTCGCCTTGCGATCCCTGCGATGAAGGACGAGGCTTATTCTTTCGGTGGTCGTTGCCAGGATGCTTTCGCCGTTCAGACTCCCGCCGCGCATCGGGGACCGGTGTTGCAGATCGTTTGGCCTTTGTATCCGCTTCAGATTTCTTGTTGATGATCGCGCCGTTGTCGTTAGCTCCTTCTGTCGATTTTGCATATTCCACAGGCTCAACCTTCGCTCCATATCGGTCTGCATACACTTTTGTGAATTCTGCTCCAAACAGGAGTATGAGTCCGGCATAGGAGACCCATAGCATAATGAGAATGATCGACCCTGCAGCACCGTAAGTCGATCCGGGGTCGCTCTTTCCGAAATAAACACCGAGGGCAAATTTGGCGATGACAAACAACAGGGCCGTCACCAGCGCGCCAACCCACACATCGCGCCATCGGATCTTTGCATCGGGCAGGAATTTATAAATAGAAGCGAACAGAACGGTGATCACGCCAATGGACGTTATGATATCCAATGCCTTGAAGAGGACGTTCATGCCGTCGGAAATATAACTAGAGAACCAGTTGTTGACCGCGGTGATCGCAGCGGACAGCACGAGGGACACGAGCAGCAGGAATCCGATCACGAGGATCAGTCCGAACGAAAATACACGATCCCGTATCAGCTTCAATATTTTCTGTCTGGGCTTCGGTTCGACTTCCCACATCTTGTTCAGGATTTGCTGAAGCTGGTAGAATACACCTGTCGCTCCGAACAGCAACGTCGCGATGCTGAGAATGGTCGACAATACCGTACCCTCGCTTGTTTTAGCATTGGCGACGATCTCCTGAATATCCCTGGCTGTATCGGCCCCCACCGCGCCACTGATCTGGGAGCTGACCTGATTCGTCACGGCCTCGTACCCGAAGAAGTATCCTGCGAGATTAATGATGATCACCAACAATCCCGGAAGGGAAAATATCGTGTAGTAAGCTATAATGATGCTGTTGCTGAAAGGTTCACGCTCGCTCCATTCGCGGTAGGTGTCCTTTACCAACGGCAAGAAGTTCTTCAATCGCTCCTTGATTTTCATGACAGTCAGAGTTGATCTGTCACAGGGAATCAAAAAAATATGCCTATCGAAATCCTATGAGTGTGTAACGACGGCGAAAAGCCGGTAGTCAAACTGGTCGTTTGGAGACTTGATGTGGTCGACCTTCCGCACGGTTGTAATAAGGAATTTCTTTATGTTGTCGCCGACTTCGAGGTTGAGGTGATCGTCGGGGCTCAATACTTCGTTTCTTTCGAAACTTATCTCATGGGTTATTACTTCACGCTCGGGGTGTTCGACGGCAACAACAGAATATTTAAAAAGTTTATTCACAGGTAAAGGTTTGTGCTTACAGACACGTCAGCTTTAACGATTTACGAACAACCCGTTTACTTTAATCGTTCATGAATTTACCACTTTTTGTGCCTGGCTGCATGGTGGCCGCAGGTAAAAATCATCTTTTTTCGATGAGCGGCTATTGGGAGGTCATGGTCAAAGACTGTTGCTTCCAAACGTAACGGCTCACGAAACCGTAACAGGTGGCTTGAGGACGTGCAGATATTCGTTCAGGCTTTTAAGGATGCTTTCAGAAAGTACGGAAAAGCGGTTGATCTTTTCAGTAAGGGCCTTTCGATCAGTGGTAGGAAGGCTCTCCTTAAGGTTGTCGACCAGGTAGTCGTACTCCTGATCGTTCAAAAGAATCAGTGTCGACTTGACCTTGTGGGCAGTTGAATGAAAACCTCTCTTGTCTGCGGTGTAGAACGACTTGAAAAGCGACTCTTCGAGCTCCCGGATATTTTGGGCCATCAGTAAAGTGAGGTCATAGCGAAATTTGGTATCTGCGTTCTGGAAGAAATCGAACTTGATGTTGATGGGCCGAGGCTCCACAAGCGGGTTGATCACATATTCGTTGATCTTGCAAAGAAGTTGCCCCGGATTAAGTGGCTTCGATATGAAATCGTTCATCAACAGGCTCTGGGCTTTTTCGCGTGTATCGGCCTCTGTCGACGCGGTGAATGCAAAAATCGGTATGTTGTTATAGGGCGCGTTGCTGTGCCGTATGTGATATGCCGCAGATATTCCATCCATCACCGGCATGTTCAGATCCATCAACACCAGGTCGAAACGACCATTGGCCAACATGTTCAACGCCTCTTCTCCGTTATTGGCAATTTCAATTTGCATATTCCACCCGGCCATGAACTGTGTCGTGATCTTTTGGTTGACCTGGTCATCCTCAGCTAGCAGTATTCTCATTCAATTTGAGTTTCGCTAGCTTTCGCAATTAACGATCCACTCATCGGTGCGTGTGTAAACGTGATGCAAGATTTGCGTGGAAATTCAATGAAAACAAAGCATAAGGTTTGACTACAACCGCAGGAGACGGAGACTGGGTTTTCATCTGTGAGTAAGGTTATGGGATAAAATCGTGGTTTTGAGAAACCAGCCAGTCCGCAGTATTCCCATTCGTGGAAATTTGCCGGGCTAAAGTTTTCGTAATGGCACAGAAGAGATAGAAAAGTTTCACGTCAGGCGTCTTCGATCACGAAGCAATGCACGGTCAGCGTGCTGACCGAAAGTCTGCATGCTCCTTCTGTCCTGACATGGACTGGCGGGCAGGTAATGGATGTGCTGCCCCGGCCAAACTTAGCCAGACAATTTCAAGCCAGATAGTAATTGGTTACGCGACGACGCCAGATCTGAACGTCACTAACACGGAAATTCAAGATTGCAATCCTTCTCCAGGAACTCGATGAATCGGGATGCGTTGTTGATCATGCTCTCGCGTTTTGCCAGGTCACTCACAAAGATCCTTTCGCCTCCCAGCATGGCGCCATATTGGATCTGCAACTCGCGGAGCAATACACAAAAATGTTCGATGTGGTCCAAAGAGCGCTCGCGCTCCTCCATTTCTTCGGACGAAGAAATTTCCTCCACCATTTTGCAAAACACGCGCTCATTTTCTGCTACCTCTTCGTAAAACTCAATCAACAATTTTGTGTTGATCTTGCGTTCAACAAGTTTTTTCATCAACACAGTAGCATCCATGCTCTGGCCAGTTTTCATAGGTAGGGGGTTAATTGTTTTTGCTAAACGGCTATATTGCTTTGATACCGTTTACAAAGAAGATAGAATGTAAGAACATTTGATTTGCTCTTTGTTTGAAAAACATACATTCCGATAAAATCCGGTCGCGATTGAAGGATAATACATCAGTCCGAAGAGGCCTGATCAGCAATAAATTTACCCGGACATAGCCAGAAGGTTTACGGATGCTGGCCTGGAACTCCACCAGTGGGGGGCAACAGAAGGTCAACCGGCAGTTAGATGGCAATTTTAACAGTGAGATTTTAATATTTGACCGGGAAGGTGAGAAAACTTACATCGGCCGGGGGCAGTTTTCGTCGGTCGGAATGCTTATAGGAACGACCAACTGACATCAATATTGTGAAACAAAGACAAGGTCTGAAACTTTGAACGTTGGGTTCATCCTCCAAAGGAGTGGATCAGGTGAGCTCACGCAGCAAACCCTGAAGATCCAGCGGTCTTGTAAACATGTCGATCGAGCCATCTTCGTTTCTCGGCCATTGCTCACGGGGGCGATCCGTGTAGAGCTCGATTCCGTTCTGATCCGGGTCGTTCAGATACAATGCTTCCGACACGCCGTGATCAGACGCACCGGTGAACGGGTATGATGCATCCCTGAGACGTTTGAATATCGCTGCGAGATCCTTGCGTGTGGGATATAGAATTGCCACGTGATAAAGCCCCGGATGATTTGCGGGAGCTGGCGGCCTTCCCTTGCTCTGCCAGGTGTTTAATCCGATGTGATGATGATAACCGCCTGCAGAAATGAACGCAGCCTGATCCCCATACATCGTGATCAATTCAAATCCCAACAGCCCGCAGTAGAAGTCCAGCGATTGTTTTATATCTGATACCTTCAGGTGCACATGTCCAATGGTGGTCTGCTGTGGTATCGTGTATTCGTTGCTCATATCTATTTTTCAAGGATAGCAGCGACACCCATGCCGCCTCCGGTACACACCGAGATCAACCCCCGTCCGTTGCCTTTTTCATGGAGCAATTTTGCGAGCGTGCTCACCACACGTGCGCCTGTCGCGCCGAAGGGATGACCAAGCGCAAGGCTTCCTCCCTTCACGTTCATCTTCGCCCTGTCTATAGATCCCAGAGGCTTCTGAAGTCCCAGCGTCTCCCGGCAATATTGTTCGTCTTCCCATGCCTTTAACGTGCAAAGCACCTGGCCGGCAAACGCTTCGTGGATCTCGTAGTAATCGAAGTCCTGCAGCGATAGATTATTCCTTGATAGAAGCCGGGTTACGGCAATGGTCGGAGCCATGAGCAATCCCTCGCCGCGGTGTACATAATCGACACCTGCGACCTCGCAATCCCGGAAGAATGCCTGTATGGGGAAATTGTTTTGATTCGCCCACGCTTCGCTTGCCATAAAGATTGCCCCGGCTCCGTCTGTCAATGCTGTACTGTTTCCTGCTGTCAATGTGCCGGAAGGAGATTTATCGAACGCAGGCTTTAGCTTCGACAACTTTTCAGGAGTAGTGTCGCCACGGACAATAGTATCCTTGCGCACACCTTTGAACTCAACAACGAGGTCATCATAAAAACCTTCGCGATATGCGAGGTCGGCTTTCATGTGACTGACAAATGCAAGCTGATCCTGCTCCTCGCGGGAGACTTTCCATTGTTTGACCATTTTTTCGGTGTGTTGTCCCATCGATAATCCGGTTCGCGGCTCGACAATTCCAGGGTACGCCGGTTTGAGGTCCGATGGCCGGATGGCGAGGACTTTTTTCAGGCGTTCGCCGAATGACTTGCTTTGATTGATGTCGATGAGCTTCCATGCCAGTGATTTCTGCATCATCACAGGCAGATCGCTGTTCGTATCACAGCCTCCGGCGATGCCTGTTTCGATCTGTCCTACCGCTATTTTGTTGGCGATCAGGTTAACCGTTTCCAGACTCGTGCCACACGCGCGCTGCACATTGAATCCGGGTGTACGTTGGTCGAGTGATGTGCCGAGAACCACCTCACGCGTAAAGTTCCAATCGATGGAGCTCGTCATCACCGCGCCAAGGGAGACGTCTCCCAGAAGTTTACCCTGTAGCCCAAACTTCTTCACAACTGCCTCCACGGAGGTGGTCATCATTTCCTGGTTGGAAGTCCGTGAGTACTCACGAAAGGATCGGGCGAAAGGGATCCTCTGGCCTCCGATGATCGCTATGCGGTTGAAAGTCCTGCTCATTTTTTTCTGGTAAATAATCCGAATATAGACAGTAAATTTTGAAAGTAGGCGGCTACCTTACATGCCGTGGGTTTGGTCGTATAAATCAAAGATTTTCGCCCTGAGCGACAATATATTGCGTTTGCAACCTGATGCCTTGAACCTGAGAATTCTCATTATTGCATTTGCCCTGTCTGCCTTGCACTGTACGGCTCAGCAACTTCAGAAGAAGTTCGAGCAAATTACCAGCGAGGATGGCCTGGCGAACAGTACCATCAACCATCTTATTCAGGATTCGAAAGGCTTTATCTGGATCGCCACCCAGGGAGGGCTACACAAATACGACGGATATCAATTCACCGTTTACCGCCACAATACCCGAGATACCTCATCGCTCTCCAACAACCATGTTTTGTCTCTCTGTGAATCGCAGGGATCGATCTATGTCGGAACAAGGAATGGCCTGAACATCCTTGACCCGACCACCGGTAGATTTGAATATTACATCGACTACGAAGACAAGCCCGGTCTCCTGCGGGATAAGAGCATCAGATCCATTTACGATGACAAGAGGGGGCGGATATGGGTGGCCGTATCGGAAGTCGGGGTACTGGTTTTCGATCAGAACGAAAAAAGATTTGTCAGGATGCTCTCGCAATCGGATGCTTACCCGAACTCGCTCTCGGGTAATCACATCAAATGTATCGAACAGGATGCTTCCGGAGGTTTTTGGTTCGGCGGTGACGGAGGTCTTACACGTTTTGACGAGGATGCAAACTCCTTCGAACATTATACGGCCGGTGATCAATCGCTCGTTCACAACTTCGTGAAGACCATTGCGAAGGATCACGAGGGAAATTTTTGGGTGGGCACCGATGGAGGCCTATCATACGCTGCAGTAAAAGACGGAAAGATCATTCGCTTCGAGAATTATACCAAAGGCATCCGGCCAACGGATCTCCCATCGTCATTTGTCAAGTCGATAGTTGAGGATGCCGGCAACCGGATCTGGGTCGCTACCGATGGAGGGCTGACCATTTTCAATCCATCGACGAAAAAGTTCAATCATTACTCCGTCGATAGCAGCGATCCGTTCGCATTGGTCAATAATTCGTGTCACACTTTGCTGAAAGACCAGCAGAATAATATATGGATAGGAACGGACAAGGGCATAAGCAAATACGATGAGGGGCGTTTCCCTTTCAACTTCGTCCCACTTTCAGCGGGAAGGAGAGCCCAGCATGATTTTGTTACTTCGATAGTGGAGGATGATAGCCATCAGCTTTGGGTGGGCACCGATGAAGGACTGAAGATATACTCGCCTGCAACTGGCACTGTAAAGGAATTCGAAAAGGCAGGCAGTGGAAAATTTGCCGATAATTTCATTACCGCGTTGGATAAAGGTCGTGATGGCAGCATTTGGATCGGTACAGGCGACGGCGTCTACAAATTCTCGCCGGCATCGCGGAAGCTGACACGGATCAACCTGGGTAACACCAGCGTGGATGAAGTGACGGGCATTCTTTGTGTACTCGTTGAGGGAGAATCCGTCTGGGTAGGCACGTGGAATGGATTGAAACGTTATGACGACAGCACCGGAAAAATCACGTCGTTCATGCCGGGCAAGATCAACGGACGCGTTCAAACGCTCTTGCGTGATAGCGAAGGGCTGCTCTGGATAGGCACAAGGTCAAAGCTTGCGGCGTTCGATCCCGCCGATTCCTCGCTGATTGAATACGTGCACGACAACAACGATGCATCTTCTATTTCCAATCATGATATCAACTGTATCTACGAAGGAAGACAACCGGGTATCTGGGTGGGAACAAATGGTGGCGGACTTAATTTCTTTGACAAGGCTACAAAAAAGTTTTACAGATATTCCTGGGATGATGGACTGCCGAGCGATAACGTTGCGTCCATCACCAGCGATCAAAAGGGATTGTTGTGGATCGCTACCGATAACGGATTGAGCCAATTCGATCCGGCGGCGATGGCATTCACCAACTATGACAGTCGCGATGGACTGCAGAGCAATGCCCTGAATAGAAATGCGATTTATAAAGCGGAGGGTGGAGAAATTTTTATCGGCAGCATCAACGGACTGAACAGGTTCGTTCCCGAAAAGATCCGTGTAAATGAATTTCTCACGAAGGTGTTGCTGGACAACGCCACCATCTATGGAAGAAAATCCTATCCGGTTGTTGTTAACGTGAACGAACAAACAGATTCTATTGTCCTTGAACCTCATGACAAGGTCATCACACTTTCATTCGTAGGCTTGAACTTTCGCAATCCCTCGAAGAATCAGTATATGTACAGGCTGGAAGGATTCAACAACGAATGGATCAAGGCCGAAGCGGATCAGCGCACCGTAACCTATACGAATCTTTCCCCCGGGCACTACAGATTCAGGGTAAAGGGAAGCAATAACGATGGTGTTTGGAGCAACAGGGAAGCCGTATTGTTTCTCACAGTGAAACCGCCGTTTTGGAAAACGTGGTGGTTTATCGCATTGCTTTCGTTTCTGGCGGCCTTTTCCGTATATCTCGTGATCCGCTTGCGGGTCCGATCGCTTAACCTACGGCAGAAAAAGCTCGAAGCCGAAGTTACCCTGCGAACGGCGGAGCTTCAGGAGGAGAAAGAAAATCTCGAGCATGCAAATCGAAGGATCACGGACCAGCGCGACGAGATCGAAGCTCATAAAGAACTCATCGACTCGGATCGTCGCAAGCTAGAGGAAGCACAGAAGTTGATCCGCCTGCAGAACGAACAATTATTTCTTGCGAACCAGAGGCTGGAGGAAAAAGTGAAAGCCCGTACTGCCGAGCTCAACGCGACCGTCGAAATGATGATCGAGGTCAGCAATGAGCTCGACCATTTTGTTTATCGCGCTGCACATGACCTGAGGGGGCCTATCGCCAGGCTCGAGGGGCTTTGCTATGTCGGCCAGCTCGAAAAAGAAAAAGATCGCGTTATTGAATACCTGCAGAAAATAGAAGAAGTGTCGCGCGAGATGAATTCGATGCTCTCGAGGTTGCTAAGGACCCGCACGATCAACAAACAGGAGTTGAAGATCCGGGATTTCAACCTGGCTTCTACGGTTCGCCGGACTATCGAAACCCTTCAGAAATCCGAGAGGGCAGACGGAATTGCATTCAACATCTCCGTTCCTTCCGATGTAGAAGTCAGCTCTGACCAGGAACTCGTCGAAATATTATTGGAGAACATCGTTCAGAATGCCATCCGTTTCCGCGACAGGAGGAAAAGTGAGAACTTCATCACCGTAACGTCCGAATACGATCGGGAGGATACGGTCCTGCACATTATCGACAATGGGATCGGCATTCCCGCCGACATAAGGCAGAATGTCTTTGACATGTTCTTCGTAGGGACACAACGCTCCAGTGGCTTTGGCCTCGGACTTTACGAAGCCAGGATCATCGCAAGAAAATTAAAGGGGGCCATAGAGCTCGATCCGGCCGATCAGGTGAGCACACACCTGAAGATCAGGTTGCCTAATCAATTAATGCTATCGGAAAAGTAGCCTGTGCGGTTTGTATTCCACTTGTGTAACGGCAGCGTTATTCGCATCAGGAATTTATCCAGATCACCTTTTTCACAGATCGTCATTCTGTCGATCTTCCTGGTTTCAAGGTTGACATATGACTCGATCAGGTGGCTGTTGAATTCGTACAGATAGATCCTATGGTCATAATATTCGATCGACAGCAGCTCATTCCCCAGATCCTCGATCAGCAATAACTTGTTCTCCAAACTAAGGTCGTTAAAAGTAGGTCTCATACTTTTTTAAGTTAAAAAAATGGCGTACCCCTTACGCCTGTTCGTGCTAATGTAACGAAACTTGTTTCAAATAGATTCCATCAGAAAAAGCCATGCATTCGTTTGAAATAGGTCAAAAATGGCCCATTCATTTTTGAAAAAACACCTATTCATGGGGACGGGGGGTGGTATGCAACCGAC
>CBHTUB010000072.1:0-16752 GCA_966095595.1 uncultured Chryseosolibacter sp. | reverse complement strand
TCACGTCCCCGCGTTCCACTTCTGCTCTTGTGAAGTATCGAAGGGCAGTCTTTTCGCTTAACACAACGGTCCATGGTTTATTCAGTACCGTTTCCGCTTTTCCCTGTTTCAGTTTATGGTGAAAGAAATAAAAAAAGTTGGAATCAGCTTCAAATACTTTTTTTTCATTAAATATCTTTTGGTTCTTACCGTCATCATAGCTCATGGAAATATTCGTCCAATTCCATACTCTAGTACTGGCCTCAACTTCCGGCAACCCGCGATCAAATGCTTCTGCCAGCGGCGGAGGTGCCATACTGGAGCTGAAGTCATGACCACTCATATTTATTTTTGAACTCACCCGGTAAATTCTGTCTGCACATTTAAGATCGCGGTCGTAGCTAAGTTCAAACTGCACCCAAAGAAATATGAGGGTAGCGCAAGCCACACCAATGGCCAGCCCCAGAACGTTGACCACAAAGTATACTTTATTCCTCAAAATACTTTTTAAAAGGATCTTTAGATTGAGCTTGAACATAGCACGGTGTTAATGGATATAATTTTAAAATTTAAGGCCCCTCATTTCACTTATTGCGCGAACGTGCCCATGAGCTCACCTCTTGCAAGAATGTGCCCCTTCATGACTCCTTCCAGTTTCTGTTTCGTCATATCAGAAGCACTTTCCAGTGTCGTATCCAATGCATAAAGTTTAAATAGATAGCGATGCTTCCCGCCAGGCGGGCAAGGACCTCCGTAGCCAGCGGAACGCCAATCATTCAATCCATTTATAGCCTTGATATCTGCGATATTGAAGTTTTCTTTCAGGTTCGTCACACCGGGTGGAATATTATACACAACCCAATGTACCCATACACCCATGGGAGCATCCGGATCATCCATAACAAGCGCAAAGCTTTTAGTGTCTACCGGTACATTGCTCCAACTTAGCGGAGGTGATACATTCTGTCCCACACATGTGAACTTCGCAGGTATAGCGTCGCCTCCTATAAAGGCTGTGCTCGTAACAGTAAGTTTGCCCTGACCGATCGCACTGGTATTGATGGCTATATAAATAATGAGACACGCAAACCTGGCAAGTCTCGTTAACAATCTTTTCGAGGTATCCATAATTGAATTTTTATATCTCAGGTGTTAGAAGATGACGTCGACAACATTCAAAGCGAGCGATCAGCAACAGCGATAATTGCACCAGCCAGTTTCCTGCAAAATCCACATTAATTCACGATACGCTCCATGCATCAATTCCGCGAAATCAACCGGATAGGGTTCGACATGGCAGTCCTGTAAGATTGCGCTATAACAAGGGCAAACGTAACTGACAAAATTGCGAGGCCACCGGCAACGAATATCCAGCCACTGAGAACTATTCGATTGGAAAAAGACTCCAGCCAGCTCTCGACTGCGTACCAGGCAATCGGTATGGCTATTATAAATGCTATCATCAGCCAGTACACAAATTGTCGCAATACGAGCATGAATATGTGTTTTGATTCCGCGCCATTGATCAGGCGGATCCCGATCTCCTTTTCCATTCTGATCAACATCAATCTGGAGATTCCAAAAACACCGAGACAAATAATTGCTATTGCCGTGATGGTAAAAGCGATTGTCAGGTCTCTAAATTCATATTCCGTTTTGTATTGCGTGTGATAAAACTCATCCAGAAAGAAGTAGTCGAATGAAGTGTCGGGAAAAAGGGTCTCATACTTGGCCTTGGCCTTTGAAATGAGGTCGACGCTGACGTGCTCAGACGCGATGGTAATATATTGCAGATCGATCCAATTGAAAGGGTTGTAAACTGTAAAGATGATCGGACGATATGCCTCCCTTAACGACATGTGATTGTAATCCTTCGCAACACCGATCACATTGAACTGCTGTTTGTCGTGTCCTTCCAAATGTACAGTTTGTCCTACTGCGGTCTGTGGACTTTCGAATCCGAACAACTTGCAGGAGCTTTCCGTCAGGACCAGGGCAGACTCCCGATCACTTTGAAAGTCCCTGGAGAAGCTTCTTCCGGCAATGATGTCAAGATCATATAAGCTGATAAAATCATGGCTCACCCTTACCATATCGTACAGCGCGTCGACCTCTCCTGTATTGCCCGACCTGTTGTTTGCCATGGCATATCCGGGCATCCTGCCGGGAATCGAGCTCGATAGGGCTACGCCTGTTACACCGGGCGTTGCTGAGATCTCCTGCATAAAAGCTTCCATTTTCGCTTCGTAGTCGGGTAACATCGCCGGCGTGCGGACGACGAGCTTGTTCGACACCGTCACTCCCGCGCCGTGACTCTGCATGAAATCTATCTGATCGTTAATCGCCATGGTTGCAATGACAAGCCCTATGGCGATGCTGTATTGTAAAATGATCATACCATGCCTGAATTTCTTTCCAAAGCCGTTACTATAGCTTAATCTGTTTTTGAGAACATCGCCGATCTTTATTTTCCTGAGTGTCAATACAGGTATCAGACCCGTGACAATAACTCCGGCGACGAGTGCCGCCAGAAAAACCAGCCAGATATACGAGCCGCCGAGCATAGCCTCCAAAACGGCAGGGTCCAGCAAAACCTTGAGGAACGGGACCGAGCTAAAAACAGTGGCGATGTAAACGAACGCTGCTGCGACATTGAATACAAATGCCTCGACAAACATTTGGGCCATGACCGACGCAAAGGTAGCACCTGTCATTTTTCTAACGGAGATCTCGCCGGCACGTTCCATCGTTTTTGATATGATCAAGTTGATAACATTCAACCATGAGATCAGGAGTATGACCACGGCAATGACCATAAGATAATACGTCGATTCCCTGTCGCCTTTCGCTTCCATTTCATACGGCTTCGAGGCGTTAAGATGGATGTCCTTCAGTGGGATCAATCGCACACCCCATTCATGATCCTTCATTGCATCCGCCGTCTTATATTTTTCGGCCATCAAAGGAAATTTCTTTTCGATCTTGACGGCATCGGCTGGTGTCCTCACTTTAACATAAGTATAGGCTTCATGCATGTACCAGAATTCTCGTTCCCAGGCTGGAGCTGTCATGTAGGAAACCAGAAAATCCAATTGCAAATTGGACTGTTTGGGAAAATCTTTAAATACACCGGTAACAACACATTCAAATGCGGTCTTTTGAGTTTTTATGGCGATGGTCTTACCCAGGGGATTCTCGCCGGGAAAATATTTAAGGCATGCCTTCTCAGATAAGACGATAGTATTCGGCTCTGTCAGTACGTGCGCCTTATCTCCTTCAATGAGAGGATAGGAGAAGAAATTGAAAAAATTGGAATCTGCATATACTACGTTCCTCTCCCGAAAAACGCGGTCCTTGTATTTCAATATTCGCTCAGCGTCGTAGTAAGATATCCTGACAACATCCTCGACCTCGGGCATTTCCGCCTTCATTGCCGGGGCGTATCCGAACGAGCTGGAGGCCCAGTGATTTACAACCGCGCCATTTTTCTCGAAGGTGGATTCCACACGGTAAATTCTATCCGCGCCGCTGTGGAATCGATCATAGCTCGTTTCGAAGGAAACGTAGGATATCAAAATTGCAAACGCGCCCATTCCCAGCGCCAAACCCACA
This sequence comes from uncultured Chryseosolibacter sp., assembly GCA_966095595.1. Lineage (GTDB taxonomy): Bacteria > Bacteroidota > Bacteroidia > Cytophagales > Cyclobacteriaceae > Chryseosolibacter. Next base: position 13,161 of record CBHTUB010000072.1, on the reverse strand, counting down.
ATACAAATTATACTATCAACCTTGTTTGAAAACAGATTACGCACCGCGGAAATAAAAAAATGCTTCACCATAAGCAGGAATGATTTCAGTTAGTAGTTCAGTAAATAATCACTGTGATGATGGCGAAGGTAAGCCGGAGCACTTCATTGTGCATCTCCAGTTCGGGATCAAAATGTCTACTTGCGGTATCGGGAGTACTAAAAAGGGTATAAAATAGTTTACTGGTCAAATGCAATGTAGCCTGTGAAAAGAATCGCCGGTAAACTTACTCAGGCTTAATCTGAAACTCACCGGCCACTCCAGCGATTCATTTGCACGCTCAAATGCCATGATGTTCGTTTGCTATTCATGTAGGATAAAAAGAAGAAAACGCAATATTCCCGGAAGTATTACTTACATATGATCAACGAAATCAAATCGTAACTTGCCCCACCGTGGGGTTATTACTACCTGGAGTAGGCCCGGTACATGTATTGGGATTCGTCAGCTGGATTACGAATCTGATAAGAGGATTTCCCGGTGTCGATGGCCACGTCCCGCTTTGCGACTGGTAATTTGTTCCGATCTGGGCCATGCTGCCACTTTGATAATATCCGAGTATAGACGCAACAGCGCAATAACGGTTTACTCCGGCAAGAACGTAGACACCTGCTCCGTTGGGTGCGTAATAGTCAACTGTCCACGAGGCGGGACTCGACCCATAATAAAGAGTCCTGCTAATTGTATAGGCAGAGCTGTCAGTAAAGAAAAAACCAACGAACAAAAGAACTAACATAACTTTTTTCATAATTTCAATTTGGTTTAATGTGAAAGATTGGAGGGAATATCACGCTTCTTCTTTTTTTAACTTATATGAGGGGTGACAGGATTCAACGCTTGCCTTTCCTCGATTCGCAGTACGCCTTTAATCCGGTAGCATCTTCCTGGAATTGTGTTCTTAGATCATTGATTTTTTTGAGTTTCAACTCGCCCATACGCCCGGGCTTTAGTCGCGCATATATCCTATCCCTGACGGTTGAAAACTCCTTTACATTCTCTACTCCTTTTTTATTGACATAATACAAATACGCGCGATTGTTGTGCGTAATGGGACCGAACACCACATTTTCTTTTCCACCGATAAACTGTTTGCGATTATCTTCTCCCCATGCCGTGTTTGCTCCGTTGATCAACTCCGGCCCTTTAATATCCATAAGCCCCTGTACTTCTGTGGTGTCGGAAAGTTTCGGAACGTCTCCCTTCGCCAATACTGTTTGGAAATAAGAGATGGCATCATACGCAGCATGTTCATTTGCAAACTCGATAAAAGACACCCAGGCTATTTGCTCAGCGGGGAACAAGCTCTGATTGTTTTTATAATAATCGACCAGCTCTTGCTCGGATATTTCGAGCTTCCGTTCAAATTCTTCGGTGTAATAGTGCTGTTCAAGCAGCGCGTTATAGTACTGCTGCTTTTCAAGCAAGAATGTCTTATCATCAAGTATGCCTGCCCGGCTCGCTTCTTCATATAAATACTCGCGGATAAGATGATCCTTTAAATTATTTCGGATCTGCTGAGGCTCGGCAAAATCTCCGATCAACATCGGTGAATATTTGATAAACGCCTTATAATCGCCGGCACGAAAACGATAGTCAGTATTATTGAGATGATACGTCATCAACGTGGCAGTGTCCATCTCAATGGAAACAACCTTCTTCTTCAACCTCCCGGCCAGGCGCTCAATATTATCATCATGGAAAGCAATTTTTGAAGTGCGATAGATAGAGTCCTGCTTCGAATCGATGGCCAGCTTCCGTTTTAACGATATCAAATCCTGCTCGATCGATGGCCTATCGGCGTCAACAGATAAAACGTCTCTTTTTTGCTTATGTGTTAAATGAATGATGTACGATCCTTCTGCCTGCGATACAGGGCCCAGCATGTCACCCGCCTTCATTTGATAGATCTCGTCTTTAGCCGAAGCAAACTGGGCAAACGGATAAATCAACGGTACACTTACAAATTCGACGCCACTCCGGTCACGGAATTCCTTTACCAGGTCATAAAACTCCGGTGAAGAGCCCGAAGAAAAGCGTTTGCCAAGATCCTGCAATAGACGGTCGTTAGAAAAAAAAAGCAGCTCTACATAAAAGAGATCTGATCTCTTTGCGTATGCATCGGCTATTTCTGAATCACTGACTTTAAGCTTTGGGGCCACATTTCGTTTCCATAAATAACCGCCCTCCTGGGCGATCTTATGCTTCAACGCAGATACCAGTTTTTTCTGAATAGCCGATAAGGTATCATAACGTCTCGCATATGCGTCAGCCAGGAAATATCCCCTGGCAAGCATGTCGTCCATCCAGGCTTCGAGCAAGCGATCATTGGCACCCGCGTGGCTTTGACGAAAATTTTCAAAAGCCCGATCAACTTCAAAACGGGTCGCCCTGAATGATCCCACCGTGTAGATGATATCCTCCGCCCGTTCGCTTACTCCTGAATCAAGACCACAGCTCCATAACAAGAGCGACAGGCATGCACTGAATGACAATAATAACTTCATCGATCGGGGGTCAATTTTTTTTTCGAACAAGCTATTTCTAAATTCTCTATTCGCTGGGTACCAGGTGTCTGCAATTGGTGGTGAAAACGTCTAAAAGTGATGCACCTTTTAGCTTTTCCCTCAATTAGTCCCTCTCAACAACGCACGGTATACTTGTCGGCCGGCTACCGCATTGTTTTTCATGTTCATGACACGAACGCCAGGGTTGCATGGGATCGTTTGGTCCCTATAGAAGGTCAATAACCAGGTGCAATGTCGGCGCAATCACCTCGTAAGCTCGAAGGACTTTACTTTACCATTGTTAATGGCAAAAAAAGCCCGATCGTCAACAACCAGAATTTTCCTTACATCATCGGTCATGCTGATGCCGGCAGTCGCGGGCTTAACAAATCGAAAGTTCCCTTTATTATCCCCCAGGAACACATAACCATTATTTCCCTTTAAGAGGCCTGTGCGTGCGCGTGTCCTTTCGAGATTACCGCCCGTGACAAGATCGTCGAAACCATCTCCGTTTACATCCATCGTTGCCAGTGAAAAAACAGGTGAAAACTGAAGTTCCAGAGGCAACGTATCAACGGAAAATGTACCGCCATCATTCCGAAAATATGTGCTTTCCAAACGGTACGCGCTGAGCGTCGACGCCGCGTCTATTGCTTCCGGAGAAAGGATATCTTCAACCTTTGCGTTGATATAGTCTGCGTACTTCGGGAATTTCTTTTTGAATGCCGGTAGCTGCTCCGTTAGCTCATCACGGGTTTGGAACGGATAGCTTTGATCCTGGACAAAATAGAATAAAAGGGGATCGACCGATCCGTTGGCGTCGAAATCATAATAATACATCGTCGCCGGTCTGGTCTCCGAAGGCTTGATTTGACAATTGAGTCCATGGTTTCCGGCTATAAAATCTGCATCCCCATCGTGGTCAAAATCATGGACCAAAATAGTATTCCAGAACCCGTTTGTTTTCTCTTTGATGAAGCTGGATGTTTTATCGACAAGTTTGCCGCTCTCATTCAGGAATATCGTAACCGGCATCCACTCTCCTACAACAATAAGATCAAGGACTTTATCGCTGTTCAAATCTACCCAGACAGCGTCAGTCACCATGCCCAGGTTTTTTATTTGGGGACAGATCGATTCCGTTGCAATTGAAAATCCTCCCCTGCCATCATTGATCAAAAGAAATGATTCAGGCGCATGGGGATATCGTCCAGGGACGATCCTCCCGCCAACAAAAAGATCCAGATCACCGTCCTGGTCAATATCTGCTGGCCTGACGCAGGCCCCACTGGATCGCATCGATGGCAACTGGCCTGACTTGAAATTTCCTTTACCATCATTGAAATACAATTTATCCTCGAGCGCTACATCACCTTCACCAAACTCGTAGCCTCCGCTGACAACATACAAATCGTTATCGCCGTCACTGTCCGCATCAAAAAATACGGCATCGACCTCCTCTGAATCTTTGGCCTGCGTGAAAGCTGCATTCTCTTTCTTTTTAAAACTTCCGTTCTTTTGTTGAAGGTGGAGCTCACCCGGCTGGCCCTTTGCGCCACCAAAATAAAAATCTTGCAACCCATCAGCATTTACATCAGCAGCCGCGACCGCAGGTCCTATAGATGAATACATGCGGGTTAAAAGGGGTTGATATTTAAAGTCGATAAAGTCGTTCTCCCTGTGAACAAACTCAACGGAGGAATCCTCTTTGAAAAAAGGTTGTACAACTGTTGACGTTGGTGTGGTGACGATTGTGGCGTCGTCCTCCTGGATAAGGAGCGTCTGGTTCGATGTTACATTCTTCAGGGTTTGCTTTCTGCCGCTGGGCCACATCACGACGACGGAATCAAATACTGCAACATCTTTTGCCCCGAAATAAAGTAATGGTTCGACAGACGATTCAAAGCCCCGACACGGGGAAAGCTCCCGCATCATCAGGTTGCCATCGGTGTAGACCGTTACTCTTGATCCAATACCGTTCAAATTTTTCCCGCTGCCCTTTAAGCGCACCTTCAGGTATTTGTTGCCATTCAGGTAGTCCGAATTATTCCTGTAAATACCCGCCTCCTCATCAATATTATTGAGCACAAGATCCAAATCTCCATCATTATCAAGATCAGCGTAAGCCGCGCCATTTGTCAGATTCAAATCTCCCATTCCCCACTCCTCAGATACTTCGGAGAACGAGATTCCATTTTCATTTTTAAAAAGATAGTTGTGTACTTTGGTGGAAGGCATCTTTTCGAGCATTGTCGTGTAACTATCTGAACGTTGCCCGGAATTTTTTGCCAGCAGCTGATTTGCCCTGTACTTCACAAAATCGCTGTTAGTGTAATCGCGTTTGTAGCCATTGGACACGAACAGGTCCTGAAGTCCATCATTGTTATAGTCCGCAAACAGCGCTGCCCAGCTCCAGTCTGTATTTGATATACCCGCCAGTTGCCCGATTTCGCTAAAGGCACCTGCGCCATTGTTCAGGTGCAACATATTTCGCATGAACTGATGGTGGAGTCCATTACGGACCATCTCGTGATAAATGTCATAATTATCTGCCCACATCAATTCCTTTTGTCTTTTGTTATTATCCGGCAGCATATCGAGGGAATAGATATCACTGAGCCCGTCGTTATTGATGTCGGCGATGTCGGTACCCATGGAAAACCGGGAGATATGGGTTAGCAGGTCCAGTCCGGATTCCTTAAAAAATCGGCCTTGCTGATTGATGAGCAGCTTATCGCTACCTGTATAATCGTTTGACGTGTAGAGGTCGACCCAGCCATCGTTGTTCAGATCTGAGAAGCTCACTCCGAGGCCGTAATTATGTGCAGGCCCATAAACGCCAAGCGAATCACTAACATCGATAAATTTCCCGTTCCTGTTTTCAAAAAGCTGATTGCCCACGTAGGGAACCCGTTGTGTTTTATTTTCGGTTCTGATATCAAAGTTTCGAACGATACGGGATACCGCATGGTTCAGTAGGAACATATCGAGATCTCCGTCCCTGTCATAGTCGAAAAATGACGCCTGTGTGGAATAGGAATCATTGTCGAGGCCGTATTCAGACGCTTTATCCGTAAACGTCAGATCGCCATTGTTGATGAAAAGAGAATTTTTCCTTTGGTGAGGCTCGTTCGCGGCGGAACGACAGACGTAGATATCCAGAAATCCGTCAGCGTTGATGTCGACCATTGATACTCCGGTTTTCCAGCCTTTCGGAGCAGAGGTTCCGGAGCTTTCAGAAATGTCCTCAAAATGAAAATCACCTTTATTAAGATACAGCTTATTGGGAGCCTGGTTTGCAGAAAGGTATATATCCACCAGCCCGTCGTTATTAATGTCACCCAGCGCTACTCCGCCGCCATTGTAAAAATATTCATAGACAAATACATTGTACTCTTCGTTCTCGATGTTAACGTTTTTGAATCTGATTCCAGTTTCATCAGGCGAAAGTCTCGAAAAAAGGGTATCAGGCTTTTTCGGCGTACAACTTATTACTGATGCGGCTGCCAAAAGAACGGCGGCAAAATATTTGAACATCATCCCTGTGGTGTTTTCTGATATAGCTATAAAAAGAAAGTAATTGCCTGAAGTGGCAATTACTTTCAAAGAATGTCATACTATCAATTCGTTCGGATGTACCAATGAAAATATGAGAAGGTACCGGACGGATTGCTTGTGTAGTAACCGCCCTGTCCAAGGATCAGCGTGTCTTCATTTAGCTTGAGAATCCGAAACCTGTTTTTGAAGTCAGGCAGCATTTCATTCGACACATCGTGTGCCGGCATTTTGTTCCCGCCATTGATGATAAGCGCGTCTCCTGGTGTGTCTAGGTATGCGTCCGGCAGGATCTCGAGCGTATCAAGACTAAAAGTGGATTTGGTTGGAGCACCGTCTGTGTAGCGTATAAAGTTGAACCCTTTGTTCAGATCAAAATAAGCGGAATCTCCAAAGTCGGGCGAAACCCAACTTGCATCACCCCAGTCGTTATAGGTAGTCGATTTGGCATCACCGCATTTAACCGCTACAAGCTTCCACGTACGTCCGAATTCCCCATTCGTGAGCTTTTGCCAGACAGGGTCGGAGAAAAACTCGGGATCGAATTGCGATATCGTGATCATGGTTGAGTCGATCGATGAGCCGCCTTGTCCCATAGCCTGGTACTTCACCCAAAAATCGCCTTTAAACGGAATAATAACTGTATCGGTGTACAGGTGCGTCGTTCCGATCTCATAATCCCAAAACGGAATTATGTTTGGCGTAAGGCTCTTCAGGAATACCTTATTATCGTACAAGGGATCCTGCGTTACCGAGTACTCGAATTCAGAAGGATCCATAATTGGTCCCAGCTCATTGACTTCATCAGGCGCGCAGGAAAAGATCACCGCACTGCCTACGAGGAGAATAAAACAATTTATAATCAGTTTCATAGTTGCATTTATTTTTTAAACTACCATCCCTCATTTTGCTCAAGCTTGCCACCGGACAGTGTGATCTGAGGCCATGGAATTTGCTGAAATCCCCGCGTCGTTTCGATCTTGCTTTTGCTAATGGTTTTCGTCTCCTCTACACCACCTGACACTACAGTGGTCGTTTCAGCTATCGTCTCTGCGGCGACGCTTACTCCCTGACGAAGCAGATCCCAGTAACGAATACCTTCATATGCGAATTCGAGTCTTCGTTCATTCATGATATTGGTCTGATTGACCGGAGTCGAGACGAAACTACCCTGATAGGCGCGTTCCCGAACGGCATCGAAGTAAGTCTGTGCATTGGCGCTTCCAAGTTCCGCAGCCATCAACAACACGTCGGCATAACGGATCATGATATAATCCTGATACTGGCCGATCTGGAAGTTTACGCCACCAAGTTTTTCCGCGAGGCTTTTGCCCTCCGGATCTGACATCGGCGTGTACTTCTTGTTGTAGTAGCCTGTATACTCACGCGCATCTGAATTATTATAAGCGTCTACCTCGTCATCCATGGAAATAATCGTTGCAACCTTGCGGGTGTCGGTATCATCATAGGCAGCCCAAAGCTTTGGATTTACAGTTGCAGCACCCCATCCCAACCCATAAGGCGGATAGTTGCCTCCACGAATACCCATCATCACCATCCAATGGTTTCCATCAAGATCCCCATTGTAGTTGCTGGTGTAGGTATATTTGATATTGAAGATGTTCTCGGAATTTCTCTCACCGGCGTAGTCGTCAAGAGAAGCCGCAGGCCACAATGTGGCGAAATCATCCACCAACTGATGGCCACTGTTCTGGATCAGGTCCTCCAGATTATCCAGCACTTCCTGCTTGGAAACAACGCCGACCAGGTCCGTCTTCTGATAATACGAAGTATAGAACAGGAACACACGCGCCAACAAGGCTTCGGCCGCCCATTTTGTAACACGTCCATGTTCACTCGCCGGCTGGGCGGAATAGGTGACCGCAGGAATATTTTCCACTGCGAATTTCAGATCTTCTGCAATGAGCTTGTAAACGTCATCCGGATTGGCCTGTGGCAGGTTTTCAGTGGTAGGTTCTGTGATGAGAACTACCTTTTCGAATAGACGCACAAGATCGAAATAGGCTACTGCGCGGATAAAACGGGCTTCAGCAGCATATTGATCTTTCAAGTCTTGTTCATCACCCCAGGTAACCCCATCGAGATTCATGAGCACGGTATTGCAACGGTAAATGCCGGTATAGTATTTCTTCCAATTGTCTTCAAGAATATTATTGTCGACCGGAGAACGTGTCGGGTCAAACTCATCAAGGAGCTGACAACCATATCCATCTGACTTTCCTCCGCCTCCGAATGCATTGTCAGAAATAATTTCTGAAACTACCGGCATGGCAAACGCGGAGCTATACATGCGCTGCAGACCGTCATAGGCACCAAACAGTGCTGCCCTGGCGTCTGCAGGAGTGTTATAAAAATTAACGTCACTGAGCTCCGTGTAGGGCTTGCTGTCCAAAAAGTCTTCACCGCATGAGCTGAATGTCAACAGCCCAATGATCACGATATGTAGCTTTATTTTTTTCATAAGCGTTGTCTCTTAGAATTTAACATTTAACCCTACCATGTAAGTACGCGGGCGTGGGTAATACCCGAGATCCACACCGGTCACCCATGCGTTTTCTTCGCCCAGGGCATTCGGATCCATTCCGACCTCGGGGTCCATGCCTGTGTATTTGGTAAAGGTGAACAGATTAAGTGCTGAAGCATACAACCTCAGCTGGCTGATAGCTTTTGCATGCAATAACTTTGAAAAATCATAACCCAGGGTCACGTTGCTGATCCGGAGGAAATCACCTTTCTGCAGATAGATATCCGAGAAGTTCGCATAGTTGCTTCCGACCTCATCCACGCGTGGCAGCCTATTAGAGGTGCCAGGTCCATGCCAGCGACCCAAAGCATATTCGGTATAGTTTGCAAGCCCACCTGGATCCCTATATGATTGGGCGATCTTATTTCCAGCCACGCCATTACCCACCACGCCGAGATCAAATCCCTGATAGTTCAGTTGTATATTGAATCCGAATGTGTATTTAGGAATCGGACTACCCAACATACTTTTGTCATCATTATCGATAGTGCCGTTGTCATCGACATCCACGTAACGGATATCACCCGCTTTGGCATTCGGCTGAATCAATTTCCCTTCGCTGTTGCGGTAACTCTGTACTTCCTCGTCGGTCTGGAATATACCGTTGGTGGTCAATCCCCAGAAATATCCAACAGGGTGGCCACTTTCTACGCGGTTAAATTCCGACGCGTTCACAAAAAGAATATTGCCAGATCCGTGAATGATACCATCGGCGGTCCGTACCTCGGTCACGGTATTTTTATTGCGGGCGCCATTAGCGCTCACCGTGTAACGCAATTGCCCGACTGTACCGGAATATGAAAGCATCATCTCGATCCCTTTGTTGGTCACGCTTCCGCCGTTGATCCATGGCGCCTCGGCTCCTGCCGTTGCAAGAACCGGAGCCCTCACCAACCAGTCCTTGGTCTTTTTATTATACCAATCCAATGCGACAGTCAACTTGCCTTGCAGAAGGCGGGCATCTATACCGATATCCGTTTGTTCGGAAGTTTCCCATTTCAGATCCGGATTGCCGAGACGGCTTGAATAGGCACCAGGCGACAACTGTCCTTCACTGGTTCCGAAAGGATAAGCCCCGCCCTTATAGGTTATCGGAGATATGTAGCGGAAGAAAGGAATGTTCATATTACCCACCTGTCCCCAGCTTGCGCGCAACTTCAAATAATCGAAGATGTCGGACAACTCGCTCATGAAACTTTCGTTGGTCAACACCCAACCCGCAGAAACAGAGGGAAAGTAGCCCCAGCGATGTCCAGTGGCAAAGCGTGACGACGCATCGGCACGGAACGTAGCATTCAACAGATATGTTTCCTTGAAATTGTAGTGCACACGGCCAAAGTACGAGAAGCGGTTATCATCGCTACTCGGTGCTCCGCTGACACGCATGCTGCCCTCTCCCGCTTTGGTGCGGTTCAGGGAGTTATCGAGCCACGCGAACTCGAGCGAATTGAAGGAAAGATTGTAGTTGGCGCCAAACATGCTTGTTCCTCTTCCCTGATAAGCAGAAGTTCCCGCCATCACTTCAAAATGGTGGTCGCCATTCAGATCAAAGGTATAGCTAAGCACGTTATCGAAGAGAAGCGTTCTTCCCTTGCCACTGTTTTGAGTAACCTGCGTTGTATCATTGGATGAAAATTTGGATAGCTCATAAATCGGAACGAATGAATGCCTCTCATTGGCATTGAAGTCGATTCCGACAGACGATCTGAATTTGAGATTCTTGATCGGTTGAACTTCGATAAAAACGTTGGCCAACAGACGTTGCGTGTTGCTGCGGTTTTGATTGTTGTACACCATTTCGGCGTACGGGTTGCCTTCTTTATCGTTCCATTTTGAATTATAATTATCCCACAGGACGCCTGCGCTGTCATACACCGGCAAAAGGGGACTCGCTTTCAGCGCCGGAAGAACAGAGTTACCATAGATGCCGCCAACTTGAATGCCATTGTTTTGAATGTAAGCGAAGTTGAGGTTCTGACCGAACCGGACAACATCGTCATACAGCTTGTGTTCCGAGTTGAAACGGAAGTTATAACGCTCATAGTAAGAGTAATCTTTTCCGCCAATGAGCCCCGTCTGCGATTGATAGGAAAGGCCTGATGAATAAGTTGAAGTTCCAGACGCTCCGGTCAAGCCCAACACATAGTTTCGGGTTGGCGCATCTTTCACAAACATCTGGTCAAGCCAGTTGGTGCCGCCTCTCATTGCCTTGATCTGGTCGTTGGATAGCGAAGCATTCTGCCAATCTGTTGCTCCGCTGGCTATCTTTTGTATCTCGTCCGGAGTGAAATACGGCGCCTTGCCGGTATTTACTGCCGCCTCATTCATGATAGTAGCGTACTCCTCCGCATTCAGCATCGGCATCTTGCGGGCTACATTTTGCACGCCATAAAATGCGTCAAATGTAACCTGTGATTTTCCGCCGATCTTTCCCTTTTTAGTAGTGATCAGGATAACACCATTGGCAGCCTGAGAACCATAGATCGCAGCAGAAGCAGCATCTTTGAGCACGTCAACGGACTGGATATCCGCAGGGTTCAGGAAATTGATATCACCGGTGATAACACCATCCACCACATAGAGCGGACCCGAGTTCCAGATTGTTCCCATACCGCGAACCACCGCACGCATCCCTGAACCAGGCTGTCCTGAATTTGTAGTAAGCTGTACACCGGCCGCCTGTCCCTGAAGGGCCTGCAACGCATCGGTCGTACTTAATCTCTGAAGGTCTTCACCTTTCACCTGAAGATTTGCTCCCGTGTTGAGCACCTTCTTCTGTTCACCATAGCCGACAACAACGACTTCCGAAAGTGTTGTAAGATCTTCCGCGATCGTAAGATCAAATGTCGTTTGGCTTCCAACCGCGATCTCCTGCGACTTATACCCGATGAACGATATTTGAAGAATGTCCTCAGGTGAAGCCTGCAAGGTAAATGCTCCGTTTGCATCCGTTGTCGTGCCCGAGGTTGTTCCCTTCAATATAACATTCACGCCGGGCATCGGGACGCCGGTTTCGTCTTTAACAGTTCCTGAAACCTGTTGTCGTTGTGCATGAGCGCCAATGCACGCAAACAATACAAGTGCAGAAACACCGAAGAATCTGTAGAGTTTTCTTATCATAGGTGTTTGTAGTTTGGTGTAGTAAATTAATGAACGAGGTCGTCCGTAGTTTAAAGTGTTATCTTTATTTCTTCGCCCGAGTATTCGACCACCCGTTGGGGACGAGCGTTTAGCCCTCCCCCAGGGTGATCTTTAACCCAAACAAATTCTAGCTTTCTGTTCTTCAACATGCCGGGAAATTCTCCACGCCTGTTGCCAATGGTCACCGTGTGTGTAGCGTCATCGTATTTTATTTCGATAGTGGAGAATTGTCCTTTCTCATAATTGTAATTGGTGTTCTCATCTTCATAGAGGACGAACGATCCGTCCTGCCCCGGAAAAATATATAGTGTGAGCGGATCTGCCTTTTTCTCTTCGCTATACTGAATTTCCGGGCCAACCGGAATGATCGAACCGGATTTGACAAACAACGGCATTCGTTCGAGAGGCGCATTGGTTGTCACCGTCTGCCCTCCATCATATTTTTTGAACGTCTCGAAGTCGTACCAGGAAGCCCCCGCCGGGAGGTATACCTCGCGCGCCCTTGACTTGTATTCAGTGATGGGGGCAACGAGGAAGGCAGGACCAAACATGTACTGATCACCTATTCCGGCAACTTTAGGGTCATTACCAAAGTCCATGATCAATCCCCTCATGATCGTGTAGTCGTCATGGTAAGCCGATCCAGCCAAAGAATAGATGTACGGCAGAAGACGATAACGAAGTTTTGTATAGTATACCAGGCTCTCATATGGCCTGGAGCCTTCTTTCGCAATGTTGTATATCTCACGGTAAGGAAATTGGCCGTGAGACCTGAACAACGGGCAGAACGCTCCGAACTGGAACCACCTGGTGTTAAGCTCCTGCCACTCGTTCAGCACTTCGCCCTGAGCTTGCTCATATCTACGCTCGACTGCAAAACCTCCGATATCCATGGTCCAGTATGGAATGCCGGACATTGAAAAGTTGACGCCTGTAGAAATCTGATCCTTCAGGTCGCTCCATCGTGCAACGACATCGCCACTCCACGTTGCGGCCGCGTAACGCTGCTGTCCGGCGTAAGCGGAACGTGTAAGGATAAACACCCTTTTATCGGGAGAGGATTTGCGCTGACCTTCGTAGACGCTCTTGGAATTCATCAGTGAATACGCATTGAAATATTTCGCTCCAGGGCCGAGCGCTGTAGGGCTCATATTCCGTTTGCGTTCTTCCAGTGAAATATTGGAATGCATATCCGGCTCGGTTGCATCGAGCCACCACGCATCGACGCCCAGAACGTTAAGCCTTGAATCGATCTGCTTCCAGAACAGCTCGCCGGCTTTCGGGTTGAACGGTTCGTAGAACGTTGATATGTATCCCTGACCTACCCAATCCTTGCGCTTCTTCTCGACGTTGTGCGCAATCAGAAACCCTTTACTT
>CBHTUB010000071.1:0-17005 GCA_966095595.1 uncultured Chryseosolibacter sp. | reverse complement strand
AGTGGTATGGCGTCAACGCTCTGATATTTCTTTCCTTCTACAACATAACGATACGTCACCTTGTAGCTATCAACATAGATCTTTGTCCCGTTCCATTTACTTTGACTTATTCTGTCAGCTTTCTCGATCTTTAATACTTCCCCTGTCGTTTGTCCTTTAAATTTTTCTTTGTCCTCCGTTCTAAATCTGTCTCGCATGTCGGTGAAGTAAAAAAACAGAAAGAGTCCGATTGCGAGAAATAGAATTGTAAAAAAGAATGACTTCAAGTCCCAGGTCTCCAATTTTTCTCTTAATCGTTTGCTCATCTGTCCTGAAAGGTATGCCTCACAACGTTCGTGCATGAGGCGTGGCGGGAATAGCCTTAAAAAATGCAGCGAAGCGGTATGTTAAGGCTGACTTGGTCGTCACTGTCCACCGAGACGAAACGTGTTTTGAAAACTAAACTACAAATTTACACCGAACCCCGCCATGACTTATGCACATTGTTGTGAGGCGTTTTATTGGAAATGTACTGATCCGGTCAGTGCCTTTCCTGTCGAGTCGGTAAAATTTACAAATAAGTCATCGTTGTCCAAGAGCAAGAATTTGTGATAAGGGTCAATCGATCCAATTGAATCTCTAAACTGTGTGGCATTATGCTTTCTGGGGTCTAGAACAAAGTCAACAGAATACACTGTACTGTCCACCTTTAAGGTTGCAAGTAAAGGTCCATCAAATTTTACTTGTCGCAATGACTTCTCCAAAAGTTTTGCAATTCTACTGTTTAAGTAATTTCCAACATTTTTCGTTTCGAGTCTTAACCGTCCCCACTCAGAAGCATTCCCGGCATAGCTTTTCATTACTGTCGTGTCATACTCAATATACTGTCCTGAGTTTGCAACAAACAAGTGTACTGGTCGTCCACCAAGGGCGTCTTTAGACAGTAATTCCGAATAAGCCTTCATTAAATGAAGTTTAGTTGGATGGATGTCACCATCTGTCTTTAGAGTTATCAAATACGAATAGAGGATCGAGTCATAAGTTATTTCGGTCAGGTTCTTAATATGAAATCCGCTTTCTGTCCCAAGATCATATTCGACTGACTTCATTATTGCCTCTTTCTTGTCAGACGTAATTCTGTTGTCAATCTTAACGGTCACCCGATTTACATCTTGTTCTTGATATTTTGATTCTTGTCCGCAACCGAAAAGTGTCACTGTAAAGAAAACTAAAGCTAATCTGTTCATTTGAAACTTACTTGTCGAAAATAAAATGCCTCACAACGTCCGAATATAAGACATATGTCCTATATCTACGTTATAGAACCGTACTCATTGGCTCCGGAGCGCTAGCGATCCACTCAATGGCTGGATGGAAGGTGGGTTAGGGAATCAAGACCAAAATAAAAAGATTTTGGATTGCTGACAAGCGTCATTGATTATCTTGTATCGCGTATCAAAAACAGATGAATAACACGTCTTCTCAAATCAGCCTTGAAAACTTCAATCATGTCAGCTTCACGCCCCGACTGCTAAATCGTTTTTTGAAGGATGAAGGGGCATTGAGGGATATTTATATTGACGATTGTTCAATTGAAGACTGGGATAAGGTTGTCAAGGCTCTTAAGGAGTCTGACTTTATATTACGTTTTAGCATGAACGAAATAGAGACCGGGCTGCCGCTGAATATTTCCTCCATTTTTTCTGATACCGAAAACTATTTTAGGCTTGAAGTGAGGGAGGAAAGCGTTATCATCAATTCTTACTTCTGCGCGGAAAGCCAGATTGAATTCGACATCGATCCACGGGACTTCGTTGGTATTGATCAGTTTCAGATCCTTTACAAGTTCATGAGGCTTCTTGCTCGGGAAACGGGCAAGGTGGTTAAACTGACACAACAAAATTGTAATGATATCCCGTTTCTTCTTGTAGCTCCGGGGGATGATGGATGGGTGTATGTTTCAAGATACAACAGGCATTTTTAACAACACTAACTGAAGGCACGCCCACGCGCGGGCTTCGGTTGGCGAAGATCCTGCTGTTCCCCGGGCAGACCATGCTCAGGCCTTACCCGTGCCCAGACAGTTGCCATGATGCATTTCCTCCGTGATTTCTGTGTCCTGGATTTGAATTCACGTTTTGATGGCAAGCCTTGGTCTACACCGACACCAGCCGTAAGCCGTAAGTTTCGAGTTCGTATGTTATTCAGACTGCGATCCCTCGGCGCAGCGTCCACGCATATGTAGATTTGATTGGCAACAGGGGTAACTTACTGTTCCCGGACGCGCATGTTCAGGGGCTCGTGAAGGATGTTTATAAAGTTTGCCTTTTTCTAAATCGCCTGACCAGGAACATTAATCCGGCTATAAAACCGACGCCGAAGACTGCGAGGATGAGTAATGTGAGAAGGGGATTGTCTTTTGCTGTTTCTTCGATTTTGCCCCGGAGGTCGGCTTTGGATTGCAAGCTGTTAAAATAGGATTCCCTGATGCTCAGCAGGTGAGAGGAATAACCATATTCTTTGGCAGCCTCGTAGATCTGCAGTCCGCTTTTTACGTCCTCTGTTATTGCCATAACATTCCCAAGGTCGAACAGGAGCTGGGCTACGACGGGGTCTTTTGGTTTGATGAAAAACATACGTTCTTCGAGCTGCTCGTAGAGGTGATCTCGTAAACTGTACAGATCAATGTTGTTTTTGTTTTCCGGAGCCTTGTCGTCACCAAAATTCAACCCAAGAATACTGTGCGTCCACAGATAATTTTCACTGCCATTAGCTTTTATTTTGGCTTCCAATATTTTTACATGGATCCATTCGGAGCCCCTGTGGGAGCCGGGATTTATTTCCACTGCTTTTCTGATCCAGTAAAGAGCAGAATCGTTACGTCCAAGCAATTCGTAAGTTGTTCCAAGGTTCGCGGCAGTCTGGTAGAGGCCCGGAGCATTGCGCTCGATTTCCAGGAATATCTTTTTCGCCTGGAGGTATTGTCCCGTGTAGAGGAACATTGCGCCAAGGTCAGAATAGTCCTCGAGTTTTCCCGTTAGCCTGTAAATACTGTCTGCCTCGTGGAGTTTCTTTAGCAGGCCGGAATGATCTTCGGAATTAAATCGCGGTCCTGGCGCCTTGTCTACAGCCTCGGCATAGACGACTTCGCCACTTAAAAGCGTGCGGTACTCGTTGATACAGCAATACGCTCTATTTGTGAGGAGCAGGAGACAGAAAGCCGTCAAACATCTACGTGATCTCATCTTCATAATACATTTTGACGTGCAAGATGTTGCATAACAAACCTTCTTATCGGTTTATCTGACTGCTAAAGCTCGCGCAGGTATTTCTTCAGATCCGGATTCTTTTCTATCCGGTCAACCAGCAGACTGACTTTATCATAGTCCTGCTTATTCTTGATCACATAATTGATGGAGACAAATCGGCCGTTATGTTCAAATTCAATTTTGTTATTTCCACCATGATGAATACCAAAAAATTCCCGTGGCATCCCTAAATACTCTTCCACATAGATCACCAGATTGGTAAGATCAGAATAAGGGATCTTCACATCGCGGATGACCAGGTACTGCTCTCCGATGATGAGGTTATCTTTACGCACACCATAGGCCGTTATGCCCATGTACTTATCCTCATAAAGCTTCCAGCTCAGCAACGCAAAGGAAAAGATCAGCGACAGTTTGAACCCAGGCAATGGAAATCCTATAAAGTACAAGATCCAAACAACGGCGACGGCGCCAAAGATTGAAAAATTGTATATCAGGCGTTTTGTGCTTTTCTCTCTTGTCTTCTCAAAAATGCTGGTTCGGAATTCTTCCACGATTGGACTGTTTGGTAATAGGCTTAGGATTCGTATTGTGTCCCTGCAAATTTAATGGAAGTTGATATGCGGTGCACGTGATTGGTGCGAGAGAGATCACTTCTTTTTAATCCTGATAAAGAGAAATACCAGCAATGTGCAGAAGCCGACGCCGAGTGCCAGCGCCATGGTCGGGGTAAAAAACTTAAATGGCCATGGTACGGGCTGGAAACGTGTAGAAACCTGAATGCGTGAAACCCCTGGCGCAATTCTCGCGGATGAAAAGATCTTCTTCCGGGCCTGTAATTTTTTAGGGGTAGGTGGACCCATTTCAAAGAAAGTCAGGCTATAGACACCGTCGTTGATAAATATTGCCAGATTATAGGTTATCTGGTCAACACCGTTCACGGGACCGCGGGCAACAAAATACAACCATTTCAGGCCATCCTTTTTGATGATCTCTGATTTTACCAGTTCTCCCTGGGACTTGAGCAATCCGTCACGGTAGGCTGCATACGCATTCTTGAGTTCGGCAGTGTCGCGAACAATAAAGGGTGTTTTAGGGCTGTCCTTGAGACGACCGACGACAATCACTCCATCTTCAATTCTCGCGGATGACATCAGTAGTCCGTTCTCCATCCGCGGATAATGATAATAGGGCATGGTGACAATTAAAGTGCTGTCGTGATAGTACTCAACCCAATCCTGTGCATGCGCCCTGACTGCGAGGAAGAGAAAGAGAACGATAAGGCGTTTCATAATGGGCTGACAATATATGGGAAATGTTTCAAATGAGGTATGGGAGAAGGCGAGCAGGACGCTACGTGTGATGGATTCTACCCGCGCTCTGATAATTAGCATCACAACTGTAACGCCTATCCAGATCTCCGTCTATACAGATCGGCAGGCCTGGCCGTCGGAGATCCGGTTAGTCTGGGATGCTCTCTTGCTGCATATGCCATGCCAGGCTTACCCGTGCCCAGACGGTTGCCAGGATGCATTTCCTCTGTCATCTCTGTGTCCTAAATTTCAATTTACCTCTTGACAGTAACTCCGACCGCCGCCAATACGTCTCGCCGGATACTTCGCTCGCTGCTCTCTTTCGCACTTACCCTGCTCAGTATTCCGCCTGACCTTGGGTAGCAACTTTCATGAAATTAGAAATGTGAATTTTATCATGGATGGGATACAGGCGCTGTCGTCTTTTGCCAATGCCTTTTTGCTGCCAGCTTCAATTTTTTGATGTCGTCTTTTGCGCTGCCGATCTCACTTGTTCTGGAACAATAGGATACGTTGATCCCGCCATTCTCACTGTTGCCATAGACAAGATAACGTTTTCCTTCCTCGAAGGGGTAACCGCAGGTGACAACGGCAACGGCGGTGATCACTTCTATTCTTTTTGCGGCTTTCCCTTTGTACATCGCGGTTATTTTGAACTCGACGATCAACTCGCTGTAGGTTTCTACATTCGAGGTCTTTACCACGTTATGTGGCCTGATCGAGATCACCTCTGCGCTGAAGATGACGTCGGAGTTCTTAAAGCCCGCCTCAAACGTGGGGCGTTCGTCGCAGTCGCAAGCCAACAGGGTTGAAGTGCCGGAAATAAAAAACAATACAAGAAAATAAAGCCTCATCGATTCTGAAAATGGTCGCCAATGTAAAAAGATTTTGGCTGTGCGACAAGAACGATGTTACGTATCGCCGCGTGAAGGATGGAGGTATATGTCTGAGCCCGAAGTGGTCTGCGCGCGGACCGGCGAGTACCGACAGCCTGACCGAGTGTGCGCGTGCATGCGCGCGGGCAAACGAGGGCACGCCCGCTGCTCTCTTGCCGCGCATGTCATGGTGAGCGAACCTGTAAATAGTATTATTCGACTTTCAGTCCGTCAACAGGATTGGCTTTCATCACTTTACGGATCTGCGTTGAAATGGTGAACAACAGAACAACCACCAGGACAAACGCGGCGATCACTGCTCCGGAGAATGTGATCGGCATGTGGTACTTGTAGGCGAACGTGATCACCCATTTCGAGAAGAGGTGTCCCAGCGGCGCGCCGGCGAGCAGGGCTATGGAAAACAGTACGACGTATTGGTTGGTAACGTTCGCAGCGATGTTGCCGAGCTTTGCGCCGAGCACTTTGCGGATGCTGAACTCTTTGGTGCGGCCCGCGACGTTCAGGCGAACGAGTCCGTACAAGCCGAGAGCAGCGACGGTGATGGCCATGAAGGCAAAGACTTTCCAGACGAGGTCGAAGATGCCGATGTCCTGGTAGTATCGTCCCCACACGTCTTCCTGGTGGCCGCCTTCGAAGGGGATCTCGGGAAAGAGTTTGGCCCAGCTTTTCTGCAAGGCCTCGTATGTTTCGATCTGAGAACCTTGCGTGACCTTTAACGTGAGGTATTTGTAGTCGCGCTTGTCGGCGAGCGTGATGACCATCGACTTCAGGAGGTTGCCGAAATGGTAGTTGTGAAATTCTCCCACGACGCCGATCACTTCATATTGTACCGAGTCGATCCTGAGCTGCTGTCCGATCGGGTTTTCCCAGAGCCGGCTTTCAGCAAGTGTCTTGTTGATGATCACGGATCGTTTGTCCGCGCCTTCCTGGTCTTCGAAGTTCCTGCCGGCATCCAGCGGGAGGCCCATGGTCCGGAGGTAGTGGGCGTCGACGGCGAGGTGGTCCACTTCCATTTCCGTCTCGGGAAACCTGATGGTAATCACCTCGTGGCTTTTGCCGACGTGGTGGGTCGAGCCTGCAGTTGACACGACGTTGTGATTCTGCGAAATGGCGTTGTTCAGCTCCTGGAACGAGGCTTCGTCCGGCACCTTCGCGTAAATGGTCTGATGCGGGTCGTAGCCCCAGCTGCGTTTGGTGAGGTAGGTGGTGTTTTGCGTGAACATCACGGAACAGGTGATGAAGATGCAGGCCAATATCAGCTGGATGCAAAGGAAGATCTTTGTTACAGGATTTCGCTGTCCGAACTTGACCGAGCCCTTCAGAATGTTCACCACCTGAAACCTCGAGATATACAGGGCAGGGTAGATGCCCGACGACACGCTGGTAACGATGAGCACGCCGAGCAGAAAGAGCCACATCTGTCCGTTGGTGAGCCTGAAGTCCATGTCGAAGTTCCAGAGGTATTCGAAGCCTGGAATGAAGAACGTGTAGCCGATGCCCAGCCCGACGAGCAAGGCGAAGAATGTGATCACCAGGTTCTCCGACAGGAATTGCACGATGACGATCTTTCTGGTGGCGCCAATGGATTTTCTGACGCCGATCTCTTTCAATCTCCGCGCTGCCGTGGCAATGCCGATGTTGATGTAGTTGAAGCATGCGAGGATCAGCATGAACACGGCGATGCCTGCCATGAACATGATGGATACATAATTGTTCTTCGAGCTTCGCGACACGTCGTCGCGGATATCCTCGGAGCGGATGTGCAGTGTTTTCAGCGGTTCCAGCGCGAACGAGGCGATCGCCCGGTCTTCGCCCACGGCTTCGTTCTGCTGTTTCCGGTAGGTGTCCATCTTCTTCTCTATGGCGCTGATGTCTGTTCCCGGTTCAACCTGGACGAATGTAGCGTTGATGAGCGTGTTCCAGTCGTGGAAGTTGAATGCAGGGTCTGTTGTTCTCAGGTTCCCGAAGTTGATGAGGAAGTCGAAGCTGATGGTCCGTGCTTTCGGAAATCCGGCGGCCACACCGGTGATGGTGAAGGCTTTGCTCTTGTCCTTCGCGTAAATGACGAGGATCGTTTTGCCGATGGGATTTTCATCGCCGAAGTATTTGATGGCGGCGTCTTCGCTGAGCACGATGCTGTTGATATCCGAGAGGGAGGACGAGGTGCCCCATTTCAAAGGGAACGTGAACATCTCAAGGAACTGTGGGTCTACATAACGGACCTTCTCGTGGAATACCTTATCATCGCGTTTTACCACTACGTTCCGATCTTCGATACGGCACACCTTTTTGATCTGCGCGAAATCATCCTCCAACATTTCTCCGAGCGGAGCCGGCGTTTTGCCATGCTGCTGAAGCGTCCCCTCGCGGTTGGCCAAGAAAGTGACCAGGTGGACGTTTTCCTTATGTACATGGAACTGATCGGTGCTGATGGTCCAGCGCGTGTACGCATAGGCGAAGATGCAGAGCCCGATGGCGACGGACAATCCGAATACGTTGATGAAGGAGTTCAGCGGGTTCCTCATCAATCCGCGGAGCGATACCTTGAAGTAGTTCCTGAACATAGGCAAGTGGTTTAGTTGACGGAGTATCTCGAGATTCCTGAGCAGGATGGGCCTGAACAGCTTCAGCATTTCCCACGTGTAGATGCGCCTCGCTTTTTTCAGGGAATGCACTTCGACGTTCTCGTGAAAGAGCTCTTCCATGTCGCCTTCTATCTCCTCGAGGTATTCCCTCCTGAGGAAGAAGCGCAGGAGCTTTCGTGGCCACCGTGGCGGTGCGGGCTCGTTGCTATCGTTGTGGGGAAGTTTCATGCGGAGTGTTTTTACCTGAGGTTGTGACCGCTTACACGGTCTTGAGTTGAGGTACGAGTGCCGGGATTGCGTCCCACAGTCCTGCGCGGATCTCTTTCATCTCCGCGAGCACACGATGTGCGTAAGGCGTTGCCGCATAGATGCGCTTCCGTTTGCCGCCGCGCTTCTGCGTAGCTTCCCCGAACCGGGAAGTGAGAAATCCCTTCTCTTCCATACGCTTGAGCGCCGATTGGATGGAGCCCACACTCAACTTCTCTTTCAGCCGTTCTTCAAGCTCGCGTTTGATCTCCACACCGTACGCGTCGTCCTGGAGTGCAGCCACGGTGAGCAACACCAGCTCTTCAAACTCTCCGAGTTTTGTCTTCTTCATGTGATATTCGTCGTAATTGCAGTAAATATAGTTACAATATTTTATTCGTAATTGCAGATTTAATGGAGAATATTTTGTATTTATCATATAATCAATAAGTTATAGGGGCAATTTTGTGCTTTATGCATGGATTGGTCTTTCGGCCGTTGGGGGTTGGCATTTGGGTTTTGGCGTTGCGGATCGGCGTTGGCGGATCTTTGATCAACGGTACGGATGCCTTGACGAAATGCAGATGTGCGCCGGAAATCAGTCTTCTGAAATTCCTAATTTGCACTACTACTGTTATGGCAAAAAGAGTTTCAAAAACAAAAGCTGCATCGGCCAGAAGAGCGCCGAAGAAAAAAGCTGTCAGGAAAAGACGGACAGCCAAAAGCAATGCGGATCCTTCGGTGCTGTCGGACCGGCACAGGGATGAAGTGCTCAAACGACTGCGGGCGCTGAGCGCGAAGCCGACACATGCTACAGAACACCTTGGTCCCGTTTTGCCATTGGACATGGGACCACCGGAGAAACCGAAGAAGAGAGCTGCGAAGAAAAAGAGGGCAGTGAAGAGGAAGTCGGCGAAGGCCGGGAGAAAGAAGTAGAGGTGGGGTCAGCAGTGATCCCCCGGCGCAGCCCGGGGGCCAGTGCGCCTCGGGAATTGGTTGACGGAGTGTCGAAAGCTCATTTTTCTTTACCAATTGTTAACCTTATGTAACCGTTTTGTTTACCTGGTTATAAGACAAGACGGGTAGTTTTGTGATTAATTGAATCACGATTACCTAAGCTCATGCCAAACCTCATACTCAAAAAAATATGCAGTGCCTTGCTTGTCGCAGTCATCATAAACTTTCTGGCGAAAGGTCAGAGTTTTTCACCGGCGCCCAGTTGGAAAGAGGTTAAAGGCAATAAAAAAGGTACCATGGTGTGCCTCTGGAACCATGGCTATGGACTTGTGTACAAGGCTGATGACGGCCATTTAAAAGGGGTGGCCGTCGACATCTTAAAGGACTTCAAAAGTTATGTAAGCACGAAATATAAAACACAGCTTGATTTTCAATTTGTCGAAGAGACTTCCTTTAGTAATTTTTTAAAATCCGTTTCGGATCAGCCGAATGTGATAGGGGTGAGCAGCGTGAGCATCACGGAAGACCGGAAAAAGTTTTTGCAATTTTCGCCGCCCTATTTATCCAACCCCAATGTCATCATCACACACAGGAGCGCAAACAACCTGACGCGGATCGATGAAATTGCCCAGCTCTATAAGGGATGCACCTTAAAAGTCGTTGAAGGAAGCGTTCATGATCAGTACGCTAAAAGAATTCGTTCACAGTACTTCAGCGATCTAACCATCCAATACGCCAGCTCGAGCAAATTGATCTTCGAAGAAATGGAACACGATAAAAAGGTTTTTACCATTATCGACTTCGGCGAATTCCTCGGCGCCTATAAAGACAATAAAAATCTGGTAAGACAAAATGTCGAGCTTGACCTGGTTGATAAGATGGGATTTGTCTTTTCCAAACAATCTGATTGGGCTGCCGTCTGGCAGGAGTTCCTCACTGATGAATACCGATCCAGTACCCGATACAAGCAGATCATATCAGGCAATCTGGGGTCAGCTTATCTGTCGATGATAAACAAGATCGAGAAGAAGTAGACGGCTGTTTAAATTAAAGCAGCCCATGTTATTAATGTAGAAGTCATCGACCATCTGATAATCACTGAAAAGAAGTATGTGAACTATGTTGGATCAGAACATCATCGACGAGCTCCGTCGCAGCGGGCGCTACGAGCTGATCGACAAAGAAAGAGCCGCACTCCACGATCTTAAGATAGACGCCGAAAGAGAGAAGGAGAGGAGGGACATGGCGAAGCGAATGAAGAAGAAAGGCTTTGCTATTGAAGTCATTAAGGAGATTACGAAATTAAAGAAATCTGAGATTAATAACCTTTGAGAATCCAGTTTGTCTCAGTCTTCGGTTCGCCCCAGCACAATCCCAACCAGGAAAGCAAAGAAGACAAGCCATACGAATAAAAAGACTAGGTACCTTTGAAGAGCAGC
The DNA here is from genome assembly GCA_966095595.1 of uncultured Chryseosolibacter sp. Classification (GTDB taxonomy): domain Bacteria; phylum Bacteroidota; class Bacteroidia; order Cytophagales; family Cyclobacteriaceae; genus Chryseosolibacter. The sequence goes on along the minus strand of CBHTUB010000071.1, from coordinate 6,321 downwards.
GCAAATAAAGGATATAATCAAAGTTGCTACTAAAACTTTCGCTGTAATACCACTCAGTTTTCTCTGGGTCATGCGATTTTTTATTGTTATTTACTGGGGCTTAGCGCGGTTAATCAAGGTGTCTCAATACTTTTTATTGAGAATTCCACGTCGCAAGGGATTGAACATGCTCTTCAAGTTGATGTCTAAAGGAACTTACTTCGAATTACCGGAAGTAATATCAATACTGGGATAAATACCAGAACGACATACGTCCACCATTTATAAAATCGATATAATCCCTTTTTACGACCAACTCCAATCACGGTCTTTGGAGTGATCGCGAGAATTATTAATGTTAGCGCTATCCAAGGGAGAGCACTCGTTACCGAGGTATTGGTGTGCGAAGGTGCATCACCAAAGTTACTTGGAACATAATCCGATTGTAATGATAACAATAGCTCAAGAGCGTGTCTGGTTTCCTCATGCGAAAGACTGTCCTTTAGAAGTTGATGAGCCTCATTCTTCAAATGTTGCTGGTATTGGTTGGTACTACTATATGCGAATAAAGAAATCAGTCCGGTGAGGACCAAAAGGGGAAAGGACAAGAAAGGGAACAAGGTGGCCCATTTTTCCAATAACCAAGAAGGCTTGTGGTTATCTAACCACTTGCAGACTTCGAAATTGATTTCACCAAAAAGACCTTCATGCGTTGTGCGAACCTCCATAGCCAGCTTTCCTCCGGAGAATTCCGATGTTATTTCTAACTTTACGCGATTACGACCCTTATCAATAACTACTTCCAGTTTGGTTGGAGCAAAGGTATTTAACTTGGGGTCACGCAACAAAGCTTTGAGGTCAATGTCACGCAACTGCTGTTCATCCTTTGAGAATACCATGGCCGATGTATGATGGTCTTTATAAGGGTATGTTTCCTTCCTAAAGGAGCGCGCTTCTTCTAAGGTCATTTTTAGCCCGAGGTTATGACGTTCGGCGACTAGATCGTCGGCAGCTTTTTCTAAATCCTGCTGATATTCTTTTTCTAACTTTTCATTTAATTGATGAAAGATCTGAGCTAGATCTTCGAGGGCTTTGCTATCTAACAGCCAAGGACCAGATATTTTTTGATCAGTAGGAACGATCAGTTGACCCATATGTATCTCGTTTAGAATCTAAGATATAGAAATATTCCTTCATGACTTGGGCAGCGTCGATGTAATTAAATGATTTTGGGCAACTTTTCACTAGGATAGAATCTATTGCAAACACGCCGGGTGTTATTATTTATAGTTGCAGAAATTAATTGCAGTTTGTTTTTAAAGTCATCGGTCTGTGTAGCGCTTAATCTTAAAAAGAAGTACGGAAACGCTATATCTATAGTTTGACACTCCACCGCACCAAACCACCCACACTATAACTTACCTTAAACCCATAATCCATCAACCCATCATATCCCCTAAACCGAAGCTCGCCTTTTCCGACCTTCATCGTCACATCCGTGGCATTATTGTCTCCATCCGTATTTGAACCAATCCTCACGGCACGTTTAAGGTCAGGGTCAAGCTGGAGGCGGGTTTGTTTGGAGAGGTGCACGAGGGACTTCGAGATGTCATCTCCTTCCTTCTCTACTTTCTTCGACAGGTACAATTTTCCGTTGTCGTCGAGGTAATAGTGAAAGTATGAGTTAAAGCCGTCCGTCGATTCGCCGCCGGCGTTGTAGTGACTGGCTACGATGTGAACGCCGTCGTGCTTTTTATCCGGGCAGCACATCGTAATGCTGTCTACCCGGTTCATGATGCCCGTCCATACCACGCGAAGCAGGAAGCCGATGATGAGCACAGACATACCTGTCACCATAACCGCCACGAAGCCGGACATAAAATAGCTTCCAATGGCAGAGAGGTCTATATCGGTGAGGTTTGTCACACCATAGAACATTGTTGCGACGAGCGCTGCCAATACGAGCACATAAACACTTCTTTTGAAAAAGATCCGAAGGTTGGGGTTCATAGAAACCCAAGATACAAATCTCCGGAGCGCCGGGAAAGTGCGCTGAACCGGGGAGGCTCAACCACGCCGAGTGGGTACTCGGTGCGGGACACTTTAGAATTAAGAGTAGACTGAGATCCCTCGGCACTGCGCGCGGGCCAGTGCGCCTCGGGAATTGGTTGCAAGGATTCGTTCGATGCTAAGCAGGGTGACCTGCGAGCGACCGAAAGGCGTATAGCACTGAAATAAATGGCACATCGTTTTTCGCTACACCGTGAAAGACAATCTTATGAAAACAAAATTAATTCGACATGCCACTATCGCGGTGACAGCCTGCATTCTTTCAGCTTGTATGGAGGAGGAAATTGCTCCTTCGCTTTCACGGGAAAGTAATACGGCCGACCTGCGCGGGGCCAGTACGACCGAACTGTCTTCAGTCGCTGCGCGAAAAGCTCACCTCCAACAACTCAGCAGGGGGCTTGTTGCCTATTATCCGTTCAATGGCAACGCCAACGATCAAAGCGGGAACGGGCTCAACGGCGTAGTTAATGGCGCCACCCTTGCAAGCGACCGTTACGGCGCTGTGAATTCAGCTTATTCATTCGACGGGGACGATTATATATCCGTAGCAGACAACGACCTGCTCGACTTTGAGGCAAACGAGAATTTCAGCATCTCCTTGTGGGTAGAGATCGCCGCAACACAGAATCTGGATGGAGGCATCAATGATATTTTGAGAAAATGGTCTGGCGATGCGCAGGGTTACCCCTTCAGCATCTCATTCCTGAATGAAGCATCGTCGGAGCCGGAAAAATTGCTTATCGCCAGATATGATGGCTATGGTTGCGGAACAGATCCACCGCAGTGGCCGTGCCGTCGATCCAGCGCGCGCCGGAGCCTGCGGCAGCGCTCCAAACGGATATTCGAACGTTGTCACAAGTGGAGTGTTTCATCATGTCGTTATGGTTAAAAAAGGAACGACATTATCACTTTATGTCGATGGTTCGCTCGCCAGCACTGTCGTCGACAACACATCGTGCAGCACGTCCAATGATTCACACATGACCATCGGAGCACGAGGCCAGATCGTGCGTTTCTTTACAGGCAAAATTGATGACATCAGGATCTACAACCGTGCATTGAGCACGAGAGAGATTTCGTGGTTGGAATCCGTTTAAAGTGTTACTCGTATCTCAACGACTGCACCGGATTCGTCCTTGCCGCCCTGAAGGTGTGATAGCTCACGGTGATCACGGCCAGCAAAAGTGAAATGATGCCCGACACGATGAACACCACCACGCCGATATCCGTCCTGTAGGCGAAATTATCCAGCCAGCGCGTGCCGAAGTACCACGACACCGGAACGGCAATCACGAATGCAATCGCGACCAGCACTGAAAAGTCCTTGAGCAGAAGCGTGACGAGCTCAAAGGTAGATGCGCCGTTCACCTTTCTCACGCCGATCTCCTTTCTGCGTGCTTCCGTGGCGTAGGAGGAAAGTCCAAGGAGCCCGAGGCAGGCGATGAACACGGCCAGCACCGAGAAATACTGAATGGTCTTGCTGAAGTTGTCTTCTTTCTTGTAGAGCTGTGCAAAGTTCTCGTCCATGAACGAATAGCGGAACGGATTATCCTGAAATTGTTTGTTCCATTCCTGCTGGATGTAGGCAACCGTTGCCTGAAGATCCTCGGACCTCACCTTGATCGACAACACATTTCCACCCAGGCGGATCACCAATGGCTTGATGGGAACATACAAAGGCTGATAATGGAAATCTTTGACAAGACCGATCACTTCACCCGTGCCGTTGATGTTGCCATTGAAAGCCTGATCGAGGCGCTTGCCCACGACATCCGATCCCCATCCCAGTGCTTTCGCAGCAGATTCATTGATGATGTAGCCGGTTGAATCCGTGGAGCTGCCGATCTGGAAGGCATGCCCCTGTATGAACTCTACATTGAGCACCTTTTCGAAATCGTGGGACGCGAACATCGCGCTGAACCATTGTTGTTGTTCGGCAGGAGTGCCATTGGCAACAAATCCATTCTCGATCACTTCCGCTTTACCGGGCACGCTTCCGCCGAGCAGGCTCACCGCCTGGATCTCGTTGTTCTTGAGCAGCTCGGTCTTTAGCGCATTGTATTTATTGAACTGGTTGAAGGCAAAATCCACCGTGATGATCTGGTCTTTGTCGAAGCCCATGTCCTTGTTGTGAATGTAGTTGAGCTGCTTATACACGATGCCGATGCAAATGATCAGTGAGATCGAGATCACGAATTGGCTCACCACCAGCGCTTGTCGGAGGAAGTTCTTTGTGCCCATCGTTACAGACTTTCCTTTCAGAACTTCCGTCGGCTGGAAGGACGAAAGCACAAATGAAGGGTAGCTGCCCGCAATCAGCCCCACAATTATTCCAATAGCGAGAAGGCTGCCGGGTAGCCTGACATCCTGAAACAGGTTCAGCGCGATCTGTTTTCCGGTGAGCTGATTGAAGAAGGGGAGTGCCGTGTAGATAATTCCTACGGCGATGACAAGTGCGAGGAAACTCATCAGCAGTGCTTCGCCCATAAATTGGGTGACGAGCATTTTCTTATGCGCGCCAAGCACTTTCCTCAGACCCACTTCTTTCCCGCGCTTCGCTGCCCGTGCGGTGGCCAGGTTCATAAAATTGATGATGGCGATGAGCAGGATGAGAATGGCGATGAATGAGAACAGGTAAACGTGCTGGATGTTTCCATTCTGTTCGAACTCGAGCTCGAGATTGGAGGTGAGGTGAACGTCGTCAACCTTTTGAAGCCGAAGCGCGATTCCTGCGTCGGTAAGGTTTTGCGGGTAGTGAGCCTTTACATACTTTGGAAGCCCCTGCCTTATCTTTTCGGCGTCTGCTTCATTGTCTACGGTGAAATACATCCATGCTGCAACCCACGTCCATTGTGTTTCGAAGAAAGCCTGGTTATTGAAGAACGTCTTGAACGTTTCAAAGGACGCGATCATGTCGAAGTTCAGGTGCGTGTTGAGCGGAAGGTCCTCTACGACGCCAACCACTTCGAGGTCTCGGAAGTTGTTCAGGTTGAGCCGCTTCCCGACAGGGTCTTCGGTGCCAAAATATTTTTTGGCCATGCTTTCAGTCAGGAGCAGCTCGTTGGGACCCTTCAGGGCTTTTGTGATGTCGCCTTTGACGAACCTGAAGCCGTAGATCTGAAGAAAGTTATTTTCTGCAAAGATGAAATTGTCCTCGAAATATTCCTGGTCGTTCAGTTTGATGACCGGTGTTTGTCCCCAACTCGATGGCCTGTAAATGATCGCAGCGTCGGTTACTTCGGGGAAGTCGTTCATCAGGGTCGCCTTGACAGGGAAGGGTACCGTTGCAGATTGCGACAGGTGATTTCCCATAGGAAAATCCTCCACGATACGGTAGATGAGCTTGTGTTTTGCAAACGGACTTTCATAGCTCATCTCGTCCTCTACAAAGAGCAGGATCAGGATGCAGGCTGCGGTGCCCAGGGCGAGACCGAGCGTATTGATGAGTGAGTAATACTTTTGCTTGACAAAGCTGCGGACGCCGATCTTCAGGTAGTTGCGGACCATGGTTTCAGGTTTTTAGTCGTATAACGTCTAATACTTCAAAGGAACGTAACGGTTACAAAAAGGACGAAACGGTTACATGTATGGTTTCCTGCGACCTACTGACGGTCGATATTTGCTTACCAAAGAAAGGTTTGGAAGTACGAAAGGCACGGGATGCGCCTTGTCGAAAATCCAATTACACAAAGATCCGCAGAGCAGTCACGGAGATACACGGAGAAATGCAATTTGAATCGGCATTACTCGCCGAAACTGGCGCGCGTAATGGCTTTCGGCAGTCCACATTTGCATGGATAGCTTTTTTCGATCGCTATCAAAACGATGGGCGTTACATTGAATGTTGATATAGATGGCGTCAGACTATCTTCAACCGCTCTTCTTCCAGGTCAAGCTGGTACAGGTGGAGGCGGATGATCTCCTCATCAATTTTCGGATCCTTGTTGAGCTCGTCAAGATATTGTCGCTGACTTTTGACAACCTCGAGCATGAGGATCCTTTTCTGTTCATTCATGGGATCCTCTTCGCCGATCCTTGCACGTTCTTCCCAGAGGCGGAGAAGTTTTTCGAGGCCGGCATTGCCTTTCAGTCCTCCGTCATATTTGTTCTTCAGGAATTGAAAGGCGTGTTGCTTTAATCCCTGGCGTATTCTTTCTGCAGTTGATCCTTCGGTATCTGGCTGTGTCACTCCGTCAAATAACCTGGTTCGTTTTATAAAATAGGGAAGGGTAAGTCCCTGCACCACGAGGGTAAGAAAAATAACGATAAACG
>CBHTUB010000070.1:0-17048 GCA_966095595.1 uncultured Chryseosolibacter sp. | reverse complement strand
CAGACCAGGAGTAATGCCAGCTGTTACCTTCTGTAAAATCGGGACCCCAGTCAGTAGGATCGAACGTATCGGAGAAGTACCCATTGGTGGCGCGACCGGCCATCAACTTGCGCTTCGGATTATAGAGGTTTTTGTAGTTCAAAGCTCTTTTCGCATAAACTTCAATTTCCTTTTGCGGCTTACCAAGTACTTTTCCCAGACGATAGATGGTCCAGTCGTCGTAAGCGTATTCCAATGACCTGGCAACGTTCTGATCTACGCCGACGTCGTTCGGAATATAGCCGTGCTTATTATAGTACTCAAAACCTTTTCTTCCTGATGCCGACACTTTCGGGTGGACGGAATTTGCTCCGTGCTTAAGTGCTTCCCACAGCTTTTCGATATCATATCCACGAACACCTTTCAGGTATGCGTCAGCAACGATCGAGGCCGAATTATTCCCAACCATGATATCGCGGTGGCCCGGGCTGGCCCACTCCGGAAGAAACCCGCTTTCGTTATAGGCATTTACAAGACCTTCCTGCATCTTCGCGTTCTCGGCGGAGAACAGGAAGTTCAGGAACGGGAACAAGCTACGAAACGTATCCCAGAATCCGGTGTCTGTGAACATATAGCCGGGCAGAATTTTGCCGTTATAAGGGCTGTAATGAACAATCTCACCACTTGCATTGATCTCGGAGAAGTTTCTTGGAAACAAAACCGAACGATAAAAAGACGAATAGAATGTCCGGAGGTTGTCGATGTTGTCATCTTCAACCTTGATCTTTCCCAGCACTTCATTCCAGCGCTGCTTTCCTTTGGCGGCAATGTTGTCAAAGTCGGCATTCCCGAGCTCATTCAGGTTAAGCATTGCCTGAGCTTCGCTGATGAAAGATGATGCGATCCTTGCGTGCACTTGTTCACCCGCCGAAGTTGAAAAGCCTATGATGGCTCCGGCATGATTTCCTTCGAACTGTTCCAGGCCTTCCGAGATCTTTCCGTCTTTTACGACAGCAGTGTATGAGAAGGGTTTATCAAACACGATAACAAAATAGTTCTTAAAATTGTCAGGCACTCCCCCGCTGTTGCGGGTCGTGTAGCCCACGATCTTTCTCTCCGAAGGAATGATCCTGATATACGATCCCTTGTCGAAAGCATCCGTTACAATGAATGAATTTTTGCTTTGCGGGAAAGTAAAGCGGAAGATCGCGGCTCTTTCCGTTGGTGCTATCTCGGTAGTCACGCTGTGATCGGCCAGGTGCACGCGGTAATAATATGGTTTTGCAACTTCGGATTTGTGAGAGAACCAGCTTGCCCTCTCGTTCTCATCAAAGACAGCTTTGCCGGTTATCGGCATGATCGAGAATTGTCCGTAGTCATTCATCCACGGGCTGGGCTGATGCGTTTGCTTGAATCCCCTGATCTTGTCAGCTGTATAAGTGTACATCCATCCGTCACCCATTTTCCCGGTCTGCGGAGCCCAGAAATTCATCGCCCACGGCAGTGCAATGGCGGGATAAGTATTCCCGGTTGAAAGCTCGTATTTTGAATTCGTCCCCACCAGTGTGCTTACATAACTCACCGGATCGGAAACCTGTGCCTGTGCGTTCACCAGACATACTAAAAGAATCGCCTGCACCAATGATCCAATTTTCCTCTTCATCTTAAATGCTTATTGTTATATGACTAAAATCTAATTGCAATCTGATCTACCATGTCAATTTCACCTGAACGCCATCAGGATTATTTTCAAAGCTCAGAAAACAAGTCTTGCTCGCGTCGTCCCACGCGGTACCCGATTGCACCAAGGCACCTCCGGCATCGGTCACCTCTATTTTATGCGGCTTCGCAGGAAGAAGAATTCTCATGACGTTATTGGTGCCGACCGGACTTTTCGCCGTGAATGAATACTCGTTCTTTTTGACGGCTTCACCATAAACCCTTGCAGCTGTCGCAAGCACCTGAGGCCTCTTTGAATTCCTGACCCTGGCAATGTTGTATAGGAAAGCCTGCTCTCCAGGTTTCACCTGTTTTTCCGTGAGCACGGGAATTTCAGGATTAAAGAGATCGATGAATTTTCCCCTGATCGTGTAAGGAGAACTATCGGCATTTTCCTCCAGAACAGAGATCAATTCGTAAGGCCCTCTTGTAAGCGAAAAATGGTTCTTGAACTTTAACGTTCCGGCACCGACGCGTTCCTCGTACAACTTCCGGACGGCATCCACAAATTTGTCATCGCCATTTGCATTCAGTACAAACTCCTTTGGATCGTTTCGCATGATGTAAACTTTACCTTTACCGCAGGTAAATTCTCCTGCGTTGAACGGTTCTTTCAAACCCAGCTTCAGGAACAGATGCTCCGAGGGTGTTTTGAATGAATTGCCACCAGTGTTCCACCATTCCTGCACAGATTGAAAAGCATCGTCATCCCTGCCACAGTACACAAGTGTGCCACCGTTCTTTACCCATGTCGCAATGTGACCGTGCGCTGTGGAATCCATCGGCTTCATGTTGGAATACGACATGATCAATATTTTCAGATCGTTCCAGGTTTTCTTCAACGCAACATTCTCCAGGTGTACTGTCTTCACCGGAATGCCGCGCTTTAACAAGGGCAAAGCTTGTCCATAGAAATTTGAAAGCTGTGGATCGTCATAGCCGTTGTGTGTCGGAAAACGCTGAAACATCAGTGAGTTCGCCATCAGAACGCCGATGCCCTGCGAGCCACTGACCTTATTCTCAGACAGAGGCATGTTGTTGAGCGTATTGATCATCACCTGCATCTGCGTTGAATAGAAACGTGGTATACGTTCCTTTTTGTCGCTGTTCGCGCTGGTTCGATAAAGGCCTTCATAGATCCGGTCCGGCCAGGGCATCACTTCGTAGTCCGCGATCATGGGATAGAGAAGTTGTGCGGTAAAAGTGGCTTCGTAATTCTTTTTGTAGTCAACCCAATCGCGTGGCCAGTCTTCAATCGGGTCGGTGAGGAAAAACATTTTTCTTCCTGTGGGCGCAGTCATGGACTCCATCGACCCGTACTCGAGAAACGCAGTTTCAAAAACACGCTCCTTCTTTTGTCCGTTGAAAAAGTTAGGCTCCCGCGACGTACCCGTCCATACCTGGGCAATGTAGCCATCTACACAAGGCAACGATGCGAGACTCGCCTCAGGACTGACGATCATCCACTGCGAATAATTCACCAGAGAATGTGTCGGAACATAACAGCGAATGTTCATTCCCTTGCTCCTGCCGTACTCCTTCGCATAGGTAAAACATTCATTCAGCGCCCGGTAGTAAAGATGGTACTTCAGCTTGTTCGACAAGTAAGTATTCCCGGCAGATTCGTGCTGAGGTCTCCAGTCGAATCCATAGTACGCCTTCCATTCTCTTTTGAAGGCCTCACTGTAACCTGATCTTGCCCAGAACTCAGGCTCTTCCAGATAGATGGCGTCGATGCCGGCGTCGATCACCCGTTTGATGACCGACTCTTTCATATACCTGATAAAATTCATGGAAGGGACAATGTAGGGTACCATTCGCCCGTGCCATATAGTATCTCCTTTCTGGGTGACTTGTCCCTCGTCCAGATGCCACTTTCCATCCCACTTACCCGTGAAGTAGTCCTGGTATTCGCCCCATGCAATTCCGGTCATGAAGTGCGTGACATATCCTTTATCACGCCAGCTTTGAACGCGCTGCTCAAAGGTCATGTCGCCCTTGCCATGATGATCCTTTACACTGTAGACTATCGCTACGTCTGCACGCACATCAGTAACAGGCTTCCATGGATTGGAAGTCTGGAATGTTGTTTTTTCTCCCGACACCTGCGATGCCTTCGCCGACTTTGGAGATTGCGACCTCACTTCGGGGAAAAGTCCCAGCAGAAAGAAAAGTATGATTGTTTTTCGCATGTAAAATTGTTCGATATAGACATGACACTTCCTCAGGAAGAGATCATTGCCGATGATTGATCCTTGCTGTAAAAATTAAATGAAGTCTAAGCTGTCTGAGTGATAAAAGGGAGCCTGGCGTCGTTCCCGGCACCAGGCCTACCCAACTACCCCCTATGGTATCAGCAATTGTTTAGGTGTATTGTAATTCCACCTTCTGGTTCCACTACCTCTTGGTGTGTCGTAGTTAATGCGGGCGGCAGCTCTTACGAAGACCGCGCTCCCGGAGGGAATAGTACCATTTGATTCGATAGTAATGGTTTCTCCCAACAATGCATTGAACGCAGAACCGGAGTATTCAATTTTGCTTGACCAACGTTCGTCACGCGCACGATAGCCGACGCTCGACGAATAGCTAACGAACAATTGAATATCGGTCACATTCTGAAAGCTGCTGCTATAGCCTCCCATCGGTTCGATCTTCGAACGAAACTCTTCTTCCGATACGCCACGTGTCACACGTACCTGCGCACGCACCTTGCCGTTGATGACTTCGGGTTCGCTAACCCATTCCACATTCAGGAACGGTTGTACCTCAAATGTAACCTTTGTGACTCCCGAGATCACCGTCGTTTGCGTTTCATCTGCAAGGGGAACGCCACGCTCGTCTTCACGAAGCAGCGGAATGAACGGTCCGTCAATACGAATGTTGTATTCCCCTTTGAACACTTTCGTGTTCCTGAATTTTCCATCGGGCATACAGAAAAAGTCCGGGTTTGGCGTCGCATTTTCCCAGCTAAGCTCAGTGAGACGTATGCGGATCCCTTCGCTGCCCTGATCGGTGAGCACCGGTTCTCCTTCTGAATTGACAACCTCGCCTTCCAGTGTTTCTGCGGGCTCAGGGTAGTTGTCTATCTCGAACAGACTGCAGGAGCTGAAAGACATCAGCGCCAGCAGTAAAGTATATGATAATAACTTGTTCATTTCTATGTTATTTAAGCTCGTCTTATTATCGGTTCGGCTGTTGATCTATTACGCTGCTTTTTGAAACTTCGTCGTTTGGAATAGCGAAGTAATAGTCTACAATGTTGTACTCGTAAGTCTTCAGGCTAACCCATTGAAAATGCGCATCGAAGAAATATTTTCCGGTCTCTGTCGAGAAGAATGGATACAATCCGCGGAAACGATATCGTGCGTTGCTGCTGAATGAGTCCTTGTCTCTGTACTCTCCCCAGAAATCGTCACGCCCTTCGTAGTGCTGAACTCTCCAGCGACGCAGATCCCATTTTGTCTTGTGTTCCAGCGCCAATTCCTTGCGGCGTTCTTTCCTCACAATATTACGACCGTTGTTGTCAGGCGTAAGATTACCAATGAGAAGTGTAGCACCTGCTCTCTCGCGAATCTGATTCACCGCTTCAGAAGCGACCTGCATCAGATCCACTCCATCCGGAGAGGTTTCTCCTGCGATGGCAAGCTCTACAGCGGCCTCTGCAGCGTTCAGCAATACTTCAGCGTATCGCATCAGAATAAAGTGCTGATCAGATCTTCCTTCTCCGGCTTCAAATGACGGATCATCATTAAGCCATTTGCGACCATACAATCCCGTCAGACAGCTTTCGCCATTGTCGAAGAATGGACCGTTCTCCCCCGCTGCCGTCATCTCGGTGCCATTGTAGATCACGGTTTCCTGACCATTACCTTCTCTCGGGCTCAGATAAAGTGTTTTGGAAGCAGAAGTATAGGCAGACAAATTCTGGTAACGCGTTTCAGCAGCTGCATAGGAGTAGTTATCGAAAAGCGGACTGATCGGTGCGGGTCCCGTGAATACACCTCCGCGGATCTCGATCTCCTGACCTTTGAACTCATCACCAGGGAAGATCACATAAGCGCGAAGGCGTGGCTCGGCATTCTCGAAGAATTGGAGCGGCGAGTCGAACAACAGGTAATTGCCTTCCGTGTTCGATGAGCCTGTAGTTACCCTGATCGTTCCATCGGGATAACGATCGAATCCATCAAACAACTCGATAAAATCGAGCGTTGGACACGTACCCGACGCAAGCGGTGCCTTGAAGATGAAAGGTGCGCTGTAAGCATCGTAGCCGTGTGTGAATGTTGGATAACCATATTCCTTCACGTAAATATTTTCAGCGCTCGACAGGTCACTGAACATCCCGACCATGTTCTGATATTGTGCCTCAGGATCGTTCGCTGCCCATTTTTGTTTGTACAGTGAATAACGGCCACTTTCAATCACCTCACGTGCTGCCAGGTAAGCTTCCCTGAAATATCTGCGGGATGCCGTCAGGGCCGTTCCTTCGTCGAAACCCATTACACGTACATTTGTTTTTTGACCGACACCAGTCAGGCGTCCACTAACCGTCTCGTTGTATTTCGCTACGCTGCCGGCATACAACATCGCATCGGACTTGAACGACAGTGCAACGTATTTGTTTGAATATCCCCTTACAGGACTGGTTTGCTGCAATAATGCGATTGCCTGATCGAAATCCGCAAGCACCTGGTCCCAGGTCTCTTCTTCTGAAGCACGTGGCACTTCGGTTTCTTCCGGCGTGCCCGGATACTGGATGACTTTTGTTACCAGCGGCACACCGCCATAACGTTTTGACATTGCAGAAAATACCATGGCGCGCACAAAGTAAGCCTCGCCTATATAGTGATTGTAAGAGATCTCCGGAAAGGAGCTCTGATATTTCGGGAGCGTCTCTATAAGATAGTTGGCGTCGCGTACCAGTCTCAACGCCTCTTCCCAGTAGGGAGTCCGTTCGCCGGTAAAGGCAGTCGAAATACCATCACGGTTGACTGCCTCACCAGTACCTTCTATACCCATTGCTCCGAGCCATGAGTTCTGCTCGAAGCCCCATTGGGCCATATACTTAAAATCCTCGAAAGGCATCCTGCTGTACATCCGGGCCAGGTAGACCTTCATCCCGGATTCGCTGGTCAAAAGCGTTTCATCGCCAATGATATTGGGAGGCGGCACGTCCAGGTCCGCGCAGGCGGAGAGACAAAACAGGCCGATCAGCAAAAATATCTTTATCTTCTTCATAGTGTTGTCTAATTATTATTTAAAAAGAGGCCGACACGCCGATTGTAAACGTCTTGCTGAGCGGATACAACCTTCCGAGGTCATCATCAGGATGTTCAGGATCAACAAACTTCACTCCTGTGATCGTGAATATGTTGTACGCATTTGCAAACACACGCAAATCCATTGCTGCAAGTGCCTTCACTTTCTTTGGTAACGTGTAACCGAACTCGATGCTCTTTAAGCGGAGATAAGCCGTGCTCACGCGATTGAATTCAGAGTTCTCGCGCGGGTATCTTCCGGTGTATGCATAGTACCCACTTACCCAGTCTGTCGATGGATCGTAAGGATTGGCCAGTGGATCAACCGGATGCCAACGGTCGAGGTACTGCTCAAGTGTGCCACCACCGTTGGTTCCCCAGATCGAATAAAGGGGCTCCCTGTATTGCATCGATCCAAGTGCAGTTCCCTGAAGCAGGAAATTGAAATCGAAGTTCTTGTAGGTGCCATCGAACGCGAGACTGAAATTCACCCATGGTGTCTGATCAAATGCAAAGGGATGCTCATCCTGAGCGTTGATCTCTCCGTCGCCATTCCAGTCTTTGTATTTATAATCGCCAGGCAGGATATCTCTGTCCTTATAGATAGGATACGACCAGATATCTTCCCAGTTCTCATAACGTCCCGCGCCTTCATATCCGAACTGCACACCCTGATAACGGTTGTTGAGGTTGTCGTTTCTCCAGCGGTCATAGGAGTTTCCGTAAGGACCGTTTTGCACGGCAGTCAGCCACTTGCGGCGCGTCACGGTAGCGATACCCTTCACGCGATAGGAAACAGGACCCACTTTGTTCCGGTGCGATAGCGCCAGATCGATACCGAACTGCCGGTCACTGTTCACGTTCTCCTTCGGAGCCTCAGTGCCCACCACCGTAGGAATGGTTGCTGCACGACGCTCGTAGAGTCCTTCGCGGCGGCGATCGAAATAGTCTATAGAAAATCCGAACAGCCCTCCCCATCCTTCAAAGTCGAGACCGATGTCGAGCGTGTGAGCCGTCCACCAGGTGAGGTTTTTGTTGGGAACAATAGGCGTGACTCCATAGACAAACTCGCCTCCGAACATGTAGCCGGGAGCATAATGGTTATAGTAGCCTTGCGCAGCATTTTCACCGGTTGCCGGGTAGCGGTATCCTGTCGCCCAGTCGTACTCCATTCCGGCTTCGTCGGCAAGTACACCGTAACTCGCGCGCAACTTCAGTTGATCAACAAACGACAGGGCAGAAATGTCCTGGAAGAACGGTTCCTCCGATATACGCCAGCCCATTGATGCGGATGGATAGAACCCATACTGATCATCGCTAATGAATTTTGAAGATCCGTCATAGCGGAACTGCCCCTCTACAATGTAGCGGTCGCCGAACGTGTAATTCAATCTTCCCAGGAACGCGTTGTAGTTGATCGCATAGAGATCATTGATGGAACCGGACATTCCACTGACCTGGTTTTCATCCACACCACCGAGGAGATACTCCATGGCAAATGCAAGATCGCGCTGAGCATAAAAGTTATCGCCTAACCTCTTCTGACTCTCGACACCGAGAAGACCGGTTATCTTATGCTTACCAAACTCGCGATTATAGTTCAGCAGGAATTGCCCGAGCGACTGTTGCGTACTGTACATCTCGCGGCGCATCTGGTTCGGAGAACTGTTGTTGTACAATTTTGATAAGTAGGTATCGGTCAATGGATCGTAGGCATACTGATAATATTCCCGGCGGAAGATGTTGTTATCATTATTGCGATAGTCATAGCTGAACATTGCTTTTGCAGATAGCCCTTCGAGTACCGGTGCCACTGTTCCGAAATCGAAATTGAGCGATGCCGAAGATTGGAGATTTCTCTGCTTATACCTCCGGTAACCCGATATGGCAGACGTCATTTTCGCTACTGTGTTCTCTTCGAGGTCCAGTCCTTCATAGTTCAGCATGGTGTTTTCCGGATCGGCATACGCGGGGAACAATACACCCTGTCTCCAGTAGTTTCGGATAATATCTACCGCGCTTGAATACGGAGTATTGCGTTCATCCGCCAGGCCACCAATGATGATATTGAATGTCAGTCCTTGCTTAAGCTCGGAAGTGATATTCGCGCGGAAGTTGATCTTATCATAGTTCAAATCCCCCGACTTGAAGAAACCTTCCTGAAAAAGATATCCGCCCGAAACGTAGTACTGTGTTTTGTCATTTCCACCGCTGATGCTGATATCGTGCTGGGTCTGCGGCGACACATCGGAGATGAGCAACGAATTCCAGTCGGTTATACGGCGTGATCCGCTGCGAAACTCTTCGAACTTGTCCTCTCCATAGATAATGCTCCCACCATTGATGTTGTTCATCGAGCGTTCATTGTACAACGTCATCGTTTGATAAGGATCGGCAAGTTTTGGGAAGCCTGAAGGACGTTGAAAGGTGTAAGATCCATTATAGGTGATCTTTGCCTTTCCGTCCTTGGAGCCCTTTTTGGTCGTTACAAGCACCACGCCGCTTGCGCCACGCACGCCGTAGATCGCTGCGGAGGCATCCTTCAGAACCGAGATATCATCAATATCACTGGGATTCAATCGTTGAAAATCGGACATCGTGCGGGGAATTCCATCAATTACGATCAGGGGATCGCCCTGAAAACCACGGATGTCAAAATTGTTACTGAATGTACCTGGCTCAGCACTTCTCTGCCATACGCGAACGCCGGCAATACGTCCGGTAAGCATGTTCTGCGGATTTTCATTTTTGGTCTGGCGCATTTCGGCACCCTTGATGTTCG
The DNA here is from genome assembly GCA_966095595.1 of uncultured Chryseosolibacter sp. Taxonomy (GTDB): domain Bacteria; phylum Bacteroidota; class Bacteroidia; order Cytophagales; family Cyclobacteriaceae; genus Chryseosolibacter. The sequence goes on along the minus strand of CBHTUB010000070.1, from coordinate 7,310 downwards.
ACACGGCACCTGTAAGTGATACTTTTTCCTGCGTACCATACGCCACTACCACGATCTCATTCAGCTGCTGAATATCCGGCACAAGAACTACGTCGATGACGGATTGGGCTCCGACCTCTACCTCCTGCGTTGCGTAGCCTATGAACGAGAATACCAATGTTGCGCCCGGAGGAACGTTGATGGTATACCTTCCGTTCACATCCGTTGTCGTTCCGATGGAAGTTCCTTTTACAATAACATTCACCCCAGGCAGATCACCGGTTTCTCCGTCTTCAGTCACGCGGCCTGTTATCGTCACCTCCTGCTGTTGCATCGCTCCTGCCGCGAAAGCAGAAGTGAAAACAACGCAATGGAGAAGTACGCCGAATACGGAGTACCTCGCCAGTTTCGTTAATAGCACTTTGTATTTGTTTTGCATATTGCTAAATGACTTTTGTTTTATTTTTCAAGTTCATATCGCGCCAGTACGGCATATTCAGCTGCAAAAGCAAAGCTGAACATACCTTCAGTATTATTGTTTGAATTGTCACGACTCCAGCCTACGAGTAAATTCGTTGGCAGAAATCCGTCGTGGAGGAAGTTGTCGTACCCGTAATCCAGGTTCTTCTGGAACGAATCTACATAATCCGCTACCGCTTCGTGTTCAGCATACATATCGACGTACCCGCGCATCAACACGCCGTTGAACCAGTTTCTGAAACCACTGATGTCATAGGTGTAATAGCCGGATTTGGTCTGACCGAGCTTCGCGAAATAGCTGAAGCTCGCGTCCGATAATTTTCGACCATCTTCGAGATACGCATTGTCACCGGTAGCCCGATACAGATCGGCAGCTCCCGACAACATTGTACCGGTGTTGTAGGAAATAGCCGGGCCGACCCGATCAGCGCAAGCTGTTCCTTTGCGATAGACAACCCCATTGATCGTCTCTGTCTGAACTTCTCCCGGAGAACAACCACCACGCATATCGTCATACACCCCATCGCCGCGAAGCAACTGGTTCTTCTGCCACGCGTAGACTTTTTTGGCAAAATCCAGGTAGTAGTCGCTCTTCTTCATTTGTACGGCGACACGCGTTTGCTTATCCGCAGCATCGATGTAACGATAGGTTACTTCATCGTTCTTGCCTTTGTAAAGCTCATGAAGCCATACCAGCGGACTCACCATCGGACCATTGCTGCAGGCGTGCTTGGTCACATAGCCTGGTCCCCAGGTGATGCCCCCACGTTCAGCGCCGCTGCCATCACGTGTACAATCCCATCCGTCGAGAACATATTCGGTCAGATATTCAGCTTTTTCCAGGTACACGTTGTTGCCTGTCAGTTTGTATGCCTCCAGAAATTCTCGCACGAGCCACATCTGATCGTCATACACGTTCTCTATGCCGGCAACCTGGGCTGAGCCTTTTGATCCGCCACGGTTCACACCATACACAGACCACGCTTTTGTTTGTGTGTATGACACCAGCTCGAAAGTCCCGAGGTAATAGTCTGCATTCTCATACAGATCAGACAACAGGTCGGTATACCTGGCAAAGTGTTGATCGTAAAGTGTTGTGTTACCATGTGCCTTCTGTGCCTCCAGGGCGTGAAGGATTGCATTTACAGCTTCGATCGCACTGGTGTACATCCAGATACTTCCCTTTTCGTCGGAACGTACTTTCGTGTAGGGATTATAGTATCTGGCCATTGCCATTCCATCTCCTGTAAAATGCGCGGAAATGGTATTGTCCGTAAGCTCCATCGCGCGACGGAGGTTCTGCTCGGACAAGCTGACCTCTTGCGGAGGATTCTGAGGATCGGTATCTGAAGGCGAATCGCTACATGCAGCGACCAACATCAACAAAACAAAACTGCACGTGCTCATTCTGGCGCGAAAAAATATCATAGTCAAATTCATTCTTAATTCAGTTCAATCTTGTGGAAAGCAAGCTTGTTCTCTCCACTGTTAGGCTCGCCGTTATATACACCCAGCACAAGCGTTACATCCTGGCCATTAAATTGGGACAAGTCGTAGACAAACGATGCGTAAGCTTCGGGATTGGCGGGCTCACCTGCGTCATGTTTGAATTTCCATGCGCCGTTCGTTGCAGCGCTTGCCTCTGTTGCCGTATTGGATGATGGCTCGATGTGCGTCACAGTACCGTTATCCAGTATTGCCGTGAGTTTGAAATAGGTATAATTGCTGCCGAAAGTCCGCGTGCTGAAAGTGAGCACGTTGCTTCCTGCTGCAATCGAGAATTTTGCGTACAGGTATGCCTCCGGTACTTCTGTACTCACATCGGCGGTATTACGCGTTTTGATAATGTAGCCCTGAGACGGGAATACCTCAGGATCTTTTTTCAGAGGAACAAAAGACCACTCCGCTCCCACGTGCGCCACATCCCGCCACGCACGATAAGCATCTTTGTAGTTATCGCGGTTTCCGGAAACAGGGCTGATGCCTGTAAAGGAGTTCTTAGTGTGAGGCATGGTTGATCGAACAGTTTCCTGCGTCAGTTTCCATCCCGACACCACTTCAGTTCCCGGCAACCAATCCCAGTTCTCTACCTTTGTACCTGCAAAGCGAATTGCACGGAGAACAAGCTGTTTCCAGTAGTCACCGGTAGCCTGACGGTAAATACCGACTGCGACGATGACTTCTTTTCCAACGTACGCGCTAAGGTCAAATTCAAAGTCAGCATAATCGCCAGAACCGTAGGTTTTGTTTTCACCGATTTTCACAGCCGCAGGTTCAGCTGCGGAGAGATCGACTACCTGTACACCAAAATATGCGGGACTAGCAGCGTCGGCGTTGTGCGTGCGAACCCTCAATGACAGGATCTTGTTATCATCCGTGATCAGCTTACTTCCGTAGACGTACGAATCGAACACATCGAGATCGGCCGGATTCGAGCGATCATCTTCGTTATTGCGGATTTGCAGCGTAGTACCTTCGTTTTGCTCGTCCCACGCTCCCCAGAAGTCCAGCGTGGCCATGTAATCGCAGGCCCAATCCCAATGAGGATAAGCATCGGCGTTGCGTCCACCACGGTATTCGTTGTAGTACCACTTACCGGCAGTCGAAAGATCATCCGCGGTTTGACCACGTAAAAGCTCCTGGCCACCCATGGTTACGTTTATTGTCGCCACCTCATTGATAAAATCTGCTGCCTGTATTTCTCGCGTTACCGTTACATAACCCTCTTTCGAGAAAGTCACTGTGTAATCTCCCGCAACAAGATTCTCAATTGCATAATTGCCGTCTGCACCACTTTTCGCAGTACCGGCTACCCCGACAGTTACCTCTACATCAGCAAGCGCTGCTCCGCCGTTTTGGGCATTTGTGACCGTACCGACAATTTTAGCGGATGCGTTGATCATCGATGCATCCACCGTAGCGGATTTTTCAGCGCCAAAATCTTCAACGGATACCGACTTGCTGACGGTAAGCCACCCCGATTTGGAAAAAGTGACGGAGTGAAGTTTGATCGACACGTTTTCAATAGCATATTTGCCGTCGGCACCGGTAGTAGCAACAAGGTCTTCTTCGTCTATTCCGGATACCGTAACGGTCACGTCCGAGATAGGCTGGCCGAGGTTGTCGTTTACAACGCCCTGAATAGTTCCAACCTGGGCTTTTGCTGCCTCATCGTCGTCATTACAAGAGCTTACCGTTATGGCCAATAGCCCCAGGAAAAAGAGGTAGGTAAGAGATCGTAGAATACTCATCATAACATTTGGGTTTAGGATTTTTACCAGTAGTTCTGATCTGCTGTCGGAGGCTTGCTTCCGGTCGACATCGGAACTGGCAACGACTGCGCATCATGTTGCAAACGTTATCGCCTGTTGGTTAAAAAACCGGGTTAAAACCGGGTTAATGGCCAGAAAAAATCATTAATCGCGCGAATTTGCGCGCTTTTGCAGAATCCGGCGAGACATTAAATAGTAAAGATCCCATAGCCTCATGGTGATACGCGGGACTTGTTTTCTGCCTGGGTTGTCCTGACCCTGAGAAGAATCGGATATTGAAAGTTCCGGCAGCAGTATCGGTTGGAAAAATGAAGGAAAAACCATTGTCATCCAGAGAAAAGTTGGGAAAGAAAATTCGGGAGGGCTTTCTCCCGGCAAAAGTACCCTTTTTATCGGACTGCTATACACGTTCTGAGATTGTTGAATTATTTATCAAGCGTCCTAAAAAAAAAGTATTTCACTTCTAAAATCTAAAATCGCCAATCTAAAATCTTAGATCAATATGGCCGGTTGCCAGAAGTTCCAGAGGCCGGGAGGACAAATCACGGAAGGCTCTATTCGAAATGAAACTGGCGTTTCAGCTAGATAGATAATCGAATATGCTATCTCTTCTTTCCTGAGGATTCTCTAACAATCAAACTCGTTTCCAACACCAGGCTTCGCGCCTTCCTCTTTGCACCCTGATTTTGCAATTTATCAAGAAGCGTGTCGATCACGGTCTGCGCAATCTCTTCTATCGGCTGCGCCACCACAGAAATGGTAGGCTTATGAATGCGAAAAAGATCGTGGTCGTCGAATGACACCACCGCGATGTCTTTCGGTATTTCCAATTTCAACTTATTGATCGCCTCGAGCCCCGCGACTCCCAGATAGTTCGTGCCGAATACCACAGCATCCAACTTCCTGTTCTCATCCAGTATTTTCATGATATCCGCTACATACTCCTGATAGTGTACTTTAAAAGGAAGCGGAAAAAGATATGGCTTCATTTTATGATCAGCGATCGCTTTCATGTAGCCAATGATCCTTTCCTCTTTCGCCACCTTATCCAACGCCATGGCTACCAGTGCAATGTTCTTAAATCCGCGCCCCATCAGGTGCTCGACGGCGTTATACATGCTCTGCCTGTTATTGATCATCACACTGTCGACATTCCTGTTGCCGAGTTTTTTATCCAGCAGCACAACGTTCTTCCGCTTTTCAATCATCGCGGCAATCTCTGTTTCCATTCCCATGGCCGGAACAATGATGCATCCATCCACCCCGAGTGACGAGAACATGTTGAGAAATTCCTTACCGCGGGTCTGATTATTCTCGGTGCTGCAGTAAATGATCTTGTATCCCTTGAGGTAGACTTTGTCCTCGATGATCTTTGCGATGCTGGCATAAAACGGATTGGAAATGTCCTCTACCATCAATCCAATAATATTCGTTCTCCCCGTTCTTAAACTTTTGGCAAACTGATTGGGCTGATAATCCAATTGAGAAGCCGCCTTCACGACTTTGGCAACCAAACGATCACTGATCCGCTTTTCCTTCGCCTTGCCATTCAAAATAAACGACACAGTCGTCTTGGAGACCTTTAGTTTCTTTGCGAGATCATTTATAGAAGGGCGGCGCTTTTGCATGGTGGTTGGGTGAAGTTGTTTCGCTTTGTGTTAAAGTAATAATAAATCCTGATTCATTAGTGTTAGGAAAAACATTTACGGTACTACTACCGATGCCGTAGGGGATTGATTTAAGATTTTAGGTTCATTAGTGTCCGGTAAAACATTCGCAGCATTACCGGTGTTGCAGGGCATTGATTTACGATTGATGACTAACGATTTTTGATTTTCGAAGTGAAAGGCATTTTTCGACGTTCGGTCATAGGTCAAAGCATGTTTGTTTACAGGCGCACGGGCAACAACTAAAATGCGGGGTGTAACGGCACGCCCTTCTCTACGGAGATGTTGAAAAATATCTTGCTCCACATCTTCCCCGAAGATATTCCTTTTCTCTGTCTGGAAACATTCGACAAAAAATGCGATAAAGGAAGAAGGGCCATCAAAGGCCCCTCCATTACCAATTAACCCAAACAAATTCTTATCGCCGAAAGGTGATCTAAAGTATTGAGCGTTGAAGTCCGTCGACTTCCACCTTCTGCCTCGCACCAGTCAGTTTCTGTAACGCAATTGCGTATGCGCCTAATGAGATCGCTTTGCTTGTACCCAATGCAGACCGGCAAATGCCAATACGTTTTTCACCTGTATATTTCACCTTCCGGTCAGAGAAGGGTACTTCAATTTCTTTGCTTTGATATGTCAGGAAGTCCCTGAGAGATCTTTCGTCTTCCAGATCGTACACGTGACTGACAAGTCGTGGAAACGGCACCTTGTCGAGATGCTTGATCGTGCCGTTCATATGTTGGACGATCCTCGGGGCCATCAGCGAGTAAGCTCCTGACATTCCACCTCCAATGACAATGATCCCGTCAACCATGGTGATCACATTGCATAGCGACTCGGCAATAACATCCGCCATCTCGTAAAAGGATTCGCGCGCTGCGTTCTGATCACCGGCTCTCGATCCTGTAGCGATCTCATAGATGTGTTGAGGAGTGAGCTCCTGCACTTCCTGGCCTGACAACGTCGCATACATTTTTTGAACAGCCCTTATGCTAACACTTCCTTCCGCCATCCTTTCGGGATGTTTGAAATTTCTCATCAGCCAGATCTCTCCTCCCGCCGAATTATCACCGTCACAAAGAACGTTGTTCACCACAAACCCCGCTCCGAAGCCGGTACCAAGGGTAACACCCAGGAGATTGGAGTATTGTTTCTCTACATCATTTTTCTTTAGCAACGTATTGATGAAAGGAAGCTTTCCGGCGATAGATTCTCCATAGGCAAAGAGGTTCCCGTCATTATTAATGAATGTCGGCAGCTTGAAATGATCTTCCAGCATCGGCCCCAGCGCAACGCCATCGCCATTGAACGCAGGCAGATTGGGAAGCTTTCCGATGATACCATTCTTGTAATCCGCCGGGCCGGGAAATGCAAAACTGATCGCGACAGGTTCTGACGCCAACTGGTCCTTCACCAATTGAAATCCGTTGATGATCGTTTTCAGGCAAAGCCCCAGGTCATGAGCGTTAGACTTGAAACTGATCGGATCAATGATCTCAACTCCACCTTGCACGGCCGAAAACACGAAGTTGGTTCCGCCGGCATCGAGGGTCATTACAATTCGCTCGTCATTCAGAATATCCATACTGGCCTAACGCTTATAGTCATCCTGCACCCTGATGATGTCCTCTTCGTCGGAAGGCCTGGAAGGATCGGTATGCTGCCATATCTCGGCAACGATTCCCCATGTATCCAGACCGATCAACCGGTGGCGTTGCCCCTGTTTCAATGAGAGGGATTTTCCTGCATCGATCTTTACCGACTCCTTTTCTTCGTCTGTATCGCTCATAACAACTTGCACAGGTCCTCTCATCACCGTCCAGACTTCTGCCCTGCGATTGTGATATTGCCACGATAACCTGCTATTGGGTGCGACTACCAAAATTTTAGGGCTCAGCTTCTGCCCTGCCAC
>CBHTUB010000069.1:0-17179 GCA_966095595.1 uncultured Chryseosolibacter sp. | reverse complement strand
CATGCCCTTGAGTGACACGAGCATTTCTCCCCCGAAGCGCAGATTGGAAAGGTAATAGTACTCCCACATCTTTCCTGCGGCGTCATTCATGAACGCGATGGTCAGCATCAGCAGGTGAGGCAGCATGAAGCCGAAAACCAGTAAAAGGATCTTTCGAAGATTAGTTCGGGCGAAAAGGAACAGAATGACCAGTATGCCAAAGAGAAAGATCATGAACGGAAAATGGAATAGCGATGCGAGTGCTACGTAAATTCCGAGGTTCAAGACCGTCTCATCACGAGAGGTCCGGAATTCCATTTCCTTAAACACGTTGTTCATGGCAAGAAGGAGAAATCCGGAACCCAGCAGCTCGTCCGTGAGCGACAGGTTATCGAACGAATAGAAATATAGAACTGAAAAGATCAGCGACGGAATAAAGGTATTCTCATTGAAAGATTTCCTGGTGATGAAAACAATCCCAATGAAGGCGCTATGGAGAAAAATGATGATGAAAGCAATGATGTGCCTTGCAAGGAGCGAACGTCCGAACAACATATCTATGAAACCGTGGAACCAGGCGGAAAATGGCGCAGTATTGTCTGCAATTTCCACATACATCTGTTTCCCTTCATCTATCTTTTCTCCGATCAAAAATGTCCTCAGCTCGGCAACCGTCGCATTTGGCGGATCGATAAATAACGGCAGGTAAATGATGAGCAGAATGAAGAGTAACCCCAGTAACCTATATGGATCGTTAATTCGAAAATAGCGAAGCAAGGGAATGAATTTTACCGGTTGAAATTATGTGTGCAAAAGTAAAGTTTAAATGGGAATCTATTGTTTTTTACTGGTCTTAATACTTCATTCGTAAAGATATTTATCAGATGGCAGGAACGACACGTCAGCAAAAATTCAGCCGGTTAATCCAGAAAGAGCTCAGCGACATCTTTCAAAGAGACAAACGTGGCATCCTGGAGAACGCGTTTTTAACAATAACCGATGTGAAGGTTAGTCCTGACCTTAGCGTAGCGCGTGTTTACCTGAGTATGATGCTTGCCAAGGACAAGGAAAAAGTGCTCGAGAAGGTGAACCAGCACAAAAAAGAAATCCGCAAGGCCCTCGGTGAAAAGATCGGCAAGCAGGTGAGGATCGTTCCGGACATCGTGTTTTTCATAGACGAGGTCGAGGAACGTGCGCAACGTATCGAAGACATCATCAAGAACCTCAACATTCCGCCCGAAACGCAGGATCAGTCGTAAAGCATATAGTGAATCTTCCCTATTTCATCGCTCGCCGTTATTTGTTTTCCAGAAGGAAGAAAAATTTCATTAATATCATTTCCATCTTGTCGGTAGCCGGCGTGGCCTTCACTACAGCCGCTCTTGTTATTGTCCTGTCGGTGTTCAACGGACTGGAGGACCTTCTTAGAAATCTCAACAACTCATTCGATCCGGAGATCAAGGTGCAGGCGGTGAAGGGAAAATCGTTCGAGACAACACCGCAGCTGCTGTCGAAGATCCGAAAGGTAGAAGGAATCAAAGCCGTGACGGAAGTCATCGAAGATTATGCGTATGTCAGGTACCGTGAGGCAAATCAGGTGATCACCCTGAAGGGTGTCAGTGATAATTTTATCGATCTTCAGCGGATTCCCGATGCCAATATCGTGGAGGGGAAATACCGTCTTCGGGCAAACGGTATCAACTATGCAATCATAGGGCGTGGCGTTCAATATACCTTGTCCATTCCCATGAACGATGCCATGTTCCCATTGCAGGTATACTATATCAAGAATGTCAAATCGGCGTCGATACTCGATCCGTCAAGCATGTATTCACAAGATAACATCATGCCTGGCGGTGTATTCTCGATCGTCCAGTCGTTCGATGAGAACTACGTAATTGTACCATTGGAATTCGCACGGGATCTGCTGAGTTACGGAGACAAACGAACCGCGCTGGAGATCCAAACCGACGGCAGTCGGAGTATTTCCGCCGTTGAATCGTCGCTGGAAACAATTTTGGGAGACGACTTTCTTGTGCTCAACCACGAGGAGCAGCACAAGGATCTATATAAGTTGTTGAAGATGGAAAAACTCTTCGCTTTCCTCGCGCTCACGCTGCTGCTCATCATCGGCTCAATCAATATCTTCTTCACTTTAATGATGCTGGCGCTGGATAAGAAAAAGGACATTTCCGTATTGTCGTCCATGGGCGCTGACAAGGATCTCGTACGTAACATATTTCTTGCGGAAGGATCGCTTATTGCAGGTTTTGGCGTTGTGTTCGGTCTGATATTCGGAGGGGTGTTTTGCTGGCTGCAGATGGAATATGGTATTATCTCGATGGGAATGGAGACCTCAATTACCCAGGGTTATCCGGTAAAGATGAATCTCGTGGACTTCCTTGTCACACTTGTTGTGGTGCTTATCATCACATTGCTGATATCGTTCAGGCCTGCCAGAATGGCGTCGGAGATGACTCATAATTTGGAAGTGTTGGGTAAACAGTAGTATACACGCGTCGTTTAGCATGCTTGCCGATTGCTAAGTGTAAGAGTACAAAGCGAAGAAAATGGGTACGCGTGGGAGTGCTTGTCTGATGGCAAACTCTATTGAGCTCATGGTCAACTGAGCTCATGGTCAACCGCAGAGCAACAAAAAAGGCCGTCATTTCTGACAGCCTTTATTTTCATGAGTTTGAAGTATCGCTTAGTAGTTTGAGCCTGCCCGGATCATTGCGCAGCGGAAACCAACGGTTGCTGTTGCAGAATCCTGATCGAGGAATCTTCTTGTACCAGGAGACATCCAGTACGCTACGTCTTTCCATGAACCACCTTTATAAACACGGGCATGATCAGTTACGAGGGAAGTGAACTGCTCAGGGTTCTTATCGATGTTGTTGTAGTTCTTGGTGTCATCAAGGAAACCATCGCGTCTGATCGGGTTCAGATCGTCGAAATCCTGGTATGACGTAGGGCGATAAACATCCTGTACCCACTCGCTTACGTTACCGGCCATGTTATAGAGACCGTAATCATTAGGAGGGAATTCATAGATATATGACGTGATCAAAGCGCCATCGTTGAGGCGACCGGCGATACCGGCATAGTCACCACGTCCGCGCTTGAAGTTGGCAAGCATAAAGCCCATCTGTTTTCCGTAAGGGTTACGAACGGCGTGGCCATCCCATGGATAGATGCGCTGGTGTGTTTGCATTTCTTCCAGCCACTGGGTACCGATGAGAGCCTGTGCAGCATATTCCCACTCGGCTTCTGTTGGCAGGCGGTAGGATGGAACCACGATACCTGATTCCAGTGGAATACGGCCATCGCTTTCAGCATATTCTTCTCCTGCTTCCTGGGCAAGCTTGATGTTTACGGCACGGGTTCTCCATACGGCATATTTAGCCGCCTGGTTCCAGCTGATACCTACTACGGGGAAGAAACGGAAACCTGGGTAGCGGAAATAATGATCTACATAAGGGTCGTTGAAGGCAAGCTTTCCAACCCAAACCAGAGTGTCGGGGAGAGCAGCCTGATAAGCTTCCTGCGAAGAATCCTTTGCAAGGTAGTGTACATATTCGAGCCAGTGGATATTGGCAATTTCAGTTTCGTCCATATAAAATGACGCTACAGAAACAGTTCTTTCGATGTTATCCCTGTAAGACATCACATCTTCTTCAAAAGCACCCATTACCGCGCGACCACCTTCTATGAACACCATATTCGGCGCTTCCGGCTGACCTTCATAGGCATTTACCATGAAGCCGCCAGCATCTTCGTCGTTGTATGCCAGCCCTGTCGCGGAGCTCATCTGGCCGGGATTCTGAGCGTTGGGCTTACCGCCACCACCGCCTAATAATGAACAGGCAGATAGCGCTATCGATCCGCCAACAACAAACAAGAGAGCTCTTAATGGATACTTCATTTTCATTTTCGCTTTTAAAACAAATGCTAATATAGATAGATAATGACGTGTTTTCCAAGCTGTCAAATCCGAATTCATCAATCTTTGATCGAATGGACGCGACTCTTCATAAAACGCGATGTAAGTTTTGGCTATTGTGCATGGATGAAGTTTTATGCTGAGAATGTGCCTTCCATTTTTGGGACAAATTTGAGCGCTTTGATCCGGAAAAGGGTGTTTTTTAAGCTGTTTTAGCCCTTTTTTGAAATGGCATGTTTTTTCGCCTTTTGTAGAAAAATACATAAGCCTATGTATACCCTGCAAGACTTCCGCGTTATGCCTTTCGAAAAGAAGTGTGACCTGATCACGTTCAAGGGCAGCTACCTTACCCAGCGCATGTTAGGAGATTGTAAGGTGTTCCTATACTACGCCAGCGAGTTCTACATCGAGGTGTTCTATTCTCCCAAACACCAGAAAGTTTTGATGATCAATGCCTTCGACAAGCCGATCGGTCTGGATCCTTATTTGGAGACCATCTCCCTTGAAGGCTTGTTGGTCTGACCTTCCATTTGTCCCAATAGCTCGATGGCAGCGTCAACGGTCGGGATATTCTCAACCTGCAGCATCGCCTTACCGCCGCTGTCCTTCATCTTGCACTGTTTCGAATGTGACTTAATGAAGTTCAAAATATTTCCGAACGTTTCGGAGCTGAAGTATTCATCCCTGGTGGAAATAAAATAGGCCCGAAGCTTCTCATTTTTGAGACTAAGCTTCTCGAAGCCGAGCCTTTCGCCAAGCCAACGCAGACGAACGGAATTGATAAGCTCACCCACAGACGCTGGCAGGGGTCCAAAGCGATCCCTGACTTCGTCTGAAAACTTCGACAACTGCCCTTCGTCCTTGATATTATCGAGTCGTGAATACAACTGCAGACGCTCGCTAATGTTGTTGACATACGTTTCAGGGATAAGGATCTCCAGATCTGTCTCGATAACACAATCCTGAACGATAAGTTTAGCTTTTTCGGCGAGCTCGGATTGAAACAGGTCCCTGAAGTCTGTTTCCTTGAGCTCCTGGATGGCATCGTCAAGGATTTTATGATACGTATCGAACCCCAGGTCCGTAATGAAGCCGCTCTGTTCTCCGCCAAGAAGGTTTCCAGCCCCGCGTATATCGAGGTCACGCATCGCTACTTTAAAGCCATCACCAAGCTCGGAGAACTCCTCGAGCGCAGCAAGCCGTTTTCTCGAATCGGCCGTGAGCAGTGAAGCCGGTGGTGTCAGCAAATAACAGAAAGCCTTTTTGTTCGATCGACCTACACGCCCACGCATCTGATGCAGGTCGGAAAGCCCGAACATGTGCGCATGGTTGATCATGATGGTGTTCGCGTTGGGAATATCCAGACCGGATTCAATAATATTGGTGGAGACAAGAACATCATACTCACCCTCGATGAACTTGAGCATGACCTTCTCGAGCTTGTCTCCTTCCATTTGGCCATGGGCGATCCCTATACGGGCATCCGGTACCAACTTGTAGATAACGTTGGCCACCTGCTCGATATCACTGATGCGATTATGAACAAAGAAGACCTGCCCTCCCCGACGAAGCTCATGGCTCACGGCATCACGGATGATCTCCTCATTCCAGGTGTGCAACTCAGTGGTTACGGGTTGCCGGTTGGGCGGCGGTGTTGATATGATGCTCAGATCGCGTGCGCCCATCAGTGAAAAATGGAGAGTTCGCGGTATCGGCGTGGCGGTGAGCGTAAGCACATCGACGTTATACCTCAGCTCCTTCAGGCGATCTTTCACCTTTACACCGAACTTTTGTTCTTCGTCGATCACCAGTAAACCCAGATTCCTGAATTCGACATCCTTGCTTACAATACGGTGCGTTCCAATAAGGATATCAGTTTTTCCCTCCTTTACGTCCGAGATGGTTTTCTTCACCTCCTTGTCGGTGCGAAACCTGGACACATAGTCTACCTTTACCGGCAGATTCGCCAAACGCTCGCTGAAGGTCCGATAATGCTGCATGGCGAGTATCGTGGTCGGAACAAGTACAGCGACTTGCTTTCCGTCTGTCGCCGCCTTGAACGCTGCCCGGATGGCCACTTCCGTCTTACCGAAGCCAACGTCACCGCAGACCAGGCGGTCCATAGGATGAGGCGACTGCATATCACGCTTGACATCTTCCGTAGCCCTGGCCTGGTCAGGGGTGTCTTCGTAAATAAAAGATGACTCAAGCTCTGCCTGAAGAAATCCATCGGGGTTAAATGCATAACCTGGCGATGATTTACGTTTTGCATAAAGCTCGATAAGCTCTTTTGCTATGTCCTTGACGCGTTTCCTGGCTTTGTTTTTCTTATTCTCCCATTCCTGCGTTCCGAGCTTGCTGATCGGCGGTGGCGTTCCCTCCTTGCCTGTGTACTTCGAAATTTTGTGGAGTGAGTGGATACTTACGTAGAGCAGGTCGTCATCGCGAAACACCAGGCGGATGGCTTCCTGCTCATGTCCATTGACCTCTTTTTTCTCAAGGCCGGCAAACTTCGCGATCCCGTAGTCAATGTGCGTTACAAAGTCACCTGGCTGTAATGTCTGGAGCTCGCGTAGCGTAAGTGCCTTCGACTTGCTGAATTTTTCTTTCGCGCGATAACGGTGAAATCTTTCGAATATCTGGTGATCGGTGTAACACGTGATCTTCAACGTCTGATCTACAAAACCCTGCCGCAGCGAAAACTCCAGTGGCTGAAATCGCACCTGACTGTTTATCTCTTCAAAAATTCCCCGGAGTCTCTCCAGCTGACGGGGCATATCCGCAGCGATGAAGTTGCTGAAGCCCTGCATTTGCTGCTCATTGAGATTTGCGGTAAGCAGTTCGAAGTTTTTATTGAACGATGGCTGTGCCGAAGATTGCCATTCAAAAATATCGACGTCTTTCAGGACTCCGCGGCTGCCAAACTCGATCTTTATGAAGCCTTCAATCTTTTGCGAGAACGCATAGCCCGTTTCAAACAGGTTTTCGGGACTTGAAACCACCTTTGTATTGCCACTCTCTTTCAGGATCTTGTCAAAGGAGCCCTCGGCCTTTTCGAAACTTTTCTGAATGATATCTCCGGCATGCTGCAGGTCCTTAAACCAAAGCCGTGTTTGCGGCGCGATGAATTCGAAGAATGATTGACGCTCTTCCTGTATAAGTCTGGTTTGTACGTTTGGTATGATACTGACCTTGTCGAGAGGATCGACCGAAAGCTGGGATCCCGGTTCGAAGGTACGAATGCTGTCTACTTCATCGCCGAACAATTCAATTCGGAAAGGAAGTTCGTTGGCGAACGAGAACACATCGATGATGCCACCACGCACGGCGAACTGACCGGCTTCAAAAACGAAATCCGTTTTTTCGAAATCGTAGTTGTGCAGGAACTCTTCCAGGAAAGCGATGTCCAGCTTTTCGCCTTTCGTGATATTGAATGTATTCGAAGCAAGCGATCGTTTATTGATTACTTTTTCGCTTAAGGCCTCGGGATAGGTGACAATAATCTCGGGGGATGTCTTGTTTGCCAGCTTGCTCAGTACTTCCGCGCGCATGAGGATGTTTGCGTTCTCGACATCCGCGTATTCGTAAGGTCGCTTATACGACATGGGAAATAGAAGGATCTCCCTGTCGAGGAGATTTTGCAGATCGTTTTGCAGATATCCGGCTTCCTCACGATCCTGAACAATTATAATGTAATCATGAGGATGAAGCTTGAAAGTAGTCGCAATGACGACGGCGTCGAGACTTCCGGAAAGACCCTTGATCCTGATGTTCTTTTGTTTCGACGCATGAATCCCTGCAGCTATGGTCTTCACGAAACCGTCTGCCCGATAGATGCTCAAAAAATCACCAGCTTTCAAAATACAGTGATTTACGCCCCGTTTTCTTTAAGGAGGCGCAAATATAAGTTGGACAACGCCCCGGCCCAAAAATAGGTTCGGTTAAATCTTATAAATTGCCGGCATGGATTTTATCAGGCAACTATTGCTCTACATTGCTCTGCTGGCGGGACTATTGTTACTCATCGGTTTATTCAAACCGTGGATGATGCTTTGGTGGGAGGATGTGCAGAACAGGAAAAAAGTCATCCTGCTTTACGGTTCGATCATCATAATTTCATACGGATTATATTGGATACTATTCTTTGTAAACAAATACTGATGTCAATTTCAAAACTTGTGATCTTTGCGGTTTGCGTGGCGATACTTTCGTGTGGGAAAAAACAGCAGACCGAGAGTGCTGTGGAGGATGAAACAACACTGCCGACTCCCGTCCGGAACGACAGGCCTCCGATAACGATCAGGCTAACGGACGGAACCGACGTAAAAATCAGGGAGCAGGAGTCGAAAATGGTGCTGATCCTGTTTCAACCCGACTGTGATCATTGCCAGGATGAAGCAAAACAAATCAGTGGACGATTGGAGGCATTTAAAGATTATCAAATCTATTTCGTGTCGTCAGAATCTCAGGAAACGATCTTAAAATTTTCAAAAGATTACGATTTGTTCAACAAAGACAACGTTCACTTTGGTTTTGCATCGGTGGATGATATCCTCGCGCATTTTGGTTCTATCTCCACGCCGTCCATTTACATTTATAACGAAAGCGGAGAGCTGGTGCAAAGCTTCGATGGACTGGTAGACGTTAGCGTTATCATTCAATATCTTTGATCATCTGACACGCTTCGCGGCAACCATTCGTTTCGCCTTATCGGTAAAAGCGATCAGGTAATGATCGCCTCCATCATTCAGCTTGTACTTCTTCCTGATCTCATCAGGACCTAGCGGATAATTTCTCGTCATCACGCTTGCTTTTTTCTCGGGAAACCAGCCGGCCAGATCATGACTGGCCTTGATATCACCTTGTATTTCGAAGATCCTGCCTGGGAAACCTTCGACGAGCTGATCGCTTGTGTACAGATGTGTGTTGGGATGTAGCTTGTGAAGTTGAAACCGTTTGCCCACAGATTTAAATGCACCGGCCTTCATTATCGATGCGTTCGGTTCGTATAGGTACGCTTGTGCGATGATGGTCGTTGCACTTGGCAGTGCTTCTTCGGAGAAATGAAACGAAAAATCGGGTTGATCCGAGCCAAGATTGACCGCCACAATTTCAGGTTCGCCTTCGAAGGCCTTTCGGCACATGAAAAGCAATTCCTTGCATTCATTCTTGACGGAAAGAACGATGACCCTGAAAACTTGTGCAAGTTCGCGAAGGCTTAACTTGATGTCGAGCAATGGTGCTGCCTTGATCATCAGCAAATCCGTTTTGCGTAAAAGCTCATCACGCAGGCTTACGACGTCGGGAGACGAGTCTTTGAATGTGTACACCTTTTTATCGTTTACCCGTCGCGACGGATCGATATAGATAAGGTCAAATTTCCCGTCGCCTTTAAGAAAATCTTCAGCCGTAGTATTGTGGTAGATGACGTTACTAACCCCAAGGTGTTTATAATTTCGCCGGACGATTTCCAATAACGATTCGTTGATCTCGACAAAGTGAAACTTGTCGTACAACCGACTGATAAACAAAGTGTCGATCCCGAAGCCACCGGTTAGATCGACCCCGGTTTTTTTTTGACAGTTTTCTTTCCGGATGATCTCTGCCTTGTAGCTTGCGGTACTTTCGGAAGAAGTCTGCTCTAGATTGATCAGTGGCGGGAAGATGATCCTTTCGTCGCGATACAAGCCCGGGTGCTTGCTTTTCGCTTTTCTACGCGCAAGGATCTGATCAACAACGAAGGCGGCCGGCAGATTGCAGATCAACTTGTGTTTCAGCAACAGGGCATTTACGTCCGCTTTTTCATTCTCGCGGATAAATCTTATCGCATCTTCATTCAGCTCGGGAAAACTCAAAGCGACTTTTCGGCTAAGATACGCTTTGATTTTTATAGTGAAGTTGAATATTGCGGAGAGAAGCTACGAGCCCCAGGCCTTGAGCCGCGAGTAAGACAGGGTCGAAACGGTCGATCGCATAGGTTACCACCATTATGGAACCGACGGCGGTCATGATCCAGAAACCGACTGGCAGATCCGAAGTTTTTGTTTTCTCTGCGTAATACCATTGATATACAAACCGGAAGTTAAGCAACATCTGACCTGTTGCTCCGGACATGAATATCGGATCGACGAGATAGGAAAGCTGAAAAGCCGGTGTAAAGGAACTGGAAGGCGCGAACATCCATCCAAACGTTAACAAAGGCAGAACAATAGCAGCAGCCCTGAACGTCCTGGACATGTTGTTCCATGAGCCGTCAAGCTGAAGGTTTCTGACCGCGATAATGTACGATAGCGCCTGACCAAGAATAATGACAAAGTCATTTTGAAGGATACCGTAGATTATAAAGAGGTACGAAGCTACCACGCTCAGTTGCCAGTAGATCACCGGCGAGACTACCTTTCCTTCTTTCTCCGATAACACCCATTGGATGATGAGACGGGCTGCGAACAATCCCTGCGAGATAAAACCCAGCGCCCATATCCAGTAAATTCCTGACTCCATGTTCTGACCCCTGCAAGTTAACCGCCGTGGTTGTTTAAAAAACGTTCCCGTTCCTGCAATCGAAAGCTAAAACTTACTTTTGCGGAATATGATCTATGATCTCGTTGTAATCGGCGGCGGCGCCGCGGGCTTTTATGGCGCTATTCGTCTTAAAGAGCAGCTACCGCAGGCCAAAGTCATCATTGTGGAAAAAAGTCCCAAACTCCTGTCAAAGGTGCGCGTCTCTGGTGGCGGCCGTTGCAACGTTACGCATTATTGCTTCGACCGGTTCGCGCTGAGCACGCATTACCCTCGGGGAGCAAAAGTTTTGAAGGAGCTTTTCAAGGCACATCAGGCGAAAGATGTGGTCGGGTGGTTTGAAGGGAAAGGTGTGTCGTTAAAGCATGAAGATGATGGTAGAATGTTTCCCGTTACTGACAGCTCAGAAACGATCATCGGGTGTTTTATGAAGGAGGCCGTTGACAGAAGGGTGAAGATCGAGCCGTCGTGGCAAGTGATAAAAGTTGAAAGGGCTGGCGCCGGATATTTATTAAAAAATCAACACGGTGATACGCTGGAAACAAAACTGATCCTGACCGCAACCGGAGGAAGCCCGTCAATCCATTCATTTCAATGGATCGCGGACCTTGGTCATTCCATTGTAAAACCCATTCCGTCGTTGTTCACATTTAATGATTCTGAAAAGAAGTTCAAGGATCTAATGGGTGTATCGGTAGACAACGGTTTTGTGAAGATCGCAGGATCAAAGCTTACCTCGGAAGGTCCGGTCCTGATCACACATTGGGGCTTGAGCGGGCCGGCTGTGATCAGATTGTCAGCCTGGGCGGCCGAGTATCTGCATGAAAGGAAATATGAATTCGTGGCGTTGGTAAGCTGGATCGGTAATGTTCAGGAGGAAGTCGTCCGGCAATATCTGGTAACACATAAAGAACAACGGGGAAAGCAGAAAGTACTTTCAAATCCGCTTTATAACCTTCCGCAGCGATTGTGGACCACATTGTGTCATCTCGCGGACATCGCAGACAACAAGATATGGTCAGAGTTGCCGAATAAGAATCTCAACAGACTGCTGGAGCTTCTCATCCGATGTCCGTTTCAGATAAAAGGCAAGACCACATTCAAGGAAGAGTTTGTTACATGTGGGGGTGTGGACCTCCGGGACATCAATACGGAGACCATGGAGAGCAGAAGATCACCCGGAATTTACTTCGCCGGCGAGGTTCTGAACATCGATGGTGAAACCGGTGGCTTTAACTTTCAGGCCGCGTGGACGACGGCTTATGTTGCTGCACTCGACATAAAAAAGAAACTCTCCGATGCCCATTGAGCTGGGAGAGTTCCGTACACTTCAGCCTAAAGTTTTATTCGCTCTTAAGATTGTCTACCGGGTTGGTGAATGCTGCGCGGAGCGTTTGAGAACCTACAGTGATCGCACCGAGCAGGACAAGGATAAAGATCCCCAGTCCGATCATTCCGACGGTGATGCTGATATGATACGCCATCTCCTCGAGCCAAAGGTTATTGATAAACCAGGATGCGGGTACACCGATCAACACGGCGATCGCCAGCATGGACAGAAATCCCCTCGAGAGGAGAAGGATCAATCCTTTGTCGGTCGAACCCAGGATTTTTCTGATGGAGATTTCTTTCAGTCGGGTTTCTATGGTATAGGTTGCCATCCCGAGCAATCCGAGGCATGATATCATGATCGCGAGAAAGGAAATGACTCCCAGCACATTCACGATGTCGCCAAACACCATGTTATACATAAAATTGATCTCTTCTTCGACCAGCTTGTGATCGGGCTTCAAACCGGGGTTCACTGTAGTCCAGGCTTTTTCAATGGCTTGAACTGCATCTTCATAGGAGCCGGCATATCTTACCTGGAGTGCGCTAAGCTGCTGGTTGTTGTACATGAGGATCATAGGTTCGAGCTCCTCCATGAGCAGTGAGTGATTGTAGTCCTTGACTATGCCGATGATCCGTCGCACACTTGAATCGGCTTGCATGGTCAATTCCTGTCCCAATGCTTCCTGGATCGATTTGAAGTTGAAGGCTTTCAATGCCGTTTCATTGATGACCATAAAGTTTTTGTTTCCGTCCGCATTTTCCGGTTTGAAAAATTCTCCGGCGACAAGTTTCACTTCCATGTTCTCCAGGTAATCCTCGTCCACGATAAAGTAGTTGGCATTGACCCATTCCTTATCGTCGAGTTGTTTTTTAAAACCGTTGCCCCAGGTTATCCCGGCTGCCGGGGTGTGGGATGCACCGGCAACACTTTTGATGTTGTTGTACTTGAGAAGTTCAGCTTTCAGCGGCGCACTCGCAGTATTGTTGAGCTTTACCGAAATATTCTTCTCAATGTTGAAACCGTAGTCCTTCGTGAGAAACATGTCGAGCTGGTTGTACATGATGATCACTGTCAGGATGAAGATCAGTGACAAGGTAAATTGCGTGACCAGCAAGGTCTTCCGAAGCGCCATGCGGGAGAACAGCTTGACGTTGTTCAGGCTCTTCAAAACTTTAACAGGCTGGAATCCGGACAGCACGACAGCGGGGAATAATCCAGCGAGGACGCCGACGACCAACGTGAACACGGCGAAGACAGCATATACGGCATAGTTGGCAGCAAGATCCCACATGAAAAGTTTAGCGAAGTTCAGCTGTAGCATCAGGGGCTTCAAAGCCACGAGGATGATCAATGCAACCACCAGCGAACATCCTGCAATGACTATGGATTCAGATAAAAACTGTGTAAAGATCTGCCAGCGCCCGGCGCCGGTCACCTTTCTCACACCAATTTCCTTCGCGCGCTTCAGAGATCTGGCAATTGACAAGTTTGTAAAGTTGAAGCACGAAGTTAACATGATGACGCCTGCAAGCCCCCCGAGAAAATATACGAATACCCACGGCAGTGACGGTCCGATAGGATTGTTTGTAAATGCTCCCGGAGTAATATCGTTCAGGCTCTGCAACCTGAATCTCGCCTTGTAAACTTCAGGATTCGGAATAGACGCAATGTGTTTCTTGTAGATCTTTTCGAGATGTTCCTGAACGTCGGCAGAAGAAGAGGCTTCACCGATCTGGATATAGGTCCATCCATTCCAGAAATCCTCCCAGTTCTCCATGTCATTTCCGAATTTTTTCTGTGCTACCAGGCTGTTGATAGTCGACATGCTTGCCAGTGCTTCGAAAACGATGTGGGACTTATTCGTCGTTTCTTTCAGGACACCGGTGACGACATAGGTCCCAAGCTCACCGACTGTCAGTGACTGTCCGACAGGATTTTCTTCCTTAAAGAGTTTTTTGGCAGCGTTCTTTGTCAGTACGACGGAGTATGGTTTGACGAGGGCCGTTTTGGCGTCACCGTGTTCCATCTCGTACTGGAAAAAATCAAAAACCTCGGGGTCGGCCCAGAATCCTTTTACCGGGATATTGACGTTGAAGTGGTCGACCTCAAGCCAGTTGTTGCCGAAACCCCGTTTGATACGAACCGCCTTTGCGATGCCTGTATAATTGTCCTCAAGCTCGGCCCTCAATGGCATGGGAGAGGTGGCGCTTTCAATGCCGCCGCGTTCTACTCCATTGTTGTCAACGACGTAGCTGTTGATTCGATAGATCTGCGACCTGTTTGTATTATAACGATCGTAAAGCATCTGGTCCGCGACCAGCATGATGATCGCCATACAGATAGACATCGATACGGCGAGACCGAAAATATTGATCGCTGAGAAAAATTTATTCCTGGTAAGGTTGCGAACGGCAACCAGAAAATAATTCCTGATCATAAAATGTTTGGTTTAAAGGGGAGAGACTAGCTTTTCCTGGTCATGAGGAAATAGTACACGAGGAATCCTACAGATAGTCCTACTGTAAAAATACCATAAGGCATAGGCGTGTCAGGCCTCGCGTTCACGAGATCGATGATCATAAGGGAAACGCCTCCCGAAAGGAATATGAGTCCCCATTTGAGGGAGCCGTACTTGTTACCGGTGGAAGAATAGGTTTTGAAGATCGACTGTGTCTCTTCGGTCACGTAGCCTTTTTCGATCATTTTCTTTTTAAGAATATAGTCGGTTAACACTTTCGTAAAGAAATATACAGCAGCGCCAAAGCTTCCGAGAACCGAGATGGGCATTAAAACGTCCTGGATCATAAATTTTTGTTGTTATGAAGCGTGAGACACGGGTTTGGAACGGGATGTTGCAGGAAGCGTGAAAATTTTTCAGAAAAATAAAATCTCGCTTTTCTGCACTTTTTTTAAATTCCTTTGCAACATCGCCGGGTACTTTTGTGTCTCATGGAACAATGATCGAAGAGCGGGCCTTAGTTTCACGTGTTTTGGATGGAGACATGTATGCATTCAGACTGCTCATCAAGCAGCACGAACGGCTGGTTGTGCATATGATCGGCAGGGTGGTGAAGAGCGAATCGGACAAGGAGGAGCTTTGTCAGGATGTGTTTATGAAGGTTTATGAAAAGCTTCGCGAGTTCACATTTCAATCAAAGCTTTCGACGTGGATCGCTACGATAGCTTACCGGCACGCCATCAACCATCTTAGAAAAGGCAAGATGCAGTTTTCAGATATTCCGGATGAAGAGAGCTTTACGAAACGATTCATCGAGGAAGAGACACCCGGAGATGTGTTGGAAGAAGCAGACACTGACCAGTTTGTCTCGAGACTTGTCGAGCAGCTGCCGATACAATATAAAACGATCATCACATTATATCACGTCGAAGGCATGACCTATCCCGAGATTTGTCAGGTAATGAACTTACCTGAAGGAACGGTGAAAAGTCATCTTTTCAGAGCGCGGGCTCTGCTGAAAGAAATGGTAAAAAAGCACCTCGGTAAAGAAGAATTATTATGAGTCAGAACGAAGAGCAATTACAGAATTCCATGGAAGCCGGAAAAATGCCGGATCTCTCCAATGCTGACGAAAAAGCATATCGTCTGGTCTTCGATTCATTGTCGAAGGAGCCGGAGTATAAACTTTCCGCAGGTTTTCCTGATAAGGTGATCCAGAGAGTGATGGCGAATAATCAGAAGAGAGAATCATCCAGGGATATCTGGTGGCTTGGCCCCGGGATATTGTTCATGCTTATCGGCCTCGTCATCGCCATCACGTTTGCCGGCGTGCGATTCGATCTTGGCTTTTTGAAATCAATGGCAGATTACAAGTGGCTTGTCTTTGCCGCAGCGGCTCTTGTCGTGATATTCAATATCCTCGACAAAAAGATCGTCAGGTCACGAATTGATACCCAATAAAAAAGTCAGGTTTTCACCTGACTTTTCCTATGATCATTTTTGAGTCACTAATTGCTTTCGATCGTCACCGTTCCCATATCGGTAACATTGCCGATGCTCACGCTAACACCTGACTGAGACGTAGGCTTGTACGCGGTGTTCGGCTCGAACGTCACTTCGTAGCTTCCGGCCGATAACCCTCTGATCAGGTAATGGCCAGTTGTATCGGCATATGTAGTTCCGATCGTGTCACCCGAAAGTATCGCGTATATTGCTGGCGTAGATTCCTTAGGGTCGACCACACCTTCAATCGCTCCATCCTGAGCCTCGGTGATCGTTCTGATAACAGGTTTTAACTTCCATTGTCCGGCACCTGTCTGGATGATCGATCTGGCAACATCAAAATCGAGCAGGATCTTATAGGTGATTCCAGCGGTCAATGTTTCGTGGACCTGAAGCTTCAAGCCTGATTGCTGACCACTTGGGACGTCCAGGTCATAAACCTCGTCGTTCACTTTCAACGTGTTGTTATCGCCGAGCTTAAGTCTGATCTGTGAGATCGTCCCGGCAGGAATTTCAAGTGAGCCCAACAGAGTGTCAAGGCCATTTGTCAACTCGAGGAGGTTATACACTCCACCCTCTACGTTCAACGACTTCCATCCGCCATCTTCTTCACCATCGCCCGTATGGATTTCCACACCTTCTACTTCAACGTTCACTTCCTGATAGTCACCAGGGGCATCGGTAAGCCAAACCTCTACCCGGGCATTTTTATCGTCGTCCGAACACGCGATAACTCCGAAAACTACGAGCGGGATAGCTAACCAATTCAAGATTCTCTTTTTCATAATGTTCTTAAGTCTTATACTGTGTATGCGTTTGTATACGTCAAAGTAAACGGTAAGAAATGTTCCAGGATGCCGTTTTACAGACGAGAAGAAGCTATTGCCGATTACCCGCTGTAGCGGACGACGGTTGCTTCGTTTCGCTTTTTCAAAAAGCCAGGGTTGAGGACTTTTATTCCCAAGCCGGTGAATTTATCGAAAAACTTACTTGTCCAATTTTCTTGACAGATTCATTGAACCTTTGAATTTACCCATAAAAACAGGTTTTTAGTTGAAGCGGCTGTAAGATTTATGTACTAAAACCATTGAAAAAGTAACATATCTATAGGATTAAATCCATAAATTGGAGGTTCTGTTTCTTTTAAAAGAGCAGATTTTAGATGAAAGTCTCCGCCTCGCAACCGTTCCAGATCATCTATTCGTTGTATCAGCACGAATACCTGGGATTCATTTTCGAATCCTATATCGTGCATCTGGATGACAAGGGCAAGCTCACCTACCAGCATCAGAATATATCTTCAAAAAATGCAAGGGAGTTCAGCAAGGGTCTCGATGATCGTGATAATGAGCTCATCGAGAACATGGACTCAAAGAAGAAGGATGCGATAGTAAAAAAATTCTCTCCCAAGTTCAACAACCAGGAAAAGTATCTCACGAAGAAC
>CBHTUB010000068.1:0-17600 GCA_966095595.1 uncultured Chryseosolibacter sp. | reverse complement strand
AGAAACCTCCAATTCATCTTCGATCAGCTCGGGAACATTAACCTACGAATGGGATTTTGGCGACGGGACTTCAAGCATAGCAACGGCGCCTACACACCAATATGCGACCGCTGGTGTTTATGCGATCAAGCTCGTTACGACTTCTGATAAGGGTTGTCAGGATTCCGTTATGCATCCGGTGGTGATCTTCAACCTCCCTGAAGTGAGCGCCGGTGAAGATCAAACTATCAGCCAGGGTTATCCTGCACAGCTCAATGCTACGGGGGCCATCGAATACGCATGGAGTCCGATCGATGGACTGGACAATTCGAGTGTGCCGTATCCCAATGCTGCTCCAATGCAGACAACAACCTACATCGTCTTTGCAAAAGATAAATTCGGTTGTGAAAGCTCAGACACCGTGACGGTCTATGTAAATAATGAATACAAGCTAGTTGCAACAAACGTACTGACACCTGATAACAACGGGAGCAACGATACCTGGAAGATCGAAAATGTTGAGACATTCGGAGATGTCAATGTTAAAGTATTCGATCGATGGGGTACGCTGGTCTATCAGCAGAACGCCTACAAGAATGACTGGCGGGGAACATCTGGAAGCGATCTGTTGCCTGATGGCACTTACTACTACTATATCACTTTCAGTTCATCTTCCAGAGCATATAAGGGAGCACTCACCATATTGAGAAACCGGAAATAAAATAACCCTCTAGTGAACCTCATGAAATTTGTAAAACTTTTCGCTGCGAAGATCGGGCTCTGGCTCACGGCAACGCTCGTGATGTGTGTGAGTCTTGCTCATGCTCAGACAACACCTTCCGACGCGCAAAGCAAAACAAAGTTCGCCGACAAGATCGGTCACTGGCTATACGCCTATGGCATGTCGAGCCCAGATTTTCTTACCGAGGATCGGGCAGCTTTCAAGGAAAAAGCTTTCGCCGAAGTCTATGTTGAAGCGACCATCGACTATGATGCCTGGATGTTCAACCTCCTGAACAAGGTTACGAAGTTCCGGTATCCGGCCAAACAGATGCCGCACATCATCTTCGAGGTGAAGTTCACACCGACCGATGCGACGCTTACGAAATACAGCATCGGGTTCGCGATCCAGGCAACGAGCGAAGTCAGTGTAAATCTTCAGACCATTGCCAACGAAGCCGCCGCGAGCCTGAGTGGCAAAACATATACGGAACCCGCGCAAGCCGTCGAAGATGTCGAGAAAGCGATAAAAGCTGCATTGACAAAACTCGCCGGTAAGCTGGATAGCGACCTCGCACCAAACCTGCTCGTGCGCTATGCGAACGAAGTCTTCTGGAGTGGTCATGAGGTCCCCATCCTGGAAAACGAAGGAGACTATGTGGAACTGGAAGCAGTTGATAAGACAGGAACCCCGATCAATCCATCATTGCTGACCTGGACCAATGCAGATCCATTCGAGTCGAAGGGCGTGGTGAACATGACTGGTGTCAATTCCAAAGAAGTTACCCTGGTAAAGAAAGGCGAAGAGAAGGAACCACTGGTGGTTACATTGAAGAGGGTGGGTACTTCGGATGATATCAATGAGTTGCTGAAGATGTTGATTGTGGAGGTGTTGAGTACTAAAAAACAGCAAGCTCGTGACACGATCGTGCTGCTCAAGCAGGACTCGGTCCATAATCTCGACAGCCTCTCGATGCAGATCGCGCTGCTGGAGTCCGACAACCTGGAGATGGAAGAGACGGGCACGACATTTCAATCGCTGTACGATGAACCACAGTACTTCCCTGACTCAGCGGCTTTCTTCCACTCTGATCGCCAGAAGACGAGAGGGTTCCAGCTCCTGAAAAAACGCAAGAAGATACACAGCGCCATTCGCCGAAAAGTCAATGTGGTTGCGTTTGCCGATCTCGTGGTCGACAAGCCGGACATGGTAAAGGTTCTGCTGGATGAGCTTCTTAAAAACAGCGGAAGACTGATTGCGCGATTGATCCTTAATCGTGACAGCAAAGGACAGCGAGATGAAGCTAGAAATATTGTCGTCGATTTTCTCAACAAAAACCTCGAGAGGATAGCAGGAAACCACTATCCAGAGTCCCTGAGTATAGCGCGGCCATTGCCTCCTGTTGTGATCAGAGCACAGCTACCCAAATATCAACCAGGCATGCTTTATCACATTAGCTCCAGGGTGAATTTTCCAGGGCGAGTGGCGTTTGAAGATTCGCTGAAAACGTATTTAGCAAAATTAGATACACCAATATTTGTTACGGTCAACTATAGTCAGGACGTAACATCCGAAAGTTTTACCGCGCGAAACAAAGGCACAAGACCAAAAGGCCTGCCCCTGGATCACAAGTACATCACCTTTACCCTCGTAAATATCCCGGGCAGCGTAAAGTTTACAATAAAGAAAGCTGCCAATATACCATCGAGATTTGTAACGAGTACTTCCCCTGAGATCGGAGGTCGAATGTTCGATGAATTTCCCATTGCTCCACGCAGCATAGAAGTTACCGAATTGCCTGGCGAAATATGTAATGAAGGTGGTGGGTCTGCAACCTTCTTATCTCCTGCAGGGAGTCTCGTGATACTACCAGCGGTAGGAGTAAAAAGTTTGATATTCGCATACGGGTTCAATAGTTTGGAAAACAGCGGAATCGTACCTGGAACTTTACTAAGCTTTACAATAAATGAGACGACCTATGCGGCCGTTTCAGGTCCGGTCCACGATGGCTACTACGATACAAAGAATGTTGCCTACGCTCCCGAAAATCATATCAAAGACCAGACATATATCGAAGCGGGTAAAAAGTACTTTACTATGCTATTGCCATGTGCAACGAATGGTAAGAAGATAAAGTTAGTTAAATTCAAGAGTGATGGTCTCAATTTACAAGTCGATGATAAAACCGTGCGGGATAAATATACTGTATCCAATTTCCCTTTGCGTCTCTTCAGTAAAGTCCAAAAAGCTAACGAGAAGTCCTATCCAATAGGTGATCTGCCATCAATAATTCAAACCCTTGGAGATTTTCGACAGCAGCTCGCCGAAGAGACTTTCGGTTTTTTTGAATATGTCTGCGAGGACGAAACGATTATCCCACGATTCAAAGGAGCAGAATACTATAATCTCTACCCAATTTTCGTAACCAACTTCATGACCGGGAAAGTTCTCCTGGGCGCATCCACTTACGATAAATGGCTCGAGTTCTTAGCTGACTTGGATGAGGCGTTGAACCAAAATCAAACTGACCTGAGCGCGATCCTCAGCAAACTTCCTCAAACATGGTCCACTATGACAAACCTTCAATTCGAAGAATTGATGCGGATGATGTCAGTTACAGATTTTGAGAATCTGAGTCTCGAGAACCGATTATTGCTTCTTCGCATTACAGCAGACTTCTCTAGTCATGACCTGGGAGATTTGTATTTAAAAAATCTGATCGTTTACACTCCGGACAAGGATCAAAAGGCATTGCTGAGCGGATTGATAATGTACAAAAGCAGAGAGAATAAGAACAACCATTCCATTTTGCAAATGTTACTCAGAGACTGGGACGGCATAGATGGGCAAGCATTTACGGAAGCCGTCACAACCTTATCAAGCTGGGCTGTAAGACACAGTCCTCCGCCGGAGACATTTACGATAGAACGCGCTCTTGCAGAAAAAAAGTTCATTGATTACAACGAAGGAGTATGGCTCGGTGACATTTTCGAGGAAGAATTCACCACCAATGGAGACATCTTCTTGTCAGCCCAGCCCCAATTAGGATTTTCTTCTACACAGGTGAAGGCGAGGCCATTTGAATATATCTATATCCGATTCCATGAAGAATATATGCTTGGCAGCTATCAAATAACTGCCGGCCAGGAGGTCAAGCTGCCGGCCTTGTTTGCCTACATGCTATTTAACAATCAAAATACCGAGCGTATACGCGTGGGAACCCGTCTTGCCTTTGACGTTGCAATGCTCGCGCTTGGAGTTGGAGAATTGAATTTAGCCCTCCGTGCGCAAAACTCCTGGCGTCTTTATAAAGCGATTGCTGATGTCGGTATATCAATAGCAGATATCGGCATCACAAATGCCCTTGCTCCTTACGTCGAAAAATCCCAAAAAGGCAAGCAGCTCCTGTCGCACTGGAACACATTCATGCTCTTCTATGCTGTCGGTTCGGTTGGAGAGGTGGTGTACTCAGCCGCTCTCAACAATATGCGTTATACCGCTGACGAAATGATAAGTCAGGGCATATTGGTTCAGGAAGACGGAACCCTGAAGGCGCTATCAAGCGGTGAGAAACTTGAAATAGACAACATGGTAAAAAACGCCGAGGCAGCTTCCGGTCTGAAGGCCAACGCGTTACTCGCTACTGTACGTACAGATGTCGTTCCTGAAGATATTTTAAAGCAAATATTTGGAATATCGGACGACTTGGCACTGAGACTTTCCCGAGTCAATAACATAGACAACCTCTATAAAAACCCGGGTTTAATGGCGCGTATTAACTCACTTGGCGCAAACAAAACCGCGTTCCTTGAGGACCTAACCAATACGGCCCAATACTTCAAACCTCCAATCAGCGAACGAATTGCAGATCTCGATGAGCAAATGATTGACGTATGGGAAGTCATGAAAAATAACGGAGATGGCTGGCCGCGGAAAAGATTGAGCTATGACTATCTAAACGATAATAAGAATCTTACAAAAGATGAGATCCTTGACGATCTGAGGGGAACCAGTTCGCGCGATGTGATGGCAGCTCGTATTGAAGCGAGTTGTCCGGAATGCTCGAAGGCGATCAAAGAGGCGTATAAATTAAACGCTAACGTTCGTTCTTACATCATTCCAAAAATCCTGTCGGGCGATATCGCACCTAACGGCAAGAAATGGGCAGACATCTATTTAAATTTCATCGATGACGCTACACGCCTTCGATACATCAATTTTGACACAAAGGCTTTCGATTGGAACGCATTCTTTACACTTGAGAAGTATCAGGCACACCATTATTTCCCAGTCAATCTGTTTGCGGACGATGCCGGGGCATTTAGATTTATGTTCGAGAAAATTTCTTCATCAAAAAAACAACAATTGGCTGACTTCTTCAACTCGCAGAAAAATGGCATTCTTGTACCGAACAAACGCATTGTTAATGGGCAAGAGTACATAATTCATACGAATCATCATGACTATGAGCTGCGTTTGAGTGAATTCCTTAATGCGAAGAAAATAGGCTACGATGCAGATGGTCTAGCGGATGATGTGATTGCTGAACTGCTCTACGAAGACATCCTAGGTGTTAACCTTCAAGACCTCGTAATAGAGAAAAGCTTGTTAGGTAACACAAACATCAATGACCTTAATCTCGATAACATCCTAAAACCCTAATAAAAAACGGTGAACTTTTATAAAATCCTTAATACAAGAGAAGCGATGCAATGGCGCGTAGGGATAACGGAAGCTGAAAGCATTCGAACATCGATATTGGATAAATACCGAGTGTCGATGAAAAACTTCTGGGAAATCGAAGAGCCCCTACGGCTGACCCTATGGTTTCAATCGCTCGACAATCCGAACTACGCAGATCTGGGTTATTGCGATTTGCATCCCTGGATCGGTGATATCAGGCTGAATCCTCCATTGAGTGGCATGCCAAGTGGTTACCTTTTGGTGATTAGCGAGCGAGTAAAAAAAATAATCCAACAATCGAAAGTACCTCAGCACAGATTCTATCGAACCACAGTCCGCAAAATCGACTCGGGTGAAGAGCGGACCTATTTTATATTTCATCTCCTGTTTAAAAAGTATGAAGAGCTTCATTATCCGGCTGTTAGCTTTTCACTAAAAAAACGCGATCAAATTCTAAAAACCTTTGAAAAAGGTGCAATCAGGAATTTTGCCGAATACATCCAAATACGTGACCAGGAGCAATCCGAAAACAGAGGCGCAAGTCTTTCAAATGACAATACTGTTTTCAGAGAATATTTTGATGTGCTCTGGGGTGAAGGCGGAAGCTTCCTGGTCAGCGAGAATTTGAAGTCCAACCTCGAACGCATTGATCTGAAAGGTGTGCAATTCGAGTTATCAAAAAGTGAAATGAGCTTCATATAGTAACACAATAACCTTTACCCAATGGAGAACATTTTAATAGATTGTGGAGAAGTATGGAAAGATCAGCACAACATTTATGAAACCAATCACAAAGGATCATCTGCAGCGATTGTTAGACATGGCAAACTACCTCGACGCATACTTGCTTAACAACGGACAAGAGATAATCGATGAGAAAGTTATCAATCTCCTCCAATGAAGTTAGTTAGTTATTGCTAAACAAGGAATCTCCAAGGTCAAAATGCGCAGTTATTGCTGAATAAAATTTGATACGACAAGTTACGCATACTAATGAACGGCTTACAGAGAGTAAAACAAGTACACTTCACAATAGAAAGGCAACTGAACCCAATTGAAAAATAAGGTCATGGCTAATACAATAAATACCCCACGAGCATTAGGTCTTCTTGCTATGCTATTATTAACAGGGACTATTCAATCCCTTGCCCAGCAAGTCCCCGCCCTCAGCCACTACTACTACAACCCCTACCTCATCAACCCCGCAGAGGCAGGAAGTAGCGAACAAACACGGGCTTTTCTTTTCCATCGCCAGCAGTGGGTGGGAATTCCAGGAGCGCCGGAAACGTCTGCGTTTACAGTAGACGGCAAGCTCGATGACCGTCCGATCGGTCTCGGATTCTCCGTCATCAATGACGAAACAAATATCCTCGGGAGAATATCGGCGATGGTATCAGGTTCGTATATCATCAAATTCACGACAGATCAGTCACTCGCGTTTGGAATGTCGGTTGGTGGTCTTCGTAACCAGGTGCGCTTCGATAAGATCAACGGTGACGCTACCGATCCTGGCATCCTGAACAACATCGAAAGCAAAACAATATTCGATGGCAACGCAGGTCTCTCCTATCGGTTTAAAAAGCTCAACATCGGATTTGCCAGCGAGCAGATATTCAACAGGAAGATCACCTATGAAAATGCGGCGGACTCAAAAGACATCACCGTTGCACTCGTAAGGCACTATGTTGTGACAGCCCGTTATAACGTCAGCCTGACACCTGATCTGGAGCTTCGCCCAATCGTATTACTTAGAAGCGCTCAGGGGCTGAAATCACAAATCGACATCAACGCCGGACTCAACTATCAGGACATCTTGTGGACAAACCTCGTTTACAGGCATAACGCCGGGTTCGGGATCTCGCTGGGCACAAAGATCAGTGAACGCTTCATCTTCGGCTACAACTATGAGATCCCGACGTCCGAGCTCCGTGCCGCCTCAAGTGGATCACATGAATTTATGGTCGGGATGCGCTTTATCAATCGCGGCTCAAGCGGAACTCCGACCAGGCCGGTAACGACAAAAGCAGTTGAAGACCTTAAGCGCTACTCGTATGCACAATATGAAAAGCTCGACGAGCTCCAGCAGAAAAACGAGGCATTAAATGACGAGCTCCTGCGATACAAGCAAACCATCGAGCAGCAGAACAACGAGATCCAGGAACTTAAAAAGAACGTCGCCGCAACCGATGAGGAAATGAAAGCCACCATAGCGCGGCTCAAGGTCGACCTCCAAAATGAAACCTCTTTCGACAAGGCATTCAACTACTATCTCATCATCGGAGCGGTAAAATCATTTGACGAGGCGAAGGCTTTCCAGAAAGTTATCAGACGAGAGACGTCGTTAAGCGCAGAGATTATTCAGAACGACAACCAGACGTGGTACTTTATCTACTCGGAGAAGCTTGAATCACCGGGCGAGGCCAGGAAAAAGTTGCGTCAGCTGAACAACAGCGAGGCATCGAAGTACATCATCGGCAATCCATGGGTGTATAAGGCAGAAAAGAAAAACTAAAAAAGATCAGTAATGGCTAGCGCGACATATTTGCCAGACAACATATCGCTCAGGAAAATAAGCCTGACAATTGCCGTTATGTGCTTCGTGATCAGCTCATCTCGGTTATCGGCACAGGACCTCGAGAAGATCGCTGAGCAGAAAGTGGTCGCGGTAAATGGCGGCGTATCAGCCAACACTACTTTCTACGATGCGCAGGGAATAGAGAACCGCCGTGATCCCTTCTACTGGCTGATGAGTGCTAATCTGAACTTCAATATCCTCGGAGTAGTACAAGCACCTTTTTCAATGACGATCAGCCAGCAGGACAAAAAGTTTTCGCAACCTCAACCCTTCAATCGGTTCGGTATTAGTCCGAAATACAAATCGATCACCGGCCACTTCGGTCACCGGTCAATGACCTTCTCCGAATATACACTTGCGGGAAGTATGTTCCTTGGAGCCGGAGTGGAGGTGACACCACAAGACGGATTTTTCCGTGTCAGTGCGATGTATGGACAACTTGCAAAGGCAGTAGAGCGAACAGCTCAGGAAGGCCTCGTCTTTGCCAAGCCAACTTTCAGAAGAATGGGATACGGCGTCAAGCTCGGCCTGGGCAGAAAGAAAAATATGGTCGACCTGATCATGTTCAAAGGCAAGGACGACCCCAACTCCATCGCGATAACGGACGACCTCGATGTTACACCTGAAGAAAACCTCGTCGGGGCAATTCACAGCAAGCACGAGGTCAGCGGCAAAGTAGCAGTGGAAATCGAATATGCATATAGCCTGTTCACCCGTGATTCCCGCAGCGCAGAGTCGAGTTCGGAGAACTATTCTTTCTTCAACAACCTCGGTGGGCTTTTCAAACCGAACATGTCGTCGGAGTTCAACAAGGCGATTACTACGACCGTCAACTACAACGGTGAGCGCTATCAGGCCAACATCAAATACCGCAATATCGACCCGGGATATCGAACATTGGGATCGTCATTTCTCAATAATGGCCTGAAGGATATTACCGGCGGTGTTTCTACCTCCGTTCTGCAGCAAAAGGTCAACATATCGACAAACGCGGGGTTCCAGAAAAGCACGAATGAAAGTTCGATGGTAAGGGTGATCTACACGGTTAACGTGACCTACAACAGCTCGAAAAAACTCACGCTGAATACAAGCTACTCGAACTTCTCGACCACGACACGCCAAACTCAAATTCAGGCAAATGCGTTGAACGACACACTCGAATATTTTCAGGTAACCAGAAATGCAGCGGTAAACCTGAATTACAAACTAGGCAGTGACCAAAGCGACCGCGCGCTGATCCTTGCTGCGAATGTTCAGGACGCGACGGACAGCGATCACAACGCAAGTACTTTCTACACTCTGACTGCAGGACATCAAATGAAAATAGGTGGCGACTGGCAGTTCGTGGCAAATGGATGCTATAACAAGAACATGGCACAGGGGTTCACCAATACTTCCATCGGTCCCTCCATAAACATCAACAAAGCCTTTAGCGAAGGGCGTGTGAGAAGCGCGCTAAACGTCGCGATGCTGAATTCATACATGAACGGCAGCAAGCAGAGTGATGTAAAAAATATCGGTATCACCAACAACCTCAGGGTAGGGAAAAATCACTCGTTTGCCGTCAACGTTTACTATCTGCACAACAAGCAGACAGGTGAGCAGGGCAAGACTTTCAGCGAGATCCGGGGCATGTTCAACTACAATTACAACTTCTGATAACTAAGATCCACCAGCTATATGAAAAGAACCTTTTCCTCCATGCTTCTGAAGTGTAACGCCCCGTGGCTATGCGCTTTATTTGCACTCTTCTTTTCGATAATTCCCGCCAGCCAAAGCGTAGCACAGATCCACAAATATCCGGCAACCATCTCACCGGTATTGGGTCAGCCCTATGGGATCTACCTGAGCGATTACACAACGCCGGGCAGCAACACGATGACGGCGAACATAGTTTTCAACGACTTCAACGAACCGGTTTGGAACTTCCGCCTCCGCATAAAGATAGAAAGCAGCGCAATACGACTCGAGACCGCACCCGGCTTCCGGCCCTCGAGCCCGATCACTGTCACTCCGGGGGTGATGAAGACACTATCCGGAGCTGACTGGGAAGAATATTTCAACTACAACAATCTGACGATCGCGGGCAGCTCGCTCAACGCGCTGATCAACTCCGGCGGAAAACTTCCGGAAGGCTTTTACTCGTTTTGCTTTCAGGTCCTCGACTATGATACCGGCGATCCGCTTTCACAGGAAGTGTGCCAGACCGCGTGGATCAAGTTGATGGAGGCTCCGCGGTTGAATCTTCCCCTGTGTGGCAACAGTCTTGATCCTAAAATCACACAACACGGATTCACCTGGCAACTCTTTGATACGCGCTCACCCAATGCAACGCAGCCGCCGCAATATCAACTGACAATATGGGAACTGACCGAGCGCACTGCAAGCATTCAAAACGCCGTGGCAAACGGACAGGCACTGCAGATCTTTCAGTCACCTTTTCTCTCGCAGCCCTCCTATGCTTATTCACTGGCCGACCCGCCTTTCGAGCTCGGGAAACAATACATCTACCGCGTACAGGTCATTGACGGCGGAGGGAAAGACCGTTATAAGAATAACGGCTTTAGCGAGTTCTGTACTTTTTACTACGGGTGGCCTATTGGCGGAAAGGTCAATCTTAAATTCCCCGTTGAAAATGGTGGCTTTAAAAAGAAAGATATCCCGATCTTCAATTGGTCGGCGGTAGACACTCAATTGGCAGGACAGGCTGTAACCTATGAGATCAAGATCACGCCCTGGTTACCTGGTCAGACAAAAGAGCAAGCGCTGAACACGAATACGCCGTGGTACTATTTCAACACTCCGGCAGCAACCATTCAATACGATCGCTCACAACAGGTAGACAAGCAGCTCCAGGTGGTGACCAAGTATGCCTGGCAGGTAAAGGCATTCACCGGACAGCAAGAAGTTGGCAAGAGTAACGTAGGCACGTTCAACGGACCAGCCCTGATGGAAAACTTCTGGGCAGGGATCCACCGCGTTGCCGTGGACTATCTGGACGGATCAGACATCAACGACATTTCCGGAGGTGGAAGGATACGCTTCGAACCCAACGCCGAGGCATTGACCAATGTCAGGTTCGAGCATATCAAGCTCAAGGATCAGGGTGACTTCTATGTCATGGAAGCAGGTGAATTCTATTATGAACCACCGAATCTCACGCTGACCCTGAATCCCGTATTCGGCGACAATGGCAAGGCTTATTTCGACGTTAAACGTTTCAGGATAAACAAGCAAGGGATCTTAGTCGAAGGGGTGGTCCGCTGGGCACTGCCATTCCCGGCACTAACCAACGGGGTACCTACTGTTCGATCGAACAAGGTAATGGCCAACTACAACGACTTTGCCATCAACACAGTCGTAGCACTCGCGCCTGGTAACCAGTTCCGATTGCTGGAACCATTCAATTTTGCATTGGACCTTCACCAGACGGGCAAGATCTATATCAACAACAACAGATACCGGTTCGACTTCAATGGTACCGTTGAGCTACCTGAAAGGGTAAAAGGAAAACAGCCTGCCATTGTTAAATATCCGTTCATCAATGTCGATCAATTGTTCTATCTGGAGCAGGACAGTCTGGAGAACCCGTCGATCATGCCGTTGAACAAATCCAACATGGAGCTGGTGGCTACGCGTTACATTTTGGATCTATCGGAAAAAAGATCACCCGAAAAATTTTCGACACAGCCTGGCTGGAAGGGTGTTTATCTTGAAAAGTTCGACGTAAGATTCAATAAATCCCTTGATGGAAATGGTCAGCTCGACATGGTGGAACCATTCGTCGCATCCATGGAACAACCTGGGACTTCCACGGATGCATGGGTCACTTCCGATGGTCTTGACCTCAAATTCGACTATACTTTTCCGGAGTCGGTGGGAATGGTATTTCAGACGTTTCCCGCGCACATATACCGCTACAAGTTCGCCGTCGACAATAGCCAGGTCGTTGCTGACCAGAGCTTGCTCAAAGGAGGATTCATCATTCCCATTATCAGCACTGAGCGCAAATTTGCCTTTACGGTTCCTATCAACAATGTGGGATTCCAGGATGGCTACCTGGAAGATCTTGTCAATACAAAGTTCACCCATAACCCGGGATCCGGTGACAACGAAATACACCTGACCGTCAAGAGGGCGGTGTTGTCAGGTTACGAAAAGATCGGGATGACCGTCGATCTCGAGTGGCCATCACTTGGTGTCACGTTGAGAGACCTTCGGGGCTTCAACGCGTGGGGTGACTACACCGTTGGATTTGACAATAAGAACGGAACTGTTCCCCTTACGCAAAGACTCAACGCATCACTGAGTGGCTATCCGATCACAATCGGCGTCATTGGAGCGGCGTCCAACAACGGGGCCTACATCATCGCGACAACTGCCGACGCCGGACTTGGAGACGACGTGAGTGGTGGCGAAGGCGTTCCATCTGTCAACGTCTACAGCATCTCACAAAACAAATATGTTCCACTCGAAGCAGGTGGAGCAGTAGTGGAAGACCCTACGCAAAAGACATCGTTTAGCGATGCATCGAAGAATGTTGAGCAGGAGTTCGACAAGATGCAGGAGAACCTCGTTCAGCAACTCGAGGAAGATCAGGATGCCATCATAGAACAAGCCGAGAGCCTGAAGGGAAGCATGGCATCGGGCGCGACTTATTA
The DNA here is from genome assembly GCA_966095595.1 of uncultured Chryseosolibacter sp. GTDB lineage: Bacteria > Bacteroidota > Bacteroidia > Cytophagales > Cyclobacteriaceae > Chryseosolibacter. The sequence goes on along the minus strand of CBHTUB010000068.1, from coordinate 4,981 downwards.
CACAGTTGACGAGATCGTTAAAGCCGACAGCTCGGCATTCCCGGCCGAGACCGGCGAAGGGCTTCAGCCAAAAGAAGACGGGAAATTCAATTCCCGCCAGCAAGAGGTCATCTACGAAATCGCGGGAGGTTTCGTCGAGGAAATGGCACGTCCGCTCCTCGATCCGATCAAGAACAAGACTGACAGTCTAAGCCTTGCAATAAGGGGAAAAGTTGGTCAATTCGTCAATAACGTAAATGTAACCGTAGGTGCGAACGTCGATCAGATCGTCAATACGATCGCCGAAAAAATTGCCGAACAGGTCCGAAACGACAAGGTAGATGTCGCCGGAGCCATAAAAAATATCGGTCAGAGAACAAGCACGGCTATCAAGCTGGAGATCAAAACAGCGCTGGAGCTGACGCTTGAAGAAAATGTTTTACAACCCATTGACGTACTCCTGAAGGAGCAAATTCAGGGACGGGTCAACCAGCATATTACAGTCAATGGTACCAATTTCGTTTATGCGGCGATCAGTGGCGAACGTGACGATGCTCAGAAGGCGCTGGAGACACTCATCAAGGGAACACCGAAAGTACTAGATTCTATTCTGCGAGATGTTATCGCGTTCGTCAGCGTAGATAATATTCGTTCGACGGTCGAAGCGACTGCATCCGGGCTGGTGCAAAATATCAATCCCAGTGACATTGGTCATGAGATGCGCAAGGCTGCCGAGGATGAACTGAAAAAACTTGTCGCTGCGGAAGCCGAGGAAGCGCTCTCAAACCTTGCAGAACAATATGCCGATGATCTGGGACTTGGAGGCTTTGGTATAGGAGGCGAGAATCCTATCAACTTCGTCGGCGCAGCGGAACGACTCGCAAAGGGCGATATCAAAGGTGTATTCACCATCGACCCTGTTAGGGTGAAGCTAAGAACGCCGGTTATCGACCTCGATGGTTTCATGAGCTACACGCCAAAACACCCTACGTATGGAGATGTGTGGCTCGGCGACATCGACATGACCATCAAGGTGCCGAAGAAATTCGCCTTCAATGCCATCTACTTCAACGGTCGTAAGGACGACATCTCCTATTGGTTCTGCCAGATCACTCCTCCGGGAGGAAACGACAAACCCTATGAGCTTGGCAAGCCATTGGCAAAGGGAGCAAAACCACTTGAGAAACCTGTCGATATAGGAGTTGCAAAGATCGTAGGCGCAGCAGGTCGCTTGTATCATCACATGAAAGAGGCGCCGAACAACGGAATCGTTCCGGATGCCTCCATGCGATACGGCGCGTATATGCATTTTGTTTTCTTCGACAAGGGACAGAACGGAAAGAATCTCCGACTTGAAGTCTCGGGAGAGATCAACTCATCGGAAAATGGAGACTACACCATTGCATTTGACGGAAACCTGCAGATCAGGAGCAATAGCGTAAATGTCCTGGAGATAGACAAGACTGCTGTAGTCCAGGGAACGGTGATGGTGCGATACAACTCCGCCGAAGAACATTTCCTGGGATACGCCAAGGTTATCGTCAACAAGCCCGGTTCACTCTGCGCACAGGCCAGCTTGCTCGTCGACGTCAAACCCGGAAAATGGAGAGTCGCTATTGGAACACGGGAAGAACGGATCATTTTTGTTCCCGGGTGTGCGGGCTGGTCACCAACGGGATGGCTGGACCTCAACCAGAATGTTGCCGAGATCGGGTTGGGTCTCCAGTATTCCGTCAGAGCAAAAAGCCCGAATGTCAATCTCGGCTTCATAAAATTCAACGTGCAGTTCGACGCCGGTTTTGCCTTTGGAATTGTTGCAGCCGTACAATATGCTCCAAGCTTCGCCATGATGAGAGCGGGCGTGTGGATCGATATCTGGGCAAGTATTGTCGCGAATTACAAATTCCCGTTGCGTGACTGGAAATCCAAAACACTGGTCGAGATATACATCCGGGGAGATCTTGTGATCATATTCAATCCACCACCGACAACCGCAGAAGGAAAGCTGGATGGAAAGATCAAGCTCCTGGGCTTTAAGATCAATTTCAAGGCGAAGTTCAAAAAGGAGTTGTAATGTGCTTTCACATAGCCATTCAACATAACGCTCAACAAAGCCCCTCTCTATATGAAGTTCGCTGACGCCTTCGGTTTAATTCGCAAAGTATCCGGTGCGGTGTGTATGATCCTGAGCATCGCATCGGTTCTTCATGCCCAAACTCCGGGTCAAAGCAAAACAAAATTTGCTGACAAGATCGGCCACTGGCTTTATGCGTACGGGATGTCGAGTCCGGATTTCCTCGCCGGGGATCGGGCAGCTTTCAAGGAAAAAGCTTTCGCCGAAGTCTACGTCGAGGCAACTATCGCCTACGATGCCTGGATGTTCAACCTGCTGAACAAAGTGACCAGGTTCAGGTATCCGGCGAAGCAGATGCCGCATATCGTCTTCGAAGTAAAGTTTACGCCTACAGACGAAACGCTTACGAAATACAACATCGGCTTTGACATTCAAGCCACCGGAGAAGTCACCGTAAACCTCCAGAACATCGCGAAAGAAGCCGCCTCAACCCTGGGTGGCCAGACATACGCAGAACCCGCGCTCGCCGTCGCTGACGTTGAGAAAGCGATTAAGGCTGCATTGACAACACTAGCCAGCAAGCTGGGTAACGAGCTCGCTCCCAACCTCCTTGTGCGTTACGCTGACGAGGTCTTCTGGAATGGCCATGAGATCCCGGTAATGGAAGGTGAAGGGGATTACGTGGAGCTGGAAGCTGTCGACAAAACGGGAACACCCATTAGCCCCTCACTGCTGACCTGGACAAATGCAGACCCCTTTGAATCAAAGGGTGTTGTCAACATGACTGGTGTGAATTCCAAAGAAGTCATGCTTGTCAAGACCGGCGAAGAAAAAAACCTCGTCGTAATGCTCAAGCGCGTCGGCACTTCAGACGACATCAACGAACTGTTGAAGATGCTGATCGTAGAGGTGTTGACACAAAAGAAGAAAGAAGCTCAGGACACGATCGTCATCCTCAAAACCGATTCAACGAATAACGCAAGGGAAGTATCGGCACAATTAGCGCTTCTGGAAAAGGACAATCTTCAGATGGAGGACGATGGGCAACGTTACGCGCCGTTGTTCAGTACACCGCAGGTGTTACAAGACGAATCAGACTTCAATTCTGATAGACAACGTGTTCACGGATTCGAATTACTGAGGAAAAGAAAGAACATTAGCCGAGCCATCAGAAGAAAAGTAAACATTGTCGCGTTCGCAGATCTGGTGGTGGACAAACCTGAAAAGGTAAGAGACCTGCTCGATGAGCTTTTGAAAAACAGCGGAAGGCTGATCGCACGTGTGATCTTGAACAAGGACAGCAAGGGTCAACGTGACGAGGCTCGCAATATTGTCATTGAATTTTTCAACAACAATCTTGAAAAGATGGTCAGCAATCAATATCCGGAGGCATTGACCGTAGAGAAGCCTTTGCCGCCTGTGGTGATTACTGTAACTCAGCCAAGATATCAACCAGGGCAACATCTCCACATTAGTCAGCATGTCAATTTCGAGGGCAAAGAAACCTTCATCAACGAAATATCTGCCTACCTCGCAGCACTTGACACGCCCACGTTCGTAGCGGTGAACTACAGTCAGGATGCAAGTACACAATCCTACTTATCAAGAACAGCCGGAATCCGGCCTGCTGGTTTACCCGAAAGCCATAACTATATTTCCATCACTCTTGTCAATATCCCTGGTAGTGTTCAGTGGCAGATAGCGGGATCGCGGCAGATTTCAACAGACGCGGCCGTTGATATAGCGACAACCTTGAAGATGTACATCCAGAAGGATGCTGCCGCAATGCACATTGGAACAACGAGTCGGCAACAAGTCACAAGATTATTTGAGTCGATACGGTGCGCCTATCTCTCTGGCACGCCGGTAAGCTATAACAACCCCAGCGGAAACATCTTCGATTTTGATGATTTCATCCTGTCACCTTCAAAAAAACTGGGAAATATCAAGATACTTTATCGCAAATATGACGGAAATCCATTCCTGGATAATCATATACGATTTGATCCCAAGACTATAACCGAGATAAAACCGGATGAGGCGTTTTTTAAAACCTGGTATTTCGAGTACCATGAAGTTAATGTTGGAAGAATCGTTTTTGCCTCCGACAATAAAACCGACCTCGAACTATTAAGGCGATACCTTCAGCCTACGAACAGTGAATGGAAAGCTGAATCTCAACAACGTCTAACGAACCTTGAATCAAAAATTACTGCTCCAGAGTCGCTTGAAGAATTGAAGGACATCATTTACAGCTACCCGTGCTTACTCGATTTGGTAACCAGCGTCAATCTCAAATTTGAGATCATCAAAAGGATAGCGGCACAGTGGTTCATCGAAGGACAATCCGAAGTCGTGATTATAAACACCTTAAACTCCATTAACGATAAAGATGGTGCCACCACGATGCTCGCGAGTCTAAGCGGGACCTCCGGACTACTTAGCAAGCTGAACAGCAGGTTTGATACCGAAGAATACGATGATTATTATGCCGCTCTGGTAAAACTGTTCCTTCTTTCAAATTCACTTGACACCCAGGAGACACTCTCATCCATTGAAGATATCGTTTCTCAAGAACAGTACGATGCACTACTTGATAATGACCTTCGGTATGGTGAATATCTCTCCAGAAATGGAATTCTATTATGGTCCGACCCCGGGTACGTAAAGTTTTTCACACAAACCGGCCTGACAGCCATAGACTATCAGGATTTCAAAATAGGAGAAAACGGCAAAGTGAGTTTTGAGGTTGATCACATCAATTGGACCGGAAGTGATTATGATTTTCCAATTAGCTGGGACCCATTCAAACCTGTCGTTGTATTTGTCCTTACTTCCAGTAGCGAGATCAATCCGTATACGTCAGAAGTATTGTTCAGAGGACAGGCGTTGATCCTACCGGCGATTGCCATCAACCAATTAAATAAG
>CBHTUB010000067.1:0-17628 GCA_966095595.1 uncultured Chryseosolibacter sp. | reverse complement strand
TCGACTTCGTATAGACGGGAAGTTGATCGAACGGGTGCAAGTGCCGAAGTCTGAATATCCTGCGTTAGTCAATCGACTGAAGATTATGGCAGGTCTTGATATTTCGGAAAAAAGACTTCCACAGGATGGTCGAATTTTCTTCAGTAAAGGGGATATGAAGTTTGATGTTCGCGTTTCTGTGTTACCGACTCTTTACGGGGAGAAAATAGTACTTCGTATTTTATCAAATAACGGCAGCAATATCAATCTTGAGGACTTAGGGTTCTCAGACGTTGACCTTCAGCGTTACAGACAGTCGATACAAAAACCGAATGGTATTGTATTGATCAGCGGGCCGACAGGCTCTGGTAAGACCACGACATTGTACGGCACCCTTACGCTGCTCAATAAGACTAGTGAGAATATTTTAACCGTCGAGGATCCAATTGAGTATACGCTCGAAGGGGTCAATCAGGTCCAGGTAAAGGACGAGATCGGACTTACCTTTTCCAGTGCCCTTCGCACGTTTTTACGACAGGACCCGGACGTGATTATGGTCGGCGAGATTAGGGATAGTGAGACAGCTAGTCTAGCTATCCGTGCCGCTCTTACAGGTCACTTGGTACTGTCTACAATACATACGAATTCTGCGTGGGGAACCATAGCCAGACTTATCGATATGGGCGTCCCCCCTTTTTTACTTGCAAATACCCTTAACGTTTCTGTAGCCCAACGACTTGTGAGAACCTTGTGTCCACATTGTAAAGAAAGGGAGGCATTGCAACACAATACACTTCCACCAACAGTTCGGCACTATAAAGAAGCGTTCTCGTATCACTATGTTGGAAAAGGTTGTAAGGAATGCTTCTACACTGGATATCGAGGCCGCAAGGCAATATATGAAGTTCTTCCAGTGGATAGCGTGATCTCTGATCATATATTGCAAAACTCAAAAGAAGCAAATGAATATTTCTCCTCACTCAAAATAAGAACATTGGCTCAGAGTGCCCTGGACGTTGCTTTGACGGGGCAGACAAGTATCGAAGAAATATACCCTCTCCTCCTTAATGATCAATTTTAAATCATTTATTACCATCTCCATCTTGCTGGTGTTGACTGCTGCAGTGCATGGTCAGACGTTGCGACCCGCGTCGGACGTTTTTAGTACTAGATTGGAAGAAATCCGCCAGCAACTCGAGATGCTATCTGATTCGCTCTCGCCAGGTTTAAGAGAAACCGCAAATCTCTCTGTCTCGAATCTTTCAATTCAGTCATTTCTCAGAACCGTTGCCGAAGGACATGAGCTAAATATCCAGATAGATCCAGCATTGAATATTACGCTGTCTAATAATTTCACTAATGTACAGGTGAAAGACTTGCTTTTGTTCCTGTGTCAGGAGTATGGTCTGGATATCAGGTTTATAAATTCAATACTGTCGTTTTACAAATACAGTCCACCGATAATAGTTACTCAGCCGTCACCACCAAAGAAATTGAGTATCAAGTACGATTCAAGCACCGGGCATATTACATATGATCTTGCGAATGACAGTCTGAGGCTCTTTGTACGACAGATTACGGCGATAACAAAGAGAAATGTTATCGCTTCAGGGCCGGAAATGGAAAACAAACTTGTTCGGGGATATATCGAGAATATGCCGCTTGAGAACGCTTTGGATAAATTAGCATATATCAACAACCTGAGATTTACAAAGACTAAAGACGGAGTCTTTGTTTTTGAGAGTTTAGCGCCGCAGTCATCAAATCAGTTATATCAACAGCAGGCGTTCTCGCCATTGCGTCAATTGCCGACCGATGATTTAATAGTAAGGGATTCACTGATCGATCTTGATGTTTCTAATTATCCGATAATAGAGATCATCCGCCAGGTTGCGCCACAACTCAATAGGAGTTATGTCCTGTTTTCTGAGATAACTGGTACGACGACTGCTAAGGTAAAATCTGTGAGGTTTGATGATCTTCTCTCATTTCTCTTTCAGGGGACAAACTATACATATAAGAAAAAAGGGAAAGTCTATATGATAGGGTTGAGGACTCTTGAAGGATTCCGAACGGCCGAAATTCATAAGATGGATTTTCGTCCCGTGGAAGGGGTGGACAAAGAGCTTCCTGCTGATTTGATCAAAGACATTGAGATCAGAACGGTCAAAGAGTTGAATGCGTTCATATTGATGGGAAACCAGCACAGAGTTACTGAACTGATAACCTTTCTCAGGCTAATTGATCAACCCATACCTAATGTGCTGATTGAAGTGATTGTTGCAGACGCTAAGAAAGGCTTCAGTATACAAACAGGGTTAAAGGCGATGTTGAGCGATTCTGTTCCCAAGACCAGCGGTCAGATTTTTCCTGGTGTAGATCTAACCCTTAGTTCTAAGTCGGTTAACAATGCTCTAAATCGACTTGACTCGAAAGGTATTGTGAATCTCGGACGGGTTACACCAAGTTTTTATGTGACGCTCCAGGCCATGGAACAAAACAATAATATACAATTGCGCTCAACACCAAAACTCTCAGCGATCAATGGAGGAAAAGCCAATTTAACAATTGGTCGATCTGTCTATTATTTGGAACAGACGCAAAATATCACTGGCGGTGTCAATCCAATAACGTCTACGTCGCAGCGATTCAATAAGGTTGAGGCGAATCTTGCTATTACTATCACTCCTGTCGTATCTGGCAATGAACATATTACTCTTGATATCGCAGCAGAGTTCTCTGATTTCCTGCCTCCTACAATCCAAAATGCTCCTCCTGGAAATACGACGAGAAAGTTTGAATCCAAGATCAGAGTCAGAAATGAGGAGATGATTATTCTTGGAGGGCTTGAAGAACTGACAAAGTCGGAGACTGGTTCGGGTGTCCCAGGGCTGTCGCGGATACCGATACTGAAATGGTTATTTAGTTCGAAGAGCCGCGAGACGTCCGATAATCGGCTGATTGTTTTTATTAAACCCACAATTGTGTATTGATGAAAACATTACGATCAATAGTCAATTTCTCAGAAGCCGCCAGTACTGTTGTGGGTGTTAATATCACCAGTCAAGACACCGGGAGCAGGGAAATTTCCTATTGCGTATTGAGAAGGGCGAGAAGTCTGATTGTTGTTGAGGAAAAAAAGTCTGCCATAGCTGATGTTATGACGCTCTGTCAATACTTGCGGCGTTATATAGAAAAAGAAGTTCCCGTTTGTGTGAATTTTATTGGAAGATCAGTGTTGTCGAAAAAATTCAATCATTCGAATCCTGACACTGGAGGTGATGACGTGAGTAAATGGTTTCCCGGATTAAAAAACGCGGACTTCGTGTCCCAAAGGGATGATATTCCCTCTGATTATATACTGCACGTAATGAGGCGCGAGGAGTTATTCCGCGATTTGGGCACTCTGGGGCCAACGGTTGTATCCGTGACATTAGGCCCAATGGTGCTTGATGTTATCGCTCCTTTTGTAGGACAATCAGAAATTGTGGCCGACAGGCAGTTGGTCAAAATTGATAACGGTCGAGTCATTGCAATAAACGCTAATTCCTCCTTTAGTGGTGAGAGCAACTATGACGTTGGCGGTGAAAAATAATCCATAGGTGAACTTCTTGCATACGCTTCAGCCTCTGGTCTGTTTTTAAAGCATCATGTCTGTCCTAAAACGCCGACACCTGATATACGACGCGCTGCGGAACGATTTGAATTCAAGAGGAATTTTTTTGTTGCGGGACGTTTTGCTCTGGTTACTCTTCTATTGGTGCTCGTTGCGAACGCAATCGTTTATTTCTCGCTTGCCACAGCAATAGTAGAGAAGAAATCACTTCTCGGATTGTATCGTGGCAGGATGAAGAAAGATGAAATAGAAAAAGGCATTAGTAAGAGAGTTGCTCAAACATATGACGCACTGGGATGGACTCTAAATAGGCTGCCGTTATTTTATGCAGATCAGGTTGCCCAAACGGTACCTGCCGATGTGAAGTTAGCCATTTTAGAAGTTGGTGTATTAGATGACAGGAGTATAAGAACTGAACGAACTTATCGGTTTGATTCAGAGACGATCCGTGTCAGGGGCGAGTCGACGGATGCTCTTTCCCTTAGTAAATGGACAACAGACCTAAAAGATCTTTCATGGATTGACGAGGTTAAGGTTTTGAAATATGAATTTGATCCGCGAATTCAGAAAGGAGTATTTGAATTTACTATTAAGATCAGATGAAACTGGTAGATTTTTTTAGGGAAGCGAAGTTTATTAGAGGCATGGTTGCTTCAGTCACCGCACTGATTTTGATTATTTCACTTTCCAGAACGTTCCTTCTTGTTGTAGAGTATCGAGCATTGTCGGAGCAGCTTTCAGCGTTTGAAAACATGACCTTCGAGCCTGTGAAATATCGAGCTGACGATTTTAAGTCGACAGACGTGAACTCAATATTGTTTGACGCAATTAGCACGTCGGCAAGGATGCAGAATGTCGAAGTTAACAATATAAACTCGCCGAAAGTCAATTTGACTGATGATATAAAGCTGATCACGGAAGAGATCGTCCTGGGAGGCAGTGTGGTAGACGTGTTGAGATGCCTCGATCAGGCCAATAAAAATCTGGGATTGATCAAGGTAAGTTCATTAAGGTTCGAGCGTGTGCAAAAATCGAAATCTGAGAAACTGCTGACCACGGTTTATTTTCAAATGGTCAATGTTAAGGCAAATGAAGAAAAATAAGTTAACCGCCATTGGAGTCATTTTGATTGTCGCCGCTGGTGCATCTTGTGACGATATTTTGGAGCATGACCTTCGGGACGAAGTGGTAAAGTTAGAGGCCCCAGTGGATAGCTTGGTGACGTCTGAAAAACAAATTTCTTTTTGGTGGGAGCCAATGGATGGCGCTTCAAACTATACCCTTAGGATAGTGTCAAAGAGCGACCCCTCTTCGGTACTTCAGCTTGATACCACTATTCTGAAAACGACATTTACATTTGCGTTGGACACAGGACTATATGATTGGTGTATCAGGGCTTCAAATTCGGGTTATACAACAGGTTTCAGTTGTAGGAGATTGAAAATTATTGAGTAATCTCGATATGAAAAACAAGAAGGTTATTCTTCTGATCGCTTTAGTAATATGTATCTGGGGTACCATTGCAAAGAAAATTTATGATGGTATGCAGGATGCTGAAGAATTGCGCTCAATGCCAGAAATAACTGAGATTTCGCTTAACGAGCCTTTAGAGGACGATTATCCTTTAGTGTTGACATACAACGACCCATTTTTGAAAACGCCGACGGTTGCGAACCCGAGACTGCCTGTCTTGTCGAAAAAGAAGCCATTGCCGGCAGTTCAGATGAGTCCGGTGCGCAGCGTGGACTGGAACAGATTTCAGTACCTAGGGTCTGTGCACAATGGAAGTAGAAACTCAATGATTGCATCGGTACGTGTAGGGGCTGCCGAATATATGGTGCGCCCCGGGGACATCATTGAGGAGTTTAAGATAGAGGCAGTTTCGAAGGACTCAATACAGTTGTCATGTGGTACACAGTTCAGGTATATTAAAAAAATGAAATAAGCTTGATATGAAACGTATAATTATCATCGTTGCCGTCGTCGGTGCTCTGGGATCGCTTGTTGCAAGTGCCTTTGTTTGGATTACTGCACCCAGGATTGCATATGTGAGATCGTTTGAATTGGTCGACAAGTACGCCGGAACTGTTGAAGCACGCGCGGCTTTTGAGAAAAAAAAGTCTGCAATGCTTTCCAATGTGGATTCGATGAAAATGTACTTTAATCAGGCCCGCGGGGCTTATATAAAAGAGATGTCAACGTTGCCCGCTTCTAAAAGAAACGAACGAGAGCAAGAGCTCAGCGCTCAACATTCTCAGCTTATACAGTATGGCGAAGTAATCGATCAGAAAATAAAGGAGGAAGATGCGGTGATGATGAACGAAGTGTTGGGGCAAATCAATTCTTACGTAGAAGAATATGCGAAAGAGAATAATTTTGACATTATCATGGGGACTACTGCATCCGGCAGCCTCTTGTATGGGGATGAATCTCTTGATGTCACCGAAGATATTTTGGACGAGCTGAACAAGAAATATCAAGGACGATAGTTTTTATTTTGAAATTCATATGACAAGGAACCCCATTGTTTTTTTGTTTGGCTTGTATTTGTTTCTGTTTGCGTGTGATGGAACACCTCGCGAAATAAAGGGAAATGAGTATGCAAAATGGATTGCTGACCCCGACAACGGACTTGTTAAAATAAAAACAATTCGTAATGTTGAAATAATGGTGCAGTTTCTTCCGGCCGAGTTGTTGGCTTACCGCGAGTTTACATCATCAGATTCGGTTTCTTTTGACTTAGTTCTAAATTCGTATAAGTGCGGTTTGGCTTTTCAGATCGAAGTTCACGCCGACAAGTTGGATGCTGTGTATAATAATCTCATGGGCTATGGCGTTGAAACTGACAGTGACTATCAAACGCGTGCGCGAAGACTGAGCTTTGATATTAATGAGTTTATTTATGCCGAATACAAGAACGGGACGTATGTACCTGTCCTTTCTCAATTCGAGGGATTTGATCCCATAAGCAATAAGATGGTTTTTCAAACTGTTTTTTTGATTGAGGACTACGGATGTGGTGTGCCGCTGGCGGACTTCCAGGATATCATACTGATTTTTGATGATCCTTACTGGAACTTAGGCACTAATCGATTTTTATTTGATAATGAAGAGTTATCGCACATTCCGAAGATAAAATTGTAGACATCGATAGCACTTAATCAAAAAAATAATATTGTCAAGTTAGAATTTTTGAAAGTCGTTTAACTATTTTGTAAAAAAGCTCACTCGCTAATGATCAGAAACAAAAGACTTCTGAAGGTGATTTCTATTTACCTTCTTGTTCAATTTTCATTTCAGATTTTTTTTCCAACTGTAAGTTATGCGTTAACGTCCGGGCCAAGTCAACCGGAGTTCTCAAGCTTTGAGCCGGTGTCTAGCTCAAACATGGTCGATGAGTTCACGGGTGATTTCACATATAATCTTCCTTTGCTTGAGGTACCGGGTCCTCACGGAGGTAGCTATCCGTTATCAATCTCTTACCACAGCGGAGTTACGCCTGAAGAGGAAGCGTCTTGGGTCGGCTTTGGATGGACTCTTAATGCAGGAGCGATTAACAGAGCTGTTCGGGGAATTCCAGATGACTTTAAAGGCGAGACAGTAACACATCACAATAAAAAACCTGACAACTGGACCGTGACCCTGGGAGCAGGCGTGTTTATGGAATTGTTCAGTCAGGATAAGGGTATGGCTACTCCAAGTCTTAGTGCGTCATATCGATATAACAATTATAGGGGCTTCAGTGTGGTAAAGGGCTTAGGTCTTACCCTGGGAGGAGGCTTCGTGAATATGGGATATTCCGTCTCTGACGGCGATGGGAGTTTTAGTTTGCAGATAAGCCCAATGAAATTGCTGCAGGGCCGGACAGACAATGTGCGGGATTATACTCAGGGCTTCCTCACAAGCAAGATATCAAGCACGTTGAGCCACTTGACAAGCTACAGCCTCGGAAGTAAGTACGGAATATTTACTTATAATCAGGTGAATGTAATGCCTACGCAGGTGAGTAAATATTCAGGTGCTACCATCGACGTTTCCGGTGCCACTAATTTTACACCAACACAGTTTCCAGTTGGCGGCGGGTATAACCTGATGGGAAGTTTCTCGTACCAACGTAATATTGATTCACAAGATATTGGCGCCTTCGGATACCTCTATTCGAAAGATGCGACTGTAGCTCACATGATGGATTATCATATCGAAAAGGATAATCCCTTTGACAAACAAGATGAGTTTATAGGGATGCCATTCAATGACGCCGATCAGTTTATCGTATCCGGAGAAGGTATAGGCGGAGGCTTCCGTCTTTACAATCGCAACATTGGTCATTTTGGGCCAACCGAAGTGACGAGCACGAGTACGATGGCTCAAGTTGGGCCTGAATTTGAAGCAGGACTTAATTGGGGAGGAGGAGTCGATGTGGGGAAAGGCGAGAGTACGTTAAAAATTTCAGACTGGCGCGACAGATCGAATGCTTCCCTTACTTCCTTCAAGTTTGCGGACTTTTCAGACGCGTCGATTGATGAGCCCGCAATTTTTCGATTTAATAATGATCTAGGTGGCATGTGGGGTGACAAAGCCGTTCATGATGACAGCCCCACAAGGTTTGGCGTAGATGCAAATGGAAATCCTAACACGTCAATTAGTGATCTGGCTAATCAGGGGGTGAGATCTGGAAGGTCTTCGTACATAGGCTTTCATACAAACGCACAAATTACTGGAGATGTCGAGAAGATAACGACATACTCAAAACGAAATTGGAGTACGTATGTAAACCGCTCGCAGAACGCTCATCAGATTGGCGAGATAGCTGTGATGAACGAGGATGGAATGAGGCATGTGTATGCTTTGCCAGTATATTCAAAGGATGAACGAAATCTAAGTTTCGGATTGAAGGGAGTTAAATCACAATACATTGAGAATAATTTTATCTCATACCAGAAGCGTGAAGCTAATATGAAGATTGGACAGGAGCGTTTATCGCCGTATGCATATTCATATTTGCTCACTGAAATATTCACTCCGGACTATATTGATAAATTGAGAGACGGAGCTACACAGGATGACTTTGGCGGATACGTAAGGTTTGCCTACAATAAGGTTTATGGGGGAGCTGGAACCTGGTACAATTGGCGTATGCCCTACAATGGCGTGAGCTATCAGCGAAATCTATTATCTGACGCTGGCGATGATATGGGTACACTTGCCAGCGGCGCGAAAGAGATTTATTATCTGAAACAGATTGAGACGAAAACGCACCTGGCAGTTTTTTACGTTAGCGACCGGGAGGACGGCTTAGGTGCATTGGAAGGCGATGCAGCTATGACCAAGGGTGCTAAATCAGCGAACAAACTCAAACGCCTGGATAAGATCGAATTGTACTCGTTAGAATCTCTGGGATCATTTAGCCGTGATGCCGCTGGCGACATTATCTTACCGGGTTCAATGCCACAACCGATAAAAAGGGTGCATTTAAAATACTATGAGGAGTTTGAAGATGAGTTGATGAAAGGTGCTCCCAACAGCACCTCCGTGACTCGTGGCAGACTTACGTTGAAAAAGATCTATTTTGAGTACAATGGTGTTTCGCAAGTAAAAATTAGTCCCTATGAATTTCATTATAAATACCCAACATCGCAATCGACTCCATATCCTTCTGAATATGTCGCGCTAAATAATTTTGGGGGTAGTCTCGATGAGAATCCTCAATACGATCCGTTCAATATTGATGCCTGGGGTTACTATCAGCCAAACGGTGCTGACCGGTACGCTTTCATGCGCACGTGGCTTGACCAGACAAAAAATGGGAATGTCGATTTCGATCCTGCAGCCTGGCATTTAAAGCGTATTATTCTTCCTTCGGGTGGTGAAATTCATGTTCAGTATGAACAGGACGATTATCAGTATGTGCAGGATCAGGATGCCCACGTAATGGTTCCGTTGGTTACTGGAGAGCCTCTGGGAATTGGACAGGGACAGCGTTACTGGATTGATCTCAACAAGATGGGAATCGCCTACGGCGACGCGGCTGCTAAGACAAAGTTGAAAGAATTGATTGAAAAACGGTACATCGGTACTGAGAGGAAAATGTATTTTAAAGTTCTCATGGCCCTGAACAAAACTGGACCCTCAGCAGACCTGAGTACGTGTAATGCAGAGTACCTTACCGGGTATGCTAGCGTTACAGCAGTTGACTATACGTCAAATGGTCTATATATAGACCTGCAGGGAAGGCTGCCTTCAGGTATATGCCAGGATTTTGCATACACCCACGTCATAGGAAAGCTGAACCAATCTGAGGATTGTAATCGTTCTGACGGGGGGAAATCAGACGGCTTAATGGCAGAAATTACAGGCACGGATAATGCTCGCGCGATTGCTGCCGTGGCGGCTTTCTTCAATGCTACCACGGACCTTGTACCCGGATTGTCGTCGGCCTTATATTGTGGAGATCCCAACTTCTCGCTGTCCTATTTGCGTGTGCCTACTATTAACCCCAAAAAAGGCGGAGGTGTTCGCGTAAAACGTCTGATGACATATGATAACTCTGTGGAAGGGCCAATGCTTTACGGTAATGAATACTCTTATACAACGAAAGATGCTTCCGGCAGAGCCATCAGCAGTGGTGTTGCAACCAACGAGCCAGCAACGATTCGTGAGGAGAACATTCTTGTTGAATATTTGCCCAAATCCAACCAAAGTTGGGTAAGCAAAGTTGTCGCCGGAAAAGACAAGGAAGTTTCTGAAGGGCCGTTGGGCGAAACGGTGTACCCTGGTTCTTCCGTTGGATACTCACGCGTGGTCGTAACCAATATATACAGTGGCAAAACCAGCCCGGGTTTTGCAGTCACGGAATACCACACAGCTCAAGATAATCCAATTAAAGTTGAGAAGACGGATTTGAATACCCGTACCAACTTCGATATACAACTTGGAATATGGTCGAACAAGTTTGTTAATAGACAACGCGCGACCCAGGGTTTCAGCGTTGTATTGAATAGCATGCATGGTCAATTGAAAAGGAGGGCGACATACCCGGGTAACTATACCGCGGCTGTCGATCTCTCATCACCTGTTACTGAGCAAGTGTTGGAATATTTTTCGAACGATGAAGGAGTGCCGGTAATGTCATCACTCTACGGCAGTGTCTCTTATAAGTCTATTGGCCGGGAAATGGATATTACATTGGCCCAGCGTTCAATTGAGGAGTCGTCGGTCAACGGAAATACCGAGGTGGATTTTACCGCGGGCGTTTTCGGGATAGTAATTGTCCCCATGGCAAGTTACATGGGTAGTATTACGAAAATGGACGGGTTGTTGAATACGCATGCTACAACAAAAGTTGTTCGTTATCCCGCCGTTGTAAAGAGTGTTACAACGTTCCAGGACGGAATTTATCATACCGACGAATATGTGGCGTTCGATGAGTCTACAGGTCGACCTGTGGCGGTGAAGTCTGAAGACGAATTTAAGGGAGCCTATTTGAATCAGCAGATCCCAGCCGGATGGCAGTATAGAAATTTTGCACAGAGGGCGATGAGTGAAGGAAAAATAATCAAGTCGACAGGAGGGTTGTCCATGACGTTTTACTCGTTATCGTCGGACCCGAACAGATTTGCATTGAAATTCACCGGAGGCGTAGGCTGCCAACGACTTACTGAAATTGCTCCCGGAGATCTATTAAAATTAAGTGGTGACAGTTTCAATCCCACGCCCGTAATGTTTTTTGTAGAGACCGTAGATTATGGGAACGATTTGTTGATTCTTACACCCGATAGCCGGGTAGCCGGAGGTATTTTCACAGGAACTCCGACAATTAACCAGATAACAATTGTGGAAAGTGGAAGGAATAACCGCCTGTCTGAAAGTGCAGGCGAGATTTTGTTCCACGACCCGGATGCTAGTTCTTTAACACCATCGTCATTTACAATTTTGGAAAGATATTCGACAAACTCATTTACAACCGCTCTAACGAACGCATATAACGCAGCAACTCTTAACATTCCTTTTGTGGTAACCGGAACGTACAATGACGTTAACATGGCTGCATACCAGCACCTTGCACCATCCTGCAAAGCAGATTGGGAGCATGCAAAAGTAACAAATGCAAAATTTGTCCGATCATCAAATTCCGCTGGTCAGGTGGTGTTGACAATGCTGGAATTCTACATCGATTGTGATGGCACAAACACCTTGATTCAGAACAACTGATAAGCGAAATGAAAGTAAGTAAAACAAAATACGCACATATTGCAGTCCTTCTGACAGTTTTTATACAGACCAGCGTTCTGGGGCAGATAAATCCTGTCGTTCAGGTTATATCATGTGGTCAAACTAAGGTTACATTACCAGACGGTTACTATTGGCAATTTTCGCCTATACTGGAAAATGGCGTGATGGTATGTGGAAACAAAGAAGAACAGCAATCATTCACCTTTGGGATATCAGGCAGCTTTAACTACCGGCATAAGTTGACTAATGGTTGGGAAACATGTGGCCAATTTTATGTTACCGTATATGACAATCCACCCCGAAGCAATTTTAACCTTGATAAAACGGAAGCGAAAGTAAATGAGCCAGTCACGATCACGGTTACAACACCGGATGAATATGGTGGTGCTTCCAATTACGTTGTAGATTGGGGTGATGGTTCAACGACAACGCTCATGTCTCCGGGGTATAGTGCTGCACATAGTTATCAGGTTGGTGGGTTGTTTACTATAAAAATTACCGGAGCGGTCGGTGGATGTAAGTCGATCAGCACCAAGTCGGTGATGATTGGCGCATTGTGTCAGAGTTATCTCCCGACTGCCGGAGGAAGCTTCAAAGTTGACAATCTCACTGGTAATTTTGTGTATGTAAGGGATAATTGTCCTGTGCAGGCTATAATGCCTTGTGTGACCGGTCAGAGCATTTCAAAAAACCGGGTAGTCAAGGCATCGGCTAATACTTTTAACGATAAATGGCCCCATAGTGCCTTATACGTCGATAACTCTGGAGTCTCGTTTCCAGCATCGAAGAATCAATTTCCAGTAAGTGAATTTGAAACAGGTGAGCTTGGAAAATGGAGATTAAAAAGCACTTATGCATACAGCGCCCCTCTGATTGCCGAAGACAAGAACTTTAAGGCAGGTACGTTTACGCTCCAGACGTTCAATTGGTCAAATGAAGGCGCGAATAACAATAGGAAGTGGTTATTGGGCACGCAAGTGACGGCATATTCGCCGCAAGGTGATGCATTGTCTGAAAAGAATATACTTGGAATCGAGAGTGCAGCCAAGTTCGGATATAAGGGTGCCGTTCCTTATTTGACCGCGAAGAATGCCAGCTATACATCAGTGCTATTCGAAAGCTTTGAGAATCTTTATCAATCGACGCGTTTGGAAGACAGGATGCTGAAGCCTTCAATAGGAAGCAGGGATAATATCAGTTTGGATAATAGTCACGATTCTCACAGTGGTTATTGCTCATGGAGATTGCCATCAGGCGGTTCATTTGATCTCTCAGAGTTCAAGTTGACCCAAGCTCAACTGGCCACTGGTTTGCAAGTCCGGATGTGGGTCAAAGTTGGCAACCTGTCGTCATATAATTCTTTAGCGAGTAATTTGGTGGTCAAAGTTAAAGGACAGAGTTTAACGCCTATTCCCGTTTCGGTGGTGGCGAGGACGGGCAACTGGATATTATGCGAAGCTTACATTAGGTCGTTCGGAACCGTTGTAGCAGGTCAGAACTTCTCACTCACATTGCAATATACACTCAGCGAGACTATATGGTTCGACGACATTCGTGTCCAACCCGCTGATTCCGAAATGAGTTGTTACGTTTATGATCCATCCAATCTTCGCGTCGTCGCGGTGTTTGATGATCAGCATTTCGGCTTGTACTATCAATATAACGGCGAAGGAAAACTTGTAAGGAAAATGCGCGAAACGGAGCGCGGAGTAAAAACAATCCAGGAAACGCAGTATAATACAAAACTGAGATGATGAGTCGGAGATGGATTATTCTTGCGCTGTTCCTTCCGGGATGGGTAGCTGCAAATAATTTAGACAGCTTTTCGCTAACCACAAGTGATCCTTGTCTTGATTTGTTAGTGCAGACGATCAATAAGATGAAGAATTTCAAGGCAGATCGTCTGTACATGGATTATGAGGTGCGAAGCAACATGATTGTTGACCAAAACGAATTTGGCAATCAGCAGTCAAGCCTGCGTGGCACGATGCATATATCGCCTCATAAATCCGCGATGTTATCTCCATCTATTGACGTGTACAGGGATGACTCTCTACAGATTTCGGTAATCAAAGATGATAGGGTTATCTATTTGACGAGGCCAATGGCTGACGCAACTGCCAATGTTCGTGCGCAGCTAGGTTCAATGCTACAAGATTCACTAATGAATCATCTCACGCTGCTGAATTGCGAGACCTTATGTGACTCCCTGCAAAAGGATAGGTTCATAGAGAAAGTGGAGATGGGAATCAGCACAGAAGAATGGGAAGGAATTACCGGTATGAAGGCTGTGACCTTTTGGATAGACCGAAAGCACAATCTGATCAATAGAATCAGAATTACCTATGCCAACCATCCGCACAACGTCAAAGATATGGAATTGATCTTGTATAAATATGATCTATCAAACAAGGCTGATCCCTTTAATGGTAGCGCATACGGCAGAGTTTTTTCTGCAAAGGGAGTACTTCAAAAAAAGTATAAGGGATATAAAGTAGTTGACTATCGTAAATAAGAATTCATATATGCAAAACACCTCTCAATGCACATTGATTATGTCGAGATACCTGGCTGTTCTGGTAACGCTGATTTGTCTTTTGCTGATTTTGCCAACATACGGTCAAAAGAAAGGTGTGACTACACTCACGGAGCCCGGCGCATGTACCGTTTATAATGTTGGCGGCGGGGGCCAGGTTTGTTCGGGAGGTGATGATGGTTCTCCGGCTGTTGTCACGCTGAGCGGAAGTAAATCTGGATCCACGTATTATCTTTATTTAAATAATGTTGCGACGGGATTATCACGTGCCGGTACTGGGTCATCTCTAAGTTTCAACGTGTTTGAAGCGGGGACCTATAAGATCAAGTGTGGAACGACAACATGGATGAATTTGTCAGCTACAGTAACAACCGTACAAGCTCCCTCCGTGTTTACAATTTCCGGAGGAGGAGCATATTGCGGTACAGCTGTGCCGATAAAGTTAAGTGACTCGGAAACCGGAGTTACATACAAGTTGATGAAGAACGGTGTAGCAGTGTCTGGTCAATCGAAGTCAGGCACAGGAAGTGCTTTGACATGGAGCGTGACGGCCGCTGGCAGCTATACTGTTAGCGCCGAACGCTCACCGTGCTTTGCTCGTATGATGCCTAGTAGCACAGGGGATCCTATTACAGTCACTGTTGTAACTGCTCCAACTGTCCTTACAGTTACCGGTGGAGGTAATTACTGTTTGGGGGCTACCGGCCCGGCTATTACGGTGCAAGGGGCAACACAGACGGATGTCACTTATCAGCTGAGCGTTGGTTCGCAGGTGATAGGATCCCAGATTGGAACAGGAAGCCCTATATCATGGAACAATCTGACGACCGTAGGTACTTACAGTGTCTCTGCAACTCGCGGAGCCGGTGGAACTTGTGTGATACCGATGTCCGGTAACCCTGTAGTTGCACAACTGGCTTCTCCCAATAATTATTCGGTGAGTGGTACTGCGTTAATATGTCCTACCGAAAATGGGACAATTGAACTCAGTGATTCAGAGACTGCGGCGAGTTATCAGTTATTGGAGAATGGTGTTGCGAGTGGACCTGCTGTGGCAGGAACTGATGCAGAGTTAACGTGGAATCGTTCGGTGGTTGGTGTTAACACTTATACAGTGCGCGCCACGCTGAATAGTACCGGTTGTACGAGGATCATGCAGGGTGAGGCTGTTCTCACGGTAATATCAGAACAGGCGAACGATTCCCAGGAAGATTACACACATACGGAGTTGTCGGCCGGCTCACCCATTTCAAAATGGCTCTTTTTGAACAGTTGTGCGGAAAAAAATGCTGAATGCACGCAGGCTCTAAAAAAGTTGAAGCTATATGTCAGATTCGATGTGGGTGATCAGTACACGTGGGGCAAGAACACGACCTTCAATGGACTGGTAAGGTTCAATGTTACGGGACGAAATTCCGCGAATACTCAGATTTATACGTATGATTTTGTTCAGTCGCAGATCAGTACGTCTGCTCCGGAGCAACTGATGTATATTGAGATCACTGATCCAGTGACGCTTTCAAATCTCCGATCTCTGGAGTTTAAGCCATTTTCAGGCAGTTACAGCTTTACGGGAGCATTGAATACCTCGGATATTCGCGTTCGATGCAGCTACGAAAGGGAACTGGAAATCGTTG
The DNA here is from genome assembly GCA_966095595.1 of uncultured Chryseosolibacter sp. Classification (GTDB taxonomy): domain Bacteria; phylum Bacteroidota; class Bacteroidia; order Cytophagales; family Cyclobacteriaceae; genus Chryseosolibacter. The sequence goes on along the minus strand of CBHTUB010000067.1, from coordinate 1,628 downwards.
GTTCGGTTGCTCATGTCGAGCTGGGTGACGTTACAGATATTTCCGGCAACCCGTGGGAGAAGCTGTTTCAATGGAGCGTGTCAAATGAAAATCGTTGTCTTGGACTAGATAATTTCCATTTACAGATATTGAAACTTAATCCGTCTCAAAATTCCCTCTCTTTGCAGGAGAAAGACTGGCGTCATGCGTTGGATATGGAGACCGGGAGCGCCTCAAAGTCTGTTCAATTGGTTTTGGCGGAGGGCTCGGGGACTTATGCATGGCGTGCCCGTGCCATTGGGTCCCTTGCCGGAGGCATAACAAATCCGCAGAATTTTGGTGCGTGGTCGGACGTTGAAACATTTCCATTTACCCAGCCGGATGAAGAGAAGAACTGGATTTATTCACGAAGCTTTACAGAGAATAACGGCGTAACCGAAGCGCTCACCTACGCCACAGGCTTGCAGCAGGCCAGTCAGCAACAAACAAGATTAAAGTCGATGGGCACAGATGCGGCGGGGAATACAAATCAGTTGGTAGTTGCACAAACCTTGCGTGATTATGTTGGCCGTGATGCCTTAAAAACTTTACCGATCCCCATTGGCGGAGTGACCGCATTCGGTTATCGTTCCGACCTGCTCAAAAACGGCGAACATCGATACCGTACCGCAGACTTTGACACCAATCCTTACGCTGCGGCATCAATGGTTGTAGAAGGGAATTACTATTCGGGCACCGATATCATAATTGATGGGAAAAAATTCAATGATCGCGTTGCTGATGCAGAAGGAGTGCCGTTCGCAAGAACGCTTTTTACAAATGATGGGACTGGCCGTATCAAAGAAGAAGCAGGCCCTGGCCTTACGCATTCCCTTAATGGAAGGAACACACCTGCGGATCGCAAAACGGTGAGAAAGTTTTATACCGGTGTTTCTGAAGGTGAACTTGTGCGACTATTCGGTAATGAAGCTCCCGAAGCAGGCCAGGTGCACAAGGTTGTTATTGTCGATGAGAATAATGTTTCCAGTATCAGTTACCAGAATAAGGATGGAAAGGTATTAGCTACCGCATTGGATGCCGGCACGACCCCGACAAACCTGCTCCCGTTGAGTACCCGTGGCGGCTCGACGAATATGGTTTATGAGGAAGTAAAAGGCGAAGTTCCTTTTGGGCCATTTGGTTCCAGTAGCAAGAAACCTTTGTTATTCACCAGCACAACGACCGTTAACGTGAGTTATGAGATCTCACCGCAGATGATTGCCTCGATTTGCAATAGTACATGTAAGACTTGTGACTACAATATTCAATTTGTGCTGGACAATGCAGAATTGAATACTCAGGTTACACTACACAACATGACAGTGAGCCCTTCGACATGTTCAAGCATCACGGCATCTACGGCCACATTCAGCTTCATAGCCGAACCATTTGTAAACTATACCCTCGAAAAAAGAGTAACTGCAAACAATACGATTTCATCGACGTCAACAACCTATCTAGAGGATTACCTGACACAGAATAGCGACGTTTATGAGACGGCGTTAAACGGTGCGTTGACAACAATCCGTAATTATTTGACATCAAAAAATTTGGAAGGCCTGAGCACTTACCTGTCGTCGATGACAACGTCCGGTCAGTTCACTTTTGAT
>CBHTUB010000066.1:0-17670 GCA_966095595.1 uncultured Chryseosolibacter sp. | reverse complement strand
TCCTTTTAAGGAACGAATCGTGACAGGAGGAGGCTTTGGACTCGGATTTAGCAGCAACCAGGACTATTTCTCCGTATCCCCGGTTATTGGATATCAACTAACGAGGAAGCTAATGGCCGGCACCAGTGTTACATACCGATACACGAATTGGAAAGTAGTGGACCCTTCTATCAAACTCAACGATTACGGCATAAACCCCTTCGCGCGTTTTATGGTGTACCGTAATGTATTCCTTCAGACTGAGTTTGAATATTTGAACTACGAGTTTCCGGTCTCCTATACCGAGACAACCCGGAAGACCTTCAATAGTTTCATGGGCGGAGGTGGCTTTATTCAGCCCCTCGGAGAAAAAGTCGCGTTGTACTTTATGGCTTTGTACAATTTTTCCTATAAGGAGCCGAAGCTTAATGAGTACGCCGTTTACGACAGTCCGCTGGTTATCAGGGCTGGTATCAACGTTGGTAATTTCGGATTCTAGAAATTCACGCCGAGCTTCTCAGACAATTGAGCCAGGTCTTCAACAACCTTGTTGTTAAGCGGAATTCCTTTCTGAAGTCTTTCGCTTGTCATCTCGCGTTCCGGGTCACCAGGTATGATCAGTTTTTCTTCGCCGGCAATTGTTTTGGCTGAACGAAACCTCGTGATCCAGTTGTCCATATGTTTCTTGAATTCATCTGCCGGACGGAATGCATCGACACGCATCGCTCCCAGGAAATGTCCTATGCCTTCTCCTACAGGATCGGTGGGAGGTGCAAGGAATGCTACAAATGGAGGAACCCATGGACCATAGTTTGCTCCTGATAACACTGCGGAGAAGATATCCACCCATGCCCCCAGACAAAAGCCCTTATGACTTCCATGCTCCCTGTCACTGCCAAGTGGGACGAGCGCCCCGCCTTCCTTCAACTCGTGCGGGTTTGGAGAAGGTGAACCATCTTTTTTCTGGATCCAGCCCAGTGGTGCTTCCGCGTTTTTACGTTGAAGAATTTCAAGCTTTCCATTCGCAGCTGTAGTGGTCGCAAAGTCGGCGACAAAAGGGGGTTGTTTACCTGCAGGGATAGCGACGGCGATCGGGTTGGTGCCGAGTAGCCGCTCAACTGAAAAAGTAGGAGCAACCAGCGGACTGGCGTTGGTCATGGCCATTCCGATCATGTCGTGCTCAAGGGCCATCATGGCGTGATGCCCCGCTATGCCGAAGTGATTTGAATTCTTTATTGCTACCCAGCCTGTTCCTGCCTGGGTTGCTTTATTGATCGCAACCTTCATGGCGAAGGGCGCTACAACAAGACCCAATCCGCTATCCCCGTCGATCACGGCAGTGCTTGGGCTTTCGTGTATGATCCTGATGTTGGGCTTGGCGTTGATACGCTTTGCTTCCCACAATCTCACATAACCCGAAAGTCTGGCGATGCCATGTGAATCTATTCCCCGTAAATCGGCGTTTAATAAAACTTCCGTTGCAAGCTTTGCATGCTCATCGTTGCAGCCGATCTTTTTGAAGACCCTGAGCGTGTAATCGTATAGAAACCTATACTCGAAAACCTTTTCCATGTAATTAAAAAGAGGTGCAAAAGTAACAAAAGCGTGTGGTTTCTGCTGAATAAAAGGAGAGGACGTTTAATGTTCGCAGTTTTTTATGGAATTTCACGGAAGCAGCATCTTCCAATCACGTCAATAGAATCAGATATATGAAAAACCTCATTTTGCCAATTCTTCTTATCCTTTCATTCACCGTCGTCGCGCAGGATGAAAAGAAGATTGAATCGAAGATCACCAATGTTACAGTGTTTTTAAACAAGGCGCAGGTTGTCCGAAAGGCGTCCGGAAGTATCGAGTCCGGAAAAACGAATCTTGTGCTGACCGGGCTTACGGCGCAGCTTGATCAGGAAAGTATCCAGGTCGCGGGAAAGGGAAGTTTCGTGATCCATGGTATCTCTCACAGGCAAAATTACCTCACAGAGCACAATCTCCCGAGGGGCTTGAAGTCATTGAAAGATTCGCTCGAAATGTTGCAACGTCGGGTAGGATTCGAGAATAGTCAACTCGAGATACTCAGCAGGGAGGAACAGATGATCCTGAGCAATCAGAAGATCGGAGGTGCTAACCAAAACCTCACTGCTGCAGAATTAAAGGCCATGGCGGATTTTTATCGCACTCGCCTCACAGAGATCATCACGTCGAGGATGAAGATCGACCTTCGTATTCGCAAGCTTAACGAGGACATTGGGAAAGTCCAAATGCAGATCAATGAGCAAAACGAATTGTACTCAAGGAATACAAGTGAGATTGTGATCACGGTTTCAGCCGATAAAGAGACGAGCGTCGACCTCGAAGTAAATTACATAGTAAACAATGCCGGTTGGGCTCCCGTGTACGATCTGCGTGCGATCAATACCAAAAGCCCGATCCAGCTGAATTATAAAGCGAATGTTTTCCAAAGTACCGGCGAGCAATGGAAGAATGTCCGTTTGAGATTGTCGACAGCGAACCCATCCCTTGGTGGTTTGAAGCCGGAACTTTATCCCTGGTACCTGAACTTTTATCAGGAGATCGTTTATCACGACAAGTATAAAAAGGCAGCTGGAGCAGTTCATCGTTCTCAGGCACCGGAGGCTGCAAAAATGGAGATGGCTGATGAAGAAGTAGCAATGGCTCCGGCAGAAACAGTGGCAGATTACGTAAGGACAATTGAAACAACCCTCAATACCGAATTCGATATTGCGCTACCATATACAGTACTTTCTGGTAACAAGCCGACGCTTGTCGATGTGAAGGTACATGAAGTGAAGGCCGACTATCTCTACTCTGTCGCTCCCCGTTTGGATAGGGATGCATTTTTGATTGCGAATGCTGTAGGCTGGGAAGAATTCAACCTGCTGCCTGGAGAAGCAAACATTTTCTTTGAGGGTACTTTTGTCGGAAAGAGCTTTATTGATCCGAACAGCATCAAAGACACATTGTCCATTTCGCTCGGGCGTGACAAAAGGATTGTGGTGAAACGCGAGAAGCTGAAGGACTACAGCTCTAAAAAACTGATCGGAACAAATCAGCGAGCGGCCTACGCATTCGAGATATCCGTGCGGAACACGAAGGCAGATCCCATAAGGATCAAAGTGGAGGACCAGATTCCCGTTTCGCAGAATAGTCAGATCGAAGTAACAGCGGAAGATGTGGGTGGTGCGAGATACAACGCAACAACAGGAAAATTACTTTGGGATATGAGTCTCCAACCTAATGAGACAAAAAAGGTTGTCTACAAGTACGATGTCAAATATCCGAAGGATCGTTCTATCGCGGGATTGGAATAAAACAAGCCGTAGCGATCTCTGAAAGGCTAAGCTCCTCATTGTGAGGGGCTTTTTTTATTTACTTCCCTGATAAAGAAAATCATCGAATTGTGTTTCAACATTTAATGACAACACGCTATCTTGGTTGGTATTTGATAGTAAACCCCCACCATCTATGGCAAAGACCTTTCTCAGGGCTTGTATGCTGCTGTTATTACCTTTTACAGTTGCGGCGCAGGACCTTGATTCCCTCTTGAATCTGAGCGCCTTTACCGCTGAGAGCGACCTTCAGAAAGTACTTAATCAAAATCTTACCGTTTCCTCTTCCAGGGCCATGACCACCCGTGAAACGCCGGGGATCATTAGTCTTATTACCGCCGAGGAGATCCAAAACTCCGGGGCCCGTGATCTGATCGATGTTTTGAGGCTTGTTCCGGGATTTGAAGTAGCGCAGGATTTAGGGCTTGTCACCGGCATTGCACTCAGAGGGAGTTGGGCGCACGAGGGAAAGGTTCTTGTGATGATCGACGGGCAGCCACTCAATGACCTGCTTTATCAGAATGTGCCACTGGGCAATCACTTTGCTGTCGACGCCGTTGAGCGAATCGAGATCATTCGTGGACCAGGCTCGGCCATTTATGGGGGATCTGCGGAATATGGCGTTGTGAACATTATCACCAGAGCTGCAGATAAGTTGAACGGTGTGAGAGTTTACGGATTGTCCGGTTTTACGCCGAATGGAGTCGCCAGAACGAATGGTGGCGTGAGTGTCGCGAAGAAATCGGAGAAGGTAGATTTTGATCTGTCATTCTTTAAAGGCAATGGCATTGTCAGCGATAACAAGTACACTGAACTCTATGGAGATACGACGGACGTAGATCTTGCAAAATCATCGAACGCCGATCCGCTCAATTTCAATGCTGGTTTGAGGGTTCAGAACTTTACGATGCGCGCCATGTATGATCAGTTCAAAACCAATGATCCTTACACGAAATTTCTCTTCGATCAATTCAGCTTCGATGCCAGGTACGATTTCAAACCATCGCAGAAAGTCACGATCACGCCGCAGTTAAGATATTTCAATCAGATACCCTGGCAGTATCGCAATGCATCTACGGATGAGGTGGAGTTCAAGGCGAGAGCCAAACGTTACATGGGCAGTGTATCCATGAACTATGATATTAGCCGGAAAGCAAACCTGAACGCGGGTGTTATTTATTTTACTGACGAAGGGGAGGATCTCTTTGGTGAAGAATACTTCCAGGGGAAAAAGCGCATTACGTTCGATAACGTTGCCTTGTTCGGTCAGGCACTTCTCAAACATCGTCTGGCGAACGCGACATTCGGTATTCGATACGAGAGAAACAGTCAATATGGATCAGCCTTTGTTCCGCGCGTCGCGTTGACAAAAAAGATAGAGAACTTCCATTTCAAAATGCTCTATAGCCAGGCGTTCAGGGCACCGGCAATCGAAAACATCAACCTCGCTACGAACCCGGACGAGATCAAGCCAGAGAAGTCCAGCGTGGCAGAGCTTGAACTGGGATATCAGTTTACGCCCGAGATGCTCCTCGCGGTGAACCTGTTCTCGCTTCACACCAGGAATGTTATTGTTTATGCGAGCTCGATCGATAACCCGGATGGATCGTACGAAAATTTCCGTCGTACGGGCTCAAGCGGTATCGAGGTTGTCTATAGTATTCGTAAAAAGAACTGGTATACCACCGTAACGTACTCGCATAGCCAGGCAAGTGACAATACTGTTCAATCCTATGATGTGGAAGGTCATGCGAAGCAGTTCGTTGGCATCGCCAATCGCAAGTTTACGCTCAATACAAACATCAATCTGGGCAAACACCTGACGTTCAATCCTACCGTGATGTATGCCGGTCCACGTTATGCCTATGCGACAACGGAAACCATCATAAACGACATCGGTGAAGAAGAGGTGGTAGCCGCCATCGTTAAGTTGGATAGCTATGCCCTGTTGAACGCGTTCATCAATTATCGTGATCTCGTGAAGGGTTTGACGATCGGGGCCGGGGTTTATGATTTGTTGGATGAACGGCCAGCTATTCCGCAGGCTTATAATGGCGACTATTCTCCGATCCCGGGGAAGAGTCGTGAATACGTCGTGAAATTGTCTTATCAACTGGATTTTAAAAAATAACCCCGCCATGAAAAATGTTTTTAAATCCTTGTTCGCGGTAGCGCTGATGAGTAGCGCTTTATCGTCATATGCACAGACCACAAACTATCAGGTGCATTCGTTGTTTGTTCTCAATATCGCGCGGTATTCGACATGGCCCACACATGGATCTGAATTCACGATCACCGTTTTCGGAAAATCAAAGATGTATGATGAATTGGCAAAACAGGTTGTCGGAAAAACCGTGAACGGCGCTGCTATAAAAATTGTACAGGCTGACGATATTACGCAGATCGGAAGTCCGCAGATCATTTTTCTTGCCGATGGAAAGAGCTCGCAATTGGGGGATATTCTCAAGGCAACCGAGGGTAAATCCATCATGGTGATCGCAGAGCGCGAGGGGTTGTTCAAGAAAGGTGCAGGCTTTAGTTTTATGATCATGGAAAACAATACCCTGCGTTACGATATCAACAATGCTGAGCTCGAGAGACGTCAGATCAAGGTTTCGAAGAACCTCACTTCGTTGGCAAACTCCATTATTTAGATAAATGGGCAAGTACTCCTTCCTTGAGTGAGTATGTGGACACCCTGATCCGGGTGAACTTATACCTTTCGAGCAGGAAGCGGACCAGGCAGGCTGCCACAACGATCATGTCTACCCGCATTTCGATCATACCCGGTATCTGCATCCGGGCGGCGCGGTCTTTATGTATCAGCGTGTTGTAGATTTCTATAAATCCTTCGAGCGTTAACGGCGTTTCAATCTCTTCGGGACTTTTATGAATGTCGTGAGTGATGCAGAAAATATCGCTCCACGTGTCGAAGGAGCCTGACGAACCAACCATAATACCCGGCTTGTGTACATTCATCGCATCGAACAGTTCTGTAAGTGCAGTTTCAAAATATTCGTCGAGCTCGCGGATCTCTTCGGGTAAAATCGGATCGTGTTTGTGATAACGTTCGAGTAAGCGCTGGGCACCGATCTCGAAACTCCTTTTCCAGAAGACAGTTTGCTGATTGGCAATAATGAATTCGACGCTACCTCCCCCGATGTCGATGATCAGATTTTTTTCAGAGCCCATGTCCAGCGCTGCGCGTACGCCTTCGTAGATGTATTGTGCTTCCAGCTCGCCCGAGATGATGTTCACCTTGATCCCGGTGACGGCTTCTATCCTGTCGGCCACCTCCTGGCCATTTCTCGCATTTCGCATGGCGCTGGTTCCAAAGGCATACACCGTATCGACATCATGTTCCGCGATGACATTCCGAAAGCTTTGCATGGCCAGTAGAGCCCGTTGGATACCTTCTTCGGTAATGTATCCGTCGTTGATCCCGCCCATGCCGATCTTGACGGCAAGGCGGTCGCGGTACAGGATATGGAAGGTATGGTTCTCGCCATCCGCGATCAGCAGGTGGAAAGTGTTCGTGCCCATATCGATGATCGCTATCCTGTTTTTCATTGGTCGTTTGAAAGCCGTGCGAATTTAATACTATATTTCGGCCCGTTTAATTTATTCGAAGAGGCATGGCAAAAAGAAGCTTAAAAGATCAGGTCCTGCAGGTGAAATTCGACGAGCTCGAACGAAAAAATCAGGAGTCACTACTCGGGGGCGGGCAGCAGCGGATAGACCAGCAACATAAGAAGGGAAAGCTCTCGGCGCGCGAGAGGATCAATATCCTGCTGGATGAAGGATCATTCGAAGAGCTCGGCAAGTTCGTCATGCACAGGTGCAAGGACTTCGGCCTCGACAAGGAATATTATCTTGGCGACGGGGTTGTGACCGGGTATGGCACGATCAACGGGAGGCTTGTATATGTATTCTCACAGGATTTTACGGTCTTCGGTGGTTCCCTGTCGGAGACGCATGCCGAGAAGATCGTCAAGATCATGGATCTGGCCATGAAGAACGGCGCACCGATCATCGGGTTGAACGACTCCGGAGGGGCGCGTATCCAGGAGGGTGTCGTGTCGCTGGGCGGCTATGCAGACATCTTCTACCGGAATACTCTTGCCTCGGGCGTTATCCCGCAAATATCGGCTATCATGGGCCCGTGTGCTGGCGGTGCCGTTTATTCTCCTGCGATCACCGATTTTATTTTCATGGTCGAGAATACGTCATTCATGTTTGTTACCGGTCCCAACGTTGTGAAGACAGTGACGCACGAGAATGTGACGGCTGAAGAATTGGGTGGCGCGATCACCCACAGCACAAAAAGCGGTGTGACGCATTTTGCTGCCGCCAATGAGGTGGAGTGTATACAACAGATCAAAACGTTGTTCAGCTACATCCCGCAGAACTGCGAGGATCCGGCTCCGCGATTGCCCTACCAGGCAGGGGACGAAAAACGTCCAGCGCTGAATAACATCATTCCCGCGAATCCGAATCAGCCCTATGATATGCGTGAGGTGATCACCGGCGTAGTGGATGAAGGAAGCTTTTTTGAAGTACATAAAAATTTTGCCGAGAACATTGTTGTCGGTTTTGCGCGACTTGCCGGAAGGAGTATCGGCATCGTTGGTAATCAGCCAGCCTCACTTGCGGGCGTGCTCGATATCAACTCGAGCGTGAAAGGCGCGCGGTTTGTACGTTTCTGTGATTGTTTCAATATTCCCCTGTTGGTGTTTGAAGACGTTCCGGGTTTCCTTCCGGGAACGGACCAGGAGTGGAAAGCGATCATCACGAATGGAGCGAAGCTTCTCTATGCATTCTCGGAGGCAACCGTTCCCCGTATAACCGTCATCACCCGGAAGGCATACGGCGGTGCATACGACGTGATGAACTCGAAACACATCGGAGCAGACCTGAACTTCGCGTGGCCTACGGCGGAGATCGCCGTGATGGGTGCGAAAGGCGCGGCGGAGATTATCTTCAAAAAGGAAATATCGGAGGCGGCAGATCCGGCGGCCAAGCTGAACGAGAAGGTAGAAGAGTACACGCGCAAATTTGCAAATCCATATCGTGCAGCACACCGCGGCTACATTGACGAAGTGATCTATCCGGATGAGACCCGGGAAAAGCTGATCAGGGGTTTTGCGATGCTGGAGAACAAGGTAGCCTCGCTTCCAAAAAAGAAACACGGGAATATTCCACTGTAAATTGAACGTATCGTCTGTTATACTTTGAACGCTATTACAAAACTATGGACAAGAAGAGTAAACAATTTCTCTATGAGTATCTGAACAATGCGTCGCCAACAGGCTTCGAATCGTCAGGTCAGCAGATTTGGCTCGACTACCTGAAGCCGTATGTGAACGATTATATCGTCGACGTATATGGCACCGCTGTCGGGGTCATCAATCCGAAGGCAGCCTATAAGGTCGTGATTGAAGCGCACGCAGATGAGATCTCCTGGTTTGTCAATTACATCACCGAAGAGGGTTATATCTATGTGAAAAGGAACGGTGGTTCGGATCACCAGATCGCGCCGTCGAAGCGCGTAAATATTCATACCGATAAAGGCATTGTAAAAGGCGTCTTTGGCTGGCCTGCCATTCACGTTCGTGATGCGGCAAAGGAAGAAGCTCCGTCACTCAAGAACATCTTCATAGATGTCGGAGCCGAATCCAAAAAAGAAGTGGAGGCTATGGGCATACATGTCGGTTGCGTGATCACGTTTGAGGACGAGTTGATGGAGATGAATGGTCGCTGGCTCGTGGGCCGCGCACTCGACAACAGGATGGGAGGGTTTATGATTGCGGAAGTGGCGAGAAGACTGTTCGAGAACAAGAAAAAGCTTCCTTTCTGTCTTTACGTGGTAAACTCCGTTCAGGAGGAGATCGGGTTAAGGGGGGCCGAAATGATATCACGGAGGCTGAAACCTGACCTGGCGATCTGCACGGATGTCACGCACGATACGCAATCCCCGATGTACAATAAAAAGGAAAGCGGAAATCTGAAATGCGGCAGTGGTCCGGTGCTTTGCTATGGTCCGGCTGTACAGACCAATGTCCTTAAAATGGTGCTTGAAACGGCTCAAAAACGCAAGATTCCGTTCCAGAGACAGGCGGTTTCGAGGTCCACAGGAACCGATACCGACTCGTTTGCCTACTCAGCGGAGGGGGTTGCTTCTGCCCTAATCTCGTTACCGCTAAAATATATGCACACTACGGTTGAAATGGTACATAAAGATGATGTGGAGAGTGTGATCAATTTGATCTATGAATTCCTTATTCAGCTTAAAGCGGGAACGGACTTCAGGTATATTAGGTAATACTTAACGACAAACCTTACGTTGATAAGGTTAACCGGCTAATAGGCTCTGTGAAACCACGTTACAGAGCCTATTTTTGTATCAACATAACAAAAGAAAAAAACAGAAAATGAAAAGATTAACTGCCCTGTTTGCACTGGTTTTTGCAAGTAGTGCGCTTTCCGCTCAGGAAAGACCGATACACGAGGTTTACTCGATGATGGTATTCAACTTCACAAAATATGTGCAGTGGCCTGATTACAGCGCATCCGGTGAGTTCGTTATTGGAGTGATCGGAAACAATCAGGTTTTTGAGACCCTCAATACATGGTATGGCGGGAAGCCCAGAGGATCGAAGACCTACATTGTGAAGAAGTTCAGCTCTGCGGCAGAAGTTACAGACTGTCATGTTTTGTTCATCGATAAGTCGAAGAGCGGCGAGTTTGAGAATGTGAATAATAAAGTAAAAGGAAAAGGGACTCTTGTTATAACAGACAAAAATGGTCTGGGAGAAAAAGGTAGTGCAATAAATTTCAAGACAGTTGATAACAAGTTGAAGTTCGAGTTAAACCAGAAGGCGATTGAGGCTTCGAACCTCAAAGTATCCGGTACTCTTTCTTCGATGGCGATATTGATTTAATGGGTTGTTTGAACCTGCGCCCCGGTATTCAGGTACCGGGGTAGGGTTTTTTCCCATTTATGTTGTAGCTTAGTGGTCCACCCAAATTTTTTAGTCTATGAAGAGATTGTCTTTTGTCTTAATAGCCTACTTCTGTGCGGTACCCCTCTTTGCGCAGGAACGAGCTACTCATGAGATCCACGCAGCCATGCTTTATAACTTTATCAAATACGTGCAGTGGCCCAATGAAACTGAGCCCGGCGAATTTGTTGTTGGTGTAATTGGCGAGGAGAAAGTATTCAATACGCTTAAAAGCTGGTACGACGGTAAGCCAAAAGGCACGAAAAAGTATGTGATAAAACAGCTTGCTTCTGCCGCCGAAGCTGGCGATTGCCAGGTGGTGTACGTGGGAAAATCCAAAAGCAGGGAATTCGAGAACATTAAGACCAGCGTCGCCGGAAAATCAGTGTTGACGATTACCGACGGCAATGGTCTGGGGCAAAAGGGAAGTTGTATAAATTTTAAGGTCATTGACGGAAAGCTGAAGTTTGAGTTGAACCAGGCTGTTGTAACTTCTGCCAACCTCAAGGTGTCAGGCCAGCTTACGAGCATGGCTATCGTGATATAGATGTGTTGTAGGTTCAGGACGGACGTCGTTAAGTCCGCGATTATGGAAAATGCAGGGTTGTTTAAAGAATTGGTTGAGAGTTCGGACAATATCGTGATCGTAACCGATCCTGCTTTCAATATTGACTATGTATCCCCGGCCGTCTCGACGATGTTTCACATCGCCCCGGCTAGCCTCGTGGGAAGGAATATCTTTGAGTTTGTGAATGCTGACAGGATCCAGCAATGGAGGGACGCTCTTACGCAACATTCCGGCGCTTTCAGCGATGAGATCTCACTGACGCTTCCGGGTGAGCAAAAGGTTTATTTCGATGTTCATGTAAGCCCTATTTCACGTCATCCCGGAAAGCCGGCGTTGGCCCTCTACCTTCATGATGTCACTGGCAGAAAAATAAAAGAATCCGAGCTGGTTCGAACCAATCAGCAACTTGATCAGGTGATCTACAAGACCACCCACGACCTGAAGGCGCCCCTAAAGTCTGCGCTTGGTTTGATCAACCTGGCAGAAAAATCGGAGGAAGAAGACCAGACAAAGTATCTTTCAATGATCAGAAAGAGTTTGCTGAAGCTGGACGGGCTGATCGAGGAGATGAATAATTTCTTCCGGAACGAAAAACTGGCTGTGCGACGGGAGGCGATCGACGTTCAGAAGTTGGTAGCGGATGAGTTGGAGCAGCTTGGCGACGCCAATACAAACATTCGTGTAGAATTGGAGGTTGTTGGCAACGTAGAATTTTATTCGGATAGCATACGCGTTCAAACCATTCTGACAAATATTCTTTCGAATGCGATAAAATATCGCGATCCAAAAAAATCTGAACCATTTATCAAAATTAATGTTTCTATAGATGAAGATTTTTGTCAAATTCGCGTAGTCGATAACGGCATTGGAATCGATCAAAGGTATCTCGACAAGATTTTTGATCTTTTTTTCAGGGCAACCGAGCAGGCACAGGGAACCGGATTGGGGTTGTTCATTGTTAAAGACACGATACATAGATTAAAAGGGACAATTGAAGTCACTTCAACGCTGGGCCAGGGTACAACCTTTATGATCAGCATCCCAAACAAGATATATCAACCGGAATTGGTTGAATAAGAAATACGCGCAGGGGCGCAGAGTTTTTATAGAGAGGGTCTTTTCTCTGCGTCTTCTGTGCGTTGTTTTTCTCTCCTTCCTACATTTACGCTCCTTTTATTTTCATGACCATTACAGACCAGATCGGGAGAACTGTGTCGGTTCCTGATTTTCCGGAGCGGATAGTTTCTTTGGTGCCTTCGCAAACCGAGCTGCTCGCTGATTTGGGATTGTCGGACCGCGTTGTTGGCGTGACAAAGTTCTGTGTCCATCCTGCCCATTGGATAAAGACGAAGGCTCTTATCGGCGGTACGAAAAAATTCGACTTTGCGGAAATACACAGGCTGAAGCCCGACCTGATTCTCGGAAACAAGGAAGAGAACTACAAAGAGGGTATCGATGTCCTGTCAGCAAGCTATCCAACGTGGATCAGCGATATTTATGACCTTCCCGATGCATTCGGGATGATCAGGGCGATCGGGGAGATGACAGGCACCGGATCCCGTGCGGCGATCATCATCAATGACATAAGGGCGGCGCTCAGGGAATTGCATCCGAAAAGCTCCGCGCGTGTTCTTTATCTCATCTGGAGAAAGCCATGGATGGCGGCTGGCTCAAATACATTTATTCATCATATGTTACAGTCCTCGGGGTGGACGAATTGTCTGGAGGATCGTTCCCGATACCCCGAAATTTCATCTGAAGAGATTCAACGGATGGCCCCGGAGATCATCCTGTTGTCGTCGGAACCATACCCGTTCAGGGAAAAGCATATTGCGGAGCTGAGGCAAATAGCTCCAGATTCGAAAGTGATCCTCGTCGATGGTGAAATGTTTTCCTGGTACGGAAGCCGGCTTCGGTTTTTTTCGGATTACCTCAACTCGCTGACTCTGTGATCTGCACGCCCAGGCTCTTGAGATCGTCCCAATAGCGTGGATAGGATTTTTTTACGACCGAGGGATTAACCAGAGACACCGTCATACGTGTTGCCAGGGGCGCAAAGGCCATAGCCATGCGGTGATCTTTATAGGTCTCGAAGGACGCTACTGATGGTAACTTCTTTGAGGGGATCAGTCTCCACTCCGTGGCATTTGTGTTCTCGACGAGGTCTGCGCCAATTTTCCGGAGCTCGTTTTGAAGCGCCGCTATCCGGTCCGTCTCCTTTATCCTAAGACTTTGTAGTCCTGTAAATAACGCTTCAACTCCCCCGGCGGCACATACCACGGCAACGGTTTGGGCAAGGTCCGGACAGTGTGTAAAGTCCCATTGAAGAGAATGGCTATGCTTGGACCTGGTCAATCTCAACAGTTCTCCGGGTAGCGGAGTAGCCGTTACGCCCAGATGGCTCATAATGTCCACAATAGCACGATCTCCCTGCAACGAGTTTAAGGAGATCCGGGGCAGGACAATTTCCGCCTCATCAGTCAACGATGCGAATGCAAACCAATAGCTCGCTGCCGACCAGTCGGATTCGACGGTATATCGAATAGGTTTGTATTGCTGAGGCTTCACGTCGATGAGGTTACCTTCAAAGGAGCTTTCGGCACCGAATTCCTTCATCAGCGACCTCGTCATTTCGATATATGGCCGGCTTCCGATGTTGCCTTCGAGCTTTAATCTTAACCCCTTTGGAAGCGACGGCGCGATCATCATCAGCGCCGAAATATATTGACTGCTCACGTCGCCACGGATACTTACCTCTTCTACCTGTTGTCCCCGGAAGCCCTCGATCTTTATCGGAGGATAACCCTCCTGTTCCAGATAACGGATGTCGGCCCCTAACTTTCGTAAGGCTTCAACCAGGATTCCGATAGGGCGTTCCTTCATGCGCGCCGTACCGGTAAGAATTTTTTTCTGATTGGTAACTGCGAAGAAGGCAGTGAGAAACCGCATCGTTGTGCCGGCGTCCTCAACATCGATCACCTCATCATCCGAAGAGATCAGCCGCAGCATAAGCTGTGTGTCATTGGCATCGGAGAGGTTGTAGAGCTCCGAGCCTTCTCCCGCAAGCGCGTTGAGGATCAGTACGCGATTGGCAATGCTCTTGGAGGCAGGAAGAAGTGAAGCTGTTCCTTTGATCGATCTGATCTGTTGAAGTGTAACCTTTGTGTTCAATGCCATTGAGAATTAAGTCGGGCAAATTACATTTTGAAAAAGATTTTTTACTGCGTGTTGAAACAATTCATCAGAAAAAAAAGTTAAATTACTATATGAGCAAAACCAGTAAACTAGCAATTGGTGTAAGTCTGGTATCCGGCGCTCTGTTGGCTGCATGGTTACTAACTGGCACTCGTAAGGAAAAAACAAAAAAGTTGATCTCTAAAGGAAAGTCAACGATCTCCAGAACTTTCAAGACTGATAAAAAGGAAAGTTCAAAGAGAACGACATTTGACGATTCAGAAGCGCACTACGTTTAATTGGCCCTGTAGAAGGCGAGGGCTTCCTTTACTTCTTCACGACTGATTTCACAATCCCATCTGGCACTTCCCAATTCCTGCAGTAGAACGCATAGAACTTTATTCCCTTTATTTTTCTTGTCCTGTAATGTAAGGAGGGCGATCTCATCGTCATCGGCGGCGTTCACCGGAACTTTTCCAAATTCACTGAAAATATATCTGTAAATAGAAGTGGCATCCTTCTGGTTCAGCAGGTTTCGTTTTACCGCCAGGTAGGCTTCGGTAATAAGTCCGGCTGCAACAGCTTCGCCATGCATTACCTTTCTTCCGGTGTTGAGCAAATGAGTTTCAATGGCATGACCGATCGTATGTCCCGCGTTCAGGATCTTCCGCAAGCCTTTTTCCTTTGGGTCTTCGGTGGTGACTCTCGCCTTAAATTCAACCGAATGTTTGATGAGTGCTTTCCAGTCCTGATCCTTCATGGATTTCGAACTGACGACCGACCACATGTTGCGATCCGAGATGAGGGTGTGTTTGATGACCTCCGCAAATCCCGAACGTTTTTCTCCATGGGGGAGCGAGTTCAGAAATCCGGGGTATAACAGGGTCAGTACTGGTAACTGAAAAACGCCGATGTGATTTTTGAAGTTCATGAAGTCGATACCAAGCTTGCCACCGATGCTGGCGTCTACCTGTGAGAGCAGCGTTGTGGGGATAAGCATAAAATCGATTCCGCGTTTGAATGTCGCGGCGCAGAAGCCGCCCATATCGCCGAGCACGCCGCCCCCGATGACGATCAGAAGCGAGTGACGGTCGAGTTGCTCATCGGTCATGAATTGCCAGATCGATTCACACGTCCTGAGATTTTTATGTTCTTCGCCGCTGGGAACAGCGAACGAACTGTGCGGGCCAATACCGGCTTTTACAAGGGGATAGCAATATTGAAAAGTGTTGACATCCGCCAGCACGCCGATGCGGCTATAATCACGTGTTTTCAAAAATGTTTGGATATCCCTGACGGGGTCATCCGAAAACAAAATATTATCTGGCATTCGAACGAATTAAGGCGCGAAAGTTATCAAAATCTCCAGTATTGTAATTTATCATTTCGTTTAAGCAAACGATTTCGGACTCCTTAAATCCTATATCTATATTTGCGCACGATTTTACATTATGAATTCGGGCAAAGAAATTTCATTTGAGGATACAGCCGTAGCATTTTCGTACAAGTCTACCGGCGAGTTGAAAAAAGCCAATTTCATTTTCTCCCTGGTCAATCATCCATGGGTATCGGCGCTTGCTACGGGTTCATTAAAAGTGGCATTTAAGCTGGGCCTTCCGGTGGAGGGCCTCGTGCGCAAGACTGCCTTTGATCATTTCTGCGGGGGCGTTACTATCGAAGACAGTGAAAAGGCAATATTGAAACTGGCCACATTCAACGTGGGCACTATTCTGGATTATTCTGTGGAAGGAGAAAAATCTGAGATCGGGTTCGACCGGACCAAAAACGAGCTCCTGAATACTATCGATAAAGCGGCCTCGTCCAAGCACATCCCATTTTCGGTATTCAAGGTAACGGGTATCGGCTCGTTTGATCTCCTCGAAAAGATCCAGGCGAAGGATAAATTGTCTCCCGAAGATGTAAAGGCATTCCAAAGGCTTCGCGCCCGTGTGGACGACATCTGTCAGAAAGCATACAATGCCGGGGTTCCTGTTTTGATCGATGCAGAAGAAACCTGGATCCAGGATCCTATCGATACGCTTGCCTATGAAATGATGGCCAAATACAACCGTCAGAAAGCGATCGTATTCAACACCTATCAATTATACCGCACCGATACGCTCGATAATCTTAAAAAGGCTACGGCAGACGCAGCAAAAGAGGGTTACTATCTCGGTGCAAAGCTTGTTCGAGGTGCCTACATGGAAAAGGAACGGGCGAGGGCGGAACGGATGGGTTATGCCAGTCCGATCCAGCCGACGAAAGAAGCGTCCGATAAGGCTTTCAACGACGCGCTTGAATTTTCCATCCGGAACATCAATCGGATGTCCATCATGTGTGGCTCACACAATGAGTATAGCAACCAGTACCTTACCGGAATGATGAGAGCCAATGGCATCGCCAAAGATGACCGCCGTGTCTGGTTTGCGCAGCTATACGGCATGAGCGATAACATTTCCTTCAATCTTGCGCGTGGAGGCTACAATGTGGCCAAGTACGTGCCATACGGGCCAGTAAAGGCCGTAATGCCTTATTTGCTTCGCCGTGCAGCGGAAAACACCTCGGTCGCCGGGCAGAGCAGCCGCGAATTGCTGCTGATCAGGAAAGAGCTCAATCGCAGGCGTAACGCCGCCTAAGGACAATCGCAGAAGATTTTTCCCTGCGCTTAATTCCATTATTTTTGCGCCGAAAATCACACATTATGGCGCTAAGCGAACAGGAAATCATCCGCAGGGAAAAACTGAAGGAACTCGAAAAGCTGGGTATCAATCCCTATCCCGCCGAGCTTTTCAAGATCACCACCACCGCAAAGGAGGTACTTCAGAATTTCGAGCAGAAACCTGATGCATTCAGGGAAATATCGCTTGCAGGGCGGATCATGAGTACCCGCGTGATGGGAAATGCCTCGTTCGCCGAGCTCCAGGACGAATCCGGTCGCATTCAAATTTATCTAAGAAGGGACGACCTGTGCCCCGGGGAGGACAAGACTTTGTATAACACGGTTTTCAAGAAGCTGGTGGACATCGGTGATATCGTCGGCGTTACCGGTTTCGGATTCAAGACACAGGTGGGGGAGATCTCGGTACACGTGACGAGCTTTACGTTGTTGTCGAAAGCTCTCCGTCCGCTTCCCATCGTAAAGGTGACAAAGGATGAGGCAGGTAATGACGTGATGCACGATGCATTCACCGATCCTGAGCAACGTTACAGACAACGTTATGTCGACCTCATCGTCAATCCCGATGTTCGCGACACTTTCGTAAAGAGAACGAAGCTCGTGAATTCGATGCGCGAGTATCTCAATAAGAAGAATTACCTCGAAGTCGAGACCCCCATTCTGCAACCGCTATATGGTGGTGCCGCCGCACGTCCTTTCAAGACGCATCACAATACACTTGATATGACGTTGTATTTGCGCATAGCAAACGAGTTGTATCTGAAGAGATTGATCGTAGGAGGTTTCCCTGGTGTATATGAGTTCTCGAAAGACTTCAGGAATGAGGGAATGTCGCGTTTTCATAATCCGGAGTTCACTCAGATCGAGTTGTATGTTGCTTACAAGGACTATTACTGGATGATGGATCTGGTGGAGGAGATGATC
>CBHTUB010000065.1:0-17674 GCA_966095595.1 uncultured Chryseosolibacter sp. | reverse complement strand
CCGGCGTCTTCGTCTGACTCAGTCACCCCTCACTGATCACACCGGATGCGGGGGCTGCAAATGTTATCGCAGGCTTGGTTTGTTTGCTGGCTTCAAGCTCGCGTATTTGCGCCTCGGTCATGCCATACAACAGAAGCTTCTTCCGGGAAGCATCATAAAACGATCTGTACCGCTTTTCGGTGGTCCCCAGGCTTTCAAACTGTTCCTTCGCGAGGAGGAATTCCTTTTGAAGAGTGAGCAAGCTTTCGCTGAAGAGTGTATAGAGCGGTTCGCCTTTTTTTACATTGAGCCCCGATTCCTTAAAGTACAACCGCTCGATCCTTCCCGGCACCCGACTGCTGACCACATTGGATAACTCCTCGTTGGCCAGCAATCTTCCATTCGCCAGAATGGTCTCGCCGATCGGTTGCATGGTCATCACCTGTGTCGTGATATTCGCCAGCCTGATCTGCGTGTCGGACAACATCAGGTCGCCTTGATTGGGGACAGCGGTCTGAGGTGCATCATGCACGTGTCCCGTTTGTTTTTTCTCCTCGCACGAAATCAGCGGGAGCATCGTGAGTAAAACGATAACCTGAAATCCCGAACGTGAGATCTGGAATTTGAAATGTGAAACTTTGAAACTTGTGATATGCAATTTCATACTACTTCGTTTTAATAAAGCTTTCGCTGTCTACAAGAAACCTTGCATTTTCGGCGATCTCATCAGAGGATGAAAGTCCTGACTTCACTTCGATATATTTTCCTGACCCGATGCCGGCAGTGATTTTTTGAGGCTTGAATACATCCCGCTGTTTTACGAAGACCACCTTGTCAATACCGAGGTCGACTACTGCTTCCTTTGGGATCCAGAGGCCCTCGACAGGATGGGCCTCTATGGTAGCCCTTACGAGGTGGCCGATGTGAAGGTCTTCCGTTTCGGAAGTGTAAGCCCTGATGGTAAGGAACTCCTGTCCTTCGTTAAAGAAAGGCTGGACAAAATCGACTGTCGCCGTGTGCCGATGTTCATTGCCGAAGTCAAGAAAAACTTTGCTTCCTTTTTTTATCGCGCCGGTCTCGGATGTCCTTACATTGAATTCGACACGTATGGAGGAGGTGTTGATGACTCTGAACAAGGGCTGACCTGTGCTGACATACGACCCTTCCTTGACAAGTTGCGTGTTTCCGACTTCGTTAGTGTTCGACTGTTTGGCTGCACGCTGATCATTCATTCCATCACCCATGCCGGAGCCCGTCGTGCCAGAAGACGTATTGGGCACCGTAGGGACCTTTTGTCCGGGATCGACGACATAGCCTTCGTAAGGACTGTAGACGGCAATCGTGTTATCGGCTTTTCGTGTTTTGACCCACGTCTTGACCTGAGAATCAGTTGCGCCCAGAATAATCAGGCGCTCCCTGGCGGCAGTGATGAGTTCCTGATTGTTCGGATCATTTTCGAGGAGGAATAAAAGGTCACGCTGCGCATTGATCAGCTCCGGACTGTAGATCTCTGCTATCTTTTGCCCTTTGGCAACCAATTGGAATGGATACTTCAGAAATGCCTTTTCAATCCTGCCACCGACCCGCGCAGATATTGTCGAGATGTTCCTGGAGTCGTAAGTGACCATGCCCTGCGCTTCAATGCTGATCGGCATCGATTTGTATTCGCCCTTCGTTGTTCTGATCTCCGTTATCACGATTTCATTTGGAGATTTCATCAATCTCGAAAGGTCTTCCGTAATGGCAATCTCTTCGCCCTCTCGTGCCTTGCGGACGAGGTCCATCCCGCAAACCGGGCAGTTGCCGGGTTTATCGGATAAAACGGTCGGATGCATCGGGCATGTATAGGTATCATGTTCTGCAGTGTGTTTTTCCCTGCATGCGGACATGATGAAGATTACGATCATGAATATTCCAATCGCTGATACGTGCATCATTGATCGTTTGAAAGATTTTGCGTCCATGGGATTAACGTTCAAGTGTCTTTTGATAATCAACAATCATTCTCAGATATTCCCACCGCTTCTCCAGATAATCCATCTGGGCCATGTTCAGCGCTTCCCAGGCATCTACGACAATCGGCAGTTGCTCGCGGTTCTCTTCGTACGCAAGCATGACCGTTTGATAGTTTTTGCCAAGCGATGGTATGATCCTCGTTTTATAATTTTCAAGCTGTTGCTTCATTCGCGTGAGTTGTGCCGCCATTCCCGTCAGCATACCCCGCGCTTCGTTCAGGATGGCTTCGCGACTCCTCTCCATCGCGAGGATATCGTACTTCATGCCTGCAACTTCCGACCGATACATTTTGGATGACCATGGTGCAATGGGAATCGATACCATCGCCATCGCGGTAAATTGGGAAGGCATATCTCCGACAGGTTTCATATGGTCGAAGCGGATCCTGAAGTCAGGTTTGGCGAGAGATCTTTGAACCGATTGGTTCAGTCGCATCGTTTCGATGGTCTTGTCGATCCTGCGAATGTCGCTCCGCTGGCGCTGCAATGAAGACGTATCATTTGCCAATGTCATGGGCTCAAACGAAACATCGGTAGCAGTGTCGATCATGATCGTCGCGTCGGCTGGAATATTCATCAGGGACTTAAGACGTAGTGCACTTTGCTCGATGTCGCCATCCGTCATCAGTATCATGTTCTGAACTTCGGTGAGCCGGCCTTCTGCCTTGTAAATGCTGCCGAGGCTTCCCTGGTTATATGGATATCGTATTCGCGCAAGCTTGAGCATGAGTCCTATGATACGTTCGCTTTCCGCCAGCACTTTTTTCTTTTCTTCGGCGACGAGCCATTGAAAGTAATATGTCCTGGCTTCGCTTCGAAGTGCATTGAATTGCACCGACCTGCCTTGTTCTTCAACCGCTGCGCGCGACGAGAGATATTTTTTGCTGGCGTTGATCTTCCACGGGTTGGGAATGTTCTGCTCGAATGAGAACATCCACGAGCCCTTTTCGTTTTCATGCATTGCCTCGCTGCGATCATAGGGCATCATGAAGGTTCCTGCGCCAACCATCGGTGCCATCCAGCTCGTTGCGCCCTCAGCATAAATGTTCAAAGCTTTCACCTTCTCGTCATATTCCGTTAGCATCGGATTTCGACGCTCGATCGTACTGAGCACACTGTCCAGGCTCATCACCTGACCATCCGCATGTGATGTTACAAACGAAGATGTAACGATCAAAAGCATCGCTGCCGGCAGGATTTGTGGGATCTGAAATATCAAATTTGAGACCTTTCTAGTGATTGCTTTCATGGATTTCAATTTTTCCGAATTTTCTCAATTCAAATTCTTTCGTCATCAGGAAAATGAGCGGTGTTACGAGGAGAATGTGTGTGGAGGACGTCAGTACACCTCCGATCATGGGCAGGACAATCGGTTTCATGACGTCACTACCCACACCGCTTGCCCACAACACAGGCACAAGGCCGAATAAGGCAACACATACCGTCATCAGTTTTGGCCTCAAGCGCTTTGCTGCTCCGGCGATGACAAACTCCCGAAGCTCTTCTTTTGTGATCGTAGCACTGGAATTTCCCCTGAGCTTCACAAGCTGTTGCATCGCGTCGTTCAGATAGATCACCATCACGACGCCGGTCTCTACAGCGATGCCAAACAACGCAATGAAGCCAACGGCTACCGCAACCGACAGGTTTACGCCATAAAAGTACACCATGTAGGCTCCGCCGATCAGCGCAAAGGGCACGGTGACAAGACTAAAGAAAGCCTCGCGGATAGAATGGAAAGCCAGGTATAGCGAGACGAAGATCACGAGGATCACGACTGGAAGGATCACCATCAAAGTTTGTTTTCCCCTTATCAAATTTTCGTACTGGCCACTCCATTCGAGGTAATATCCGTCGGGTAAACCACCCAATTTCTGGTGGATGGCTGCGATCGCATCCTCCACAGTGCCGCCGAGGTCGCGTTCCCTGACATTGAACAACACGGCGCCCCGCAGCATGGCATTTTCAGATATGATCATCGGGGGCCCGTTTTCGAAGCTGATGTCTGCAACGGCTGAAAGCGGAATAGTACCCAGCGTCGCGGTTTGTACAGGGATTCGTTTCAACTCTTCGATGCTGGACCTGTAGTCCTGCGCAAGTCTCGCACTGATGGTGAAACGTCTTCGGCCTTCGATCGTTTGTCCAATGGGAGTGCCGCCAATGGCGGATTCAATGATCATGTTGACATCATCCAGCGTGAGACCATAACGCCCCAGGTCTTCGCGCCTGATCTCTATAGACAGGTATTTTCCTCCGGTGATCGGTTCAACGTACAGGTCTTTAACGCCGTCGACATTGGAAAGTACCGCCTTTACTTTTTCGGAGAGCGCTGCGATGCTGTCGAGATCCTGACCGTAAACCTTTACTCCGACATCTGTTCTTATACCCGTTGCCAGCATGTTGATCCTGTTGATGATCGGTTGCGTCCACCCGTTCACCACTCCGGGGATCTGCATTTTCGCATCGAGCTCGTTGATAATGTCGTTTTTGGTTACGCCTTCCCGCCATTGCGATTTGGGCTTCAGCATAATGATGGTTTCGATCATGCTGATGGGGGAATTGTCCGTCGCCGTGCTGGCCCGTCCGGCCTTGCCCAGCACCTGATCCACTTCGGGCACAGACTTGATGATCTTGTCCTGCACCTGCAAAATACGCTTTGCTTCCTCGTTGGAGACATCCGGCAAGGTGACCGGCATGAATAGTATCGACTGCTCATCCAGGGGAGGCATGAACTCACTCCCAAGACTGATCAGGAGCGGAACGCTGATCACAAGCGCCAGCACGTTTACCGCAATGGTGGTCTTTCTCCATTTCAGGCATGTGCGGATGACAGGTTCGTAAACACGCTCCAGGAAATTGTTGATCGGATTCCTTCTTTCTCCCCGGAATTTTCCCCTCATGAAAAACGAGATGATCACCGGCGCCAGCGTGACAACCAGTATGGCATCCACCATCATGATAAAGGTCTTTGTATAGGCGAGCGGGTGAAATAATTTGCCTTCCTGTCCGGTAAGCATAAATACCGGGAGAAACGACGCAATGATAATGATGGTCGAGTAGAATACGCCACGGGAAACTTGCTTCGAAGATCTTTCTATGATCTCGAGTCTTTCGTTCTCGGGTATGCTGTTGTATTTTTTATTGTTCATTGTTTGTCTGTTGGCATTTGTCTATCGGTAGTTTGTCCGATCCGTAAACGTGACTTTAAACTTCGAAGTAAAACTTCCATCGATCGGGACCATTAGTTCTCAGCGTTCAACTCCTGATACCTCTGCGACAAATTCTTATAGGCGTTTTCCGCCATAATAATTCCGTTGTCTACAATTACTCCGATCGCGAGTGCAATGCCTGTCAGTGACATGATGTTGGACGTGATGCCGAACGCATTCAACAGGATAAAGCTTGTGGCGATGGTGATCGGTATCTGGATGATGATGCTGGCAGCGCTACGCCAGTGGAAAAGGAACACGATGACTACCAGCGAGACGACGATCATTTCCTCGATGAGCGTTGTCTTGATCGACGAAATGGATTCCCTGATAAGCGCGCTCCTGTCGTAAACGATGTTGAATGTGACACCTTCCGGAAAACCTTTGGCGACTTCATTCATTTTTTTCTTCACTTTGTCGATCACCTCGTCGGCATTCTCTCCATAACGCATCACGATGATGCCGCCCACGACCTCGCCTTCTCCGTTTTGATCGAATATTCCAAGCCTGCTTTCGCCTGCCATCTGAACTGTGGCGACATCGCGGATTCTGACGGGCACTGTGTTCACCGACTTCACTGCGATGTCCTCGATCTGTTCGACAGATTGCAGATAGCCCGACGTTTTGATGATATATCCTATATTGCTTTGCTCGAATTTTCTTCCTCCAGTTTCATTGTTGTTGCTTCGCACCGATTGAATTACTTCCTGAACGGAGAGGTTATAGTAGGAGAGCTTATTCGGATTGATCGTGATCTCATATTGCTTTTGAAAGCCTCCGAACGACGCAACTTCGCTCACTCCAGGCACATTTTGCAATGAGAACTTCACATACCAATCCTGAATGGCGCGTTGTTCGCCGAGATCCATTCCGGGAGCCTGCAACGTGTACCAGAGGATATGACCGACTCCCGTGCCATCCGGCCCAAGGGTGGGGGTGACGCCTTCCGGCAGCAGGCGCGTCGCGTAGTTCAGCCTTTCCAGCACACGCTCACGTGCCCAGTAGATGTCGGTGTCGTCGTTGAATATCACATAGGCGAAGCTCATCCCGAACATCGACGAGCCCCTCACATACTTCACTTCGGGAAGACCCTGGAGATTGGTGACAAGAGGATAGGTGATCTGGTCCTCGATGATCTGCGGGCTTCGGCCCATCCATTCGGTGAAAACAATGACCTGGTTCTCCGAGAGATCGGGTATAGCGTCGATCTTGCTCACCTTCACGGCGTGAATTCCCCAGACAAACAACCCGGCAGCTACCAGCAGGACGAGAAACCTGTTGCGTAAAGAGAATGAAATCAGATTTTCAATCATGATCTTTTAATGATGCAATAGAAATAGAAATAAAGAGAACGCTTTGCGCAGATGATCGCGCAGGAAGAGCCGGGGCTCAGATGAGAACGGAGAGAATCAAATGAGGAATACCTGTAACGTCACGATCCGGTCGACCGTCGGTAATGGAGGATCGTAAAAGGATGTGTTGTCGATGTGTTGTTCGAAATAAGGGATGACCTCTGAAAGCGCTATCATAGGCGATTCAGCAATAAAGGCCCATGGTGTCACGAAGCTGATGTTCTCGAAAGAAGTTTTTAGATCCGTGCCCTCGTGAACAAGTGTTTCGTCATCGCAGCAGGGTGTTTGAGCATGTCGGTGACAGGGTGGAAGCTGTCTCTCCATCGCACAACCATCAGCCTTCGAGAAAAACGCGACGTCCTGAACTTCTCCCATGCAGATGTGCATACCCACGATGAAGTGTGTGGATGAAATAAGCACCAGTAGGGCAAGCAAAACCGCTGATATGGTCCGGATGGGTTTCATCAATAAGTAAATGTAACGGAATTTCTTAAATCGGGATTTATACTTTAATGACAATCGGTTATAAAATTCCTGGTTATTGAACGGTGTGAAGCAAAAAAGCCGTTTTTTATGACGGCTTTTCGGTCTTCCCTACGCGATCGGCTCGGCCCTGAAGCCGGCTTTTTCGACTGCCTTGATCACTTTCGCCCTATCCGCCTCGTCCTGCACCGTGAGGACCTTTGCGGGGTTCTGGGTATCTACCTGCCATTTTTCATTGCCGACCGCTTCGTTAAGGAAGGGAGTGACCTTCTCTACACAGCCGGAACATTTGATGGTTGTCTTGAATTTCATTGTTTCCATAAACACTTTTGTTATAACCTTAAGCAGGGCTCAATTCAACCGTGACTTTCGTGGATTGGTCTGCTTTCCGTTACAAATAAACGTTGTTGATCGACAGATCGGTTTATAAAATATTCTGCAAGATTTACATAATTAAATGTCGCTTTTTACCGACAAATGCTGGAAGTCTCTCGGCATATTCTGTCGGAACGATCGTGCAGGTGATCCTAATTATGACGAATTTTGGGTGACGTTTGGTTCGAAATTCTATGACCGTTTCGTCCAATTCACTAGCTTTGAAGATGACCGTCCCTATAAAAATCAGTGGTAATGTCCTTCTGGTTGCTGTGTTATTGACACTCGCAACCTGCAAGGTCGCCAGCTCGCAAAAGCAGGGGACCTCACTCGATAAGCTGATCACTGATCGTCTGGGAAAAGAGGTTGTGGCTGAAAACAACCCTGGCGGAAGTTATCGCTTATACAAGCAGCCGACGGGCGGACACGTAAGCAGATTGTATAAATACATTGTAATTCGGTTGTCGGACGAAAGTATTGCTGCTGAAGGGACATACAGGATGGGATACGTGAAGTGGAAGGATGATGTGACGTTGGAAGTGGTGACAAGCGAAGGGCAGGCTGCGGGAGCGAACCAACACGAAGATTCATAAACCTAAGTATAAACTCTAATTAACCTAACTAGCTGTGAGGAAACTGATCCTGCTCACAGGCACGTTTGTCGTGTGCCTGATACTTTCCTTCGATTTTTTGAAGAAGGTCAATACCCCAATCTTTCAACGCGACGTGTACGCCGAGTCTGGCGAACACGAAAGTGAGGAACATGAAACAGATGAACCGTTGAAGTTCCTTGAATTTCATAAGGGCATTCGAACGAGGGACAACGAAACAGAGCCCGGCTATGCACCGGGAGCAAAGTGGAGCGAGCTTGCCAGGATCAGGAACAATAAGTTTGCGCAACAGGCGCGCGCGAGAAGCAATGGCGTGATCGCCTGGACGGAACGTGGCCCCGGGAATGTTCCGGGTAGAACGCGTAGTCTCTATAATGTTCCAGGGGATCCGTCGAACAATACATGGCTGGCAGGATCTGCTACCGGAGGTATTTGGAGAACAACCGATGGTGGTGATAGCTGGACGGAAGTAAGCAAGGATTTTCCAGCGCTTCCCATTTCATCTTTTGGAAGCGACGTAAATGGTGACGTGATCTACGCAAGTACGGGAGAATTCGTCTCTACAATTTACTCCGCTATCGGAAACGGGATATTTAAATCGATTGACCAGGGGCAGACATGGATGCAGCTTCCGGCAACGTCCACCGAAGCTACAAATTATTCCACGATCACCACGCGACTGGTCGTAGCTCCTGACGATGCCAACACAATCGTCGCGACTACTGCTCCACACAGTTTAAGCGACGACGACACCTCTGCCATCATGCGCTCCACTGACGGGGGTATTTCATGGACAAAAGTTCTGGAGGTTGAAGGTGTTCTGGAACAAGTCGTAGCTACACCCGGCAATTTTGCGATTTTATACGCCACGCAAAATGGCGTGGGAGTTTGGAAATCGATCGACGGAGGCCAGACCTGGAGCCCGTCAAGCAGCGGGATGTCGCCGAATGGACGAATAGAGCTCTCAGTATCTCCCGTGGATACCAACACTGTATATGCCTCTGTCGAGGGTACGAAGTCCGGCGCAGCGTCGGATCTGTATTATTCCAGGGATGCCGGAGAGACATGGAAATTGATCGACGTCAGGTTCGACGACAAGGTAGTTGACTTTTTCGATGGCCAGGGGATGTACGATAACACCATATTGGCCGACCCTTTTGATGCCAACATCGTATATTTTGGTGGCGTAAGTCTTTTCCGGACCACGATCGGAAGCGGCACCACGGCTGCCAACGACTACGCCGTCGATATCGTTGATGCACCTTATGTAAACTTGCTCAGCTTTTCAAATTATCAGTATGCCAATCAACGTCTGAATGTGGGGACAACACCGCCAACAGCGAATGTTGAGATCCGGTTTGGTCCAGGGAAATCGCAGAAGGCTCACCGTTTTTTGGTGCCTGTACAAAGGACCAGTGGTGTGGCTGCAAGTGAATACAGTTACGTAAATTATGTAGATGTTCCATTCGAAGTATGGGATGTCACGGGCAACACACAGCTGATGATATCATTCAGGGATCAGAACAGAAATGGCAAACTCGATTTGTTGCCACAATACTTCAGCACGACGCCTACAACGGATTATTTGAACGACAGCCGTGAATACATTTTTATACAGGATATCAACTACAGTCTGGCTCCAAGTTCCACTGTCTCGAAGGCCGGAGGACAGGAGGCAAACCTAATGTATAATTTTGCGCCTTCACTTGCAGCGGGACAAACCTGGGATCCGGATAATTTGCCCGAAGGTAAAATTGTGATTTCCTACGCGCCTATTTCAAAGCGAAACGCCACTACGGTTACTGTCGCAGATGGGAGGGATTCATACGATGGTAAGAATGGCAGCGATCAGACAGATCTGACGGCGGGAGTGCATCCGGATCACCATTTTATGATCCCATTGCTTGACAATATCGCCGACAAGAAATGGAGGCTGCTAATAGGCAATGATGGCGGTGTCTTTGTTTCGAAACAGTCAACTACTCCTGGCATAACAGAGGGTGACTGGACATTCAGGGGACTGGGATACAACACGTCACAATTCTACGGTGCCGACAAAAAACCGGGAGCTGAGGAATACTTTGGCGGGATGCAGGACAACGGAACGCGCGTCTCCAGGCGCAACGAAGTTGCGGGCAAGGAGACGTCATACGATTTTGCCATCGGTGGTGATGGCTTTGAAGTGTTGTGGCACAGTGGCGATCCAAACAGGCTGTTAGGCACCGTCTACAACGGAGCGATCTATAGATCTACCAACGGTGGCGGAAGCTTTTCTGACGCGACCGGTGGGCTTCCGTCCGATGAAACACAATTTTCGTTTGTTACGAAACTCGCCAATTCAAAATCATACCCCAACCGGGTCTTTACGGTGGGAAGTCAGGGTGTTTACACATCGGAGACTTTCGGGGGCTCATGGAAACTCACCGCTATCCCACAACACTGGATCGTTAATACGCCATTCTACCTCGACGTTGAAGTGTCGAGGTCGAACGCAAACATTGTTTGGGCAGGTGGCGGTATGAGCAATGAGTCGGGACAGCAAAGGAATCTCTTTGTCTCGGTCGATGGAGGAAAGACGTTCAGTGAGACGAACAACTATACGGACGTGACACTTGGGAATATTACGAAACTGGCAAGCCATCCGGTTGAAGATGAAACGGCCTATGCGATCTTCTCGTTCGCAAAGGGTCCCAAGATTTTAAGAACGACCGACCTCGGAGAAACGTGGGAAGATATTTCAGGGTTCGGCACAAACGGCGTAAGCAACAACGGATTTCCGGATGTAGCCGTTTATTGTCTGTACGTGCGTCCTGACGATCCGAATATTCTCTGGGCAGGTACCGAGATCGGTATCGTCGAGTCTGTTGACAACGGAGCAACATGGGCGATCATTGAAGATTTTCCGAAAGTTGGTGTGTGGGATATGAAAGGCCAGGATGATCAGGTTGTCATTGCAACACACGGGCGCGGCATCTGGACTGCGACGCTCGATCAGCCGCAGTCGGAGAGCATAGCTCCGTCCCTGGTGGCCTATGGAAACGCACCTGACAAGGAGCTGATGATCCGCATTGCTTCCGAACGTGAATTTGATTCAGCAAGAGTGTTCGTCAACAATGCCTATGTGAAAACGGTGAAGGACATTCAGATTGGGAACACCGACTTCTCTCTCGGAACAGTGGCGAAAGGGGATAAGACGTTCTTCCTGATCGGGTATATCGAAGGAGAACCTTTTCAGTCCATGTCCTACGCGGTCACCGTTATCGACATTTTGAGCCCCGCGAATTCATACACGACCTTTTTTGAAAAAACGTCTGACCTTGTGACGGATCTAACGTCGCTGACGATCTCGGGAAGCACCAGGAAATATGCGCAGACGGGTCACCCTTACACGAATAACACCACTTACTCGGTTATGATAAAAACACCGGTAACCGTTTCATCTGCCAATCCGACCATCACCATCGAGGACATGCTGATCGCGGAACCAGGAAAGGATTCCGTGGTGATAGAAGCAACACTGAACGGTCTCGACTGGTTACAGATCGGTGACAGCTATGACGCGAGCTTTAACCCGGCATGGAGCTCGGCTTACTCCGCCAATTCGGGTGGTAACACCTCTATGTTCGTTCCCCATGCGGCTGACATAAAGACGAGGTTCGATGCGGGTGACCTGTTGTTGTTCCGGGTCAGATTTATCACCAATGAAAGCAACAATGCGTGGGGATGGGGTGTCCACTATATTGCAATACAGGAAGTCCCTACGGCCACGTCGGAACAGAAGACCTCCTTCAAGGTCTCTTGCTATCCGAACCCGACCACCGGTGTATTTACGCTGGAATACGAGTTGCCGCGATCGTCGGTTGTGGACTTGCAGGCTGTAGATATTTCCGGGAAGACCATGAAGAAGTGGAATTTCGGAACACAACCTGCCGGAAAGAATACGAAGCAGATCAACATTTCTGAATTTGCAGGAGGAAACTACATATTGATCCTCAATGCCGGGGACGCGCGCGTCACGAAGAAGATCACGCTTAAACGATAGCCGATAGCATTAAAAACAAAAAAGCCCGCAGAACAACCGCGGGCTTTTTTTTGGGGCTTGTGGAGGTCGATTTGTTCTCCGGAAGCCCTTGATGACAATGCTTACACTGATGGCAATCAATTTGATGCCACGGGAGCAGCCTTGAGGTCTTTGAATGTGCGGGCCATTTCATTGAAGGTGTCCCTGTGCTCATCTTTTTTATCTGCAAGGGTCCAGGCCATGATCATATAAAGGCGATCGGGCCCTTCAAGGAACGTCAGGAAATAGGTGATGGACGCGGGAACACCTTCGACATCTGCGTCCAGCTCTGTCGTTGCGGCACTGAGGCCGTTGATGGTGAGGCTCTTGATCTCTTTGCGATCTTTAACCGTCATGGCAGACGTCGTAAGCTGCATCTGGGTGTCGGCATAATTCTCAACAATGGTCCGCGTCGAATCGAATGCATCTACACCATTCAGGGCATCGATAAACTGCTGCTTGTCTTCATCGATCACGATCACGTAGGCTTCCTTGAAGATATTCTGATATTGCAGGGACGCCTCTTCGTTTAAAGCGGTCGCTTTCGACATATACTTTGGAACACCCATGCTGTAAATACCCCCGATGGTAACGGTTTCAAGCTCGGCTTTCTCACCTTTCTTTTCATCCTTCAAAAAATTGCGCAAACATCCAGTCATCGTAATGCACAACGCCAATGTTGCCAGTGTTGTAAATGTAAGTTTCATAAATCAGGTTTTAATCAAAGGTCAGTATTGCGGCCCGGTCATAAAAGCAAAACACCGGCTTTTTTCTTGCATCGATCTCAATTTTCGATAACAAACTCCACGGAGGCTTTTGCGGTGTTGTGATTTCCTTAAATTCGGTTTTCAATCCACTGAATGAGCCGACTTTCCTTGCTGGTCTTCTTCATGCTTTACTGCCTGAATGTATCGGGACAGTCCGACGGCAGACAGAACATCCGCATTGCACCCGGGTTGGAACAGGGAGATGCAGATGAGAAAGTTTCCATACGCCTTTATACAGACAATTTTGCGATCCTGGAAGATTGGTGCCATAAAAATCACCCGGAGTGGAGATTAACGAACAGGAGCAATTCAATTGTTACGATCGCCAACGTTAGCAGAAAGGACATCGGTAAGGTGTCGCGCGTGCAGGGTGTCCGTTATGTAGATCGCGGGAACCGTCGCGCACTTGTCGAAACGATGATTGGAGACTTCGAAATGGGACTGAATGGCATTTCAGCGGTGCAGGCTTTCATGCCCGGGCTGACCGGGGAAGGCATCGTTGTCTCCATCAAGGAAAAGCCTTTTGACCAGGAAGACCTCGATCTTCGCGGAAGGGTTGTCGTCAGCGATCATTTCGACGAAGCTTCAAGCCTGCATGCAACGATTATGGGCACCGTCATAGGAGGCGGAGGCAGTACGTCGAGTGAAGGCAAAGGCGTCGCTCCCGGTGTCAGGCTGACTTCTTCCGATTTTGACAATCTGCTTCCCGACAACACTGCAGAATTACTTGGCCTCGGCGTCTCTCTTCAAAATCATTCCTATGGCGTCGGAGCCGAAAATTACTATGGCCTTGAATCGGCAGGCTATGATCAGCAGGTTTATGAGAATCCGACGTTGCTCCACGTATTCTCATCCGGTAACAGTGGAGATCAGGAGCTTTCAGAAGGTTATTATGCAGGTCTTCCGGGATTTGCCAATCTGACGGGCCAATTCAAGGTTTCCAAAAATACGATCAGCGTAGGGTCTTCAGATCGTTTCGGAAACGTAGTTATGCTCAGCTCGCGTGGCCCTGCGCACGATGGAAGGGTAAAGCCCGAAGTAATAGCTTACGGCGATGCAGGATCATCCGAAGCTGCTGCCGTCGTGTCGGGAATCAGTACGCTTCTGCAGGCGCGTTATCGCCAAACGTATGGTCAGCTGCCTGATGCGGCCCTTGTGAAGGCGTTGCTGATCAACGGAGCAGATGACACAGGCACTCCACAGGTTGATTTTGCAACAGGTTTTGGAGGCGTCAACGCCCTGACCTCCTTGCGAACGCTCGACGCCGCAAGATTTTTTAGTGGCGTGGTCAACGACAACGCTCAAATGACATTCAACATCACCGTGCCGTCGGCAATGCACAAATTAAAGATCACGCTTGTGTGGACAGATCCACCCGCTGAACCGTTATCCGAACAAGCCCTCGTCAATGACCTCGATCTCGAGGTGTCGTCCGCCTCAGCAGAGGTTTATCTTCCCTGGATATTGAACTCAGACAACTCATCGTCCGCTCTTCAGGCTCCAGCGGTGCGAGGGACGGATCACCTCAATAATGTTGAACAGGTCACGGTGGATCTGCCGGAGCCCGGTTCTTACGACATCACCGTTCGCGGAACTTCTGTAACGGGAGAGCAGAATTTCTTTGTAGTATATGAATGGCAGCAGGGCTTCGAATGGCTTTCTCCGACATCGCGATCCCCATTGCATGCGAATGAGCCGAACATACTAAGATGGTCATGGTACGATGACAACGACTTTGCTAAGATCGAATACCGATTCCAGTCTGAAAATGACTGGATCCTGATCGGCGATAACATTGAGATGGCGCAACGACACTTCGAGTGGATGACACCGGATACAACGGGCATCATCTTGCTAAGGATCACTACGTCGCAAGCTTCCTTTACATCGGAGCCTGTCGCCCTGGATGCCCCGCAACGCCTGATGGTCGGATTCGACTGTGAAGATCAGGTGTTGCTCAAATGGAATTCGGTACCTTCGGCGACCGGATACATCCTTTATGAGATGGGGGAGAAGTACCTCGAGCCGTACCTTGAAACAACGGATACCTTTGCCATTTTGAACAAGGCCGGATTGTCATCGGGATCGTATGCCATCGAGACAGTATATGGATCGTTGTCAGGTGACCGGGAATCTACGATTGACTATAGTTTACAGGGAGTAGCGTGTTACTTCAAATCGTTTTTGCCTGCCGGATCGTACGCATACGACCATGCAACTTTTGAAGTTGAGCTGGGAACCATCTACAACCTGGTCTCGGCCGAGCTTCAGATCATGAAGGGCGGGCAATTTGTCGGTATCGGGTCGATCAGTCCGCTCACTTCTGAAACGTTCTTGTTCACCGACCAGGTCATGCGACACGACCTTCAGCATTACAGGGTCAAGCTAACCACAGTCGGGGGCGCCGGGATCTTCAGCCAGACCGAAACCGTTTTGTTCATCGGAGGCGATGATATTTATATTTATCCCAACCCG
The DNA here is from genome assembly GCA_966095595.1 of uncultured Chryseosolibacter sp. Lineage (GTDB taxonomy): Bacteria > Bacteroidota > Bacteroidia > Cytophagales > Cyclobacteriaceae > Chryseosolibacter. The sequence goes on along the minus strand of CBHTUB010000065.1, from coordinate 2,348 downwards.
GCACTGCTAGGTGAGGAGGTAAGTTTGATAGTACAGGATGAGGGTGTCGCGAAGGTTGAGATCATAGACCCGAAGGGCATGATGAAAGGAAGATTTGAAGACTTCGGGATCAGTAAAACTATTCCGACCGAAACTTTTGTCGCCGGTATCTACATGGTCAGGGTGACACTTTCCGGCGGAAAAGAGATCACCGGTAAACTGATGATCAAATAAAAAGGCTGCCCGCTGGACAGCCTTTTTCATTTGAATTACATATCGATATCAGTACAGGTAATCGAGCGCAACCTTATCATTGTTGTTGAACGGACGATTGGTTGTAGCGCTTAAACAGGCAAGCATCCATGAGCCGCTATCCGGACCGGTTGGTGTTCCGGGAATGTGTACCGCACCGACACCTGATGTTTCCTGGCCTTCGTTTCCACCGGACCCACAGCTATAGGCACGATTCATATAGTCTGTATGACGGAATCCAATGCAATGTCCCATTTCGTGAGCGATAACGGTGGTCATGAAACCATCGCTGTAGCCCGTGGCATATCTCTTCGCATACTTGATCTCACCGTATGGATTTCCTTGAGAGTCGGGGAATCCTGCAGAAGCAATGTATTGTCCGGTGTTCACCAGGCGAATGTTGATATCGCCACCGCTGCTCACCCGTTGCATGCTGATATTAAGATTCTGCGCATTGTAGCGTCCAATGGCATTGTCTACAGCGTTGGAGAACCCGGTGCTCACGGTTCCGCTTACGCTTACCGTGATCGTGCGCGGGAGTGCCCCCACAAGGTTGAAAGTGTGGTACTGTTCAACTTCGGCGATCCTGAGCTTCGTTCCTCCTCCGGATCGGTCAAGGTCACTCGCAGAAAGCAGGATGTCGCCTTCCACCAGGTAGGCACCATCGACCATCTGCACGTTTTCGGTACTGAATCCAGCTGCCTTGATCCTGGCAAGCACGTCATCTGAAACATTCTGGGATGAGATGGCCTCATCGGTCTGGCATGAGAAAACTGCGCCTATCAATGCGATAGCCGCAACGGATAGATTTTTTTTCATCATAAGAGTGTGTTAAGGTTAATGAATCAATGACGAAGCTAGAAGAAAACTTCAGTGTGCAAGAATGATGTTGGCCCACACATGTTAATTTTTATGGCACAAGTTTTATCAATTGTCATGTTTTCTTGACAACTGTGGAACATTGTCGCACACGTTTACGTTAATTGATCTAGGTTAAATGGATTATGAATCAGGAGGCGACAAACACTAATCTGTTTGTCGCTTCGCTTTTATATAGTAAAAAAAGCCTGTTTATCGTCAAAATTTCCCTATTTCCGCAGATCATTTCCCCCAATAGACATTTCTTGATTACCTTTGCCGGCTGAATCGTGGATATGAAACTGCTATCTTGTTCTATTGTTGCTTTGTTTTTGGGTGTGATCCTGCCATTCAGTTCAAAAGCGGATAATACGCCGTCTATCGACTTCATGTTGTACGACCCTGTCATTTGGAAGGATAAGCTTCACCTTAGCCCGAGCCAGTGCGGCGACATTCTCGAGGTGAACAACAAGTTTTACGAACAGATTATCCGGACGCGTCGCGAGTCGGATGTCAGGAAAAGAGACGAGTCTCTCGATACGTACGTCCGCGAGAGAAACGAAAAGATCGCGCGTATCCTCTCTTCGCGCCAAAGGTCAAAGTGGACCAGGATCAGCAAGAAATACATAAACTGATCGTTAGTCGAATTTCCTTCTGTAGCCCCAGATATCGCGGATCACAAAGTCCAGCATAAACTTTTGAGTCCGCTGCAGGATCAGACTCTCATTCATCGTACCGAATCGATCATAACCGTAGGTTAAGTTGATCGTCGATTTCCCATCCAGTACCGGTAACCCGATTCCCACCGTAAATCCATAGTTGGGTAAGACCTGACCTTCTATCCTGACAGGGTAATTCTGATAATACATTCCTGCGTTCAGCCGGATAGCACTCCAGTAGTTTGTCGACTCGGGGTTTCCGGAGAAGGAATAGCCGACTGCGTAGCGCCACGAATCGATGAACTGTGAGGTGATCCCCGGATAGGACGCGCGCGACCACGGTTCGAATACAAGATCTGCGGCGATCCGTGATTTTCTCGTTTGCCATGATGCACCAGCCGCGATCCGTGACGGAAGTGTGAACGTTGTCGATTCCCCTTCGAGTGTCGAAAGCGTGTCGCTCTTGCTCGCCAGGGTCAGGTCGCTTTTGCTTTTCAGCTTCATGCTGTTTTCATAGGTGGCGCCAAGCACCAGCGACCTGCCCGATGGTAATGCGATCCTGTATTGAGCACCAAAATCTGCCTTGAAGCGATTGGTGTA
>CBHTUB010000064.1:0-17707 GCA_966095595.1 uncultured Chryseosolibacter sp. | reverse complement strand
CATTATCGAAGGAGTGGACCGTGGTGTCATCGAGGTAGGTTATCGCCACTCGGATAAAATACGGAAAACACCGTTTCTGAAGGAAGAGGTAAAGCTCCTTCAAACGGTGTCACGCGAGCTTGCCATCGTGGTAAAACGACATGAGGTGGAGCGCGAAAAGAAGTTGTTGCAGAGGCAGCTCGAACATTCCGGCCGCCTCGCTTACATAGGCGAGCTTACGGCAGGTGTGGCCCACGAACTCAACGAGCCGTTGGGCAGGATCCTGGGATTCGCACAACTGGTCAAGCAAAACAAATCCCTGGACAAGCAGGGCAGGGAGGATTCCGAACGTATCATCAAGGCATCGTTGTTTACAAGAGAGGTGATCAAGAAGCTGATGATATTCTCACGGTCTATGCCCCAGCGCATGTCCTTTGTCGATATCAATGCTATTGTAGCGGATGTCTTTTACTTCATGGATCTTCGATATAAGAAGGAAAAGGTGAGGATGATCCAGAGGCTGGGGAAGAACCTGCCGATCATACCCGGAGATCCCGTGCAGATCAGTCAGGTGCTCGTGAACCTGATCACCAACGGCATTCAGGCACTCGGTCCAAAAGGAGGTCAGGTAGTCGTCTCGACTTCGAAAAACGATCGTTCCGTTGTTCTTTCCGTCAAGGATAATGGATCCGGTATGACCGATGAAGTGAAGGAGAAGATCTTCGAACCTTTTTTTACAACGAAGGAGGTAGGGAAGGGGACTGGTCTGGGACTGTCGGTTGTACATGGGATCGTAACCGCACATGGAGGCAGCATCAAGGTAAAAACGGCTTATGGCAAGGGTACGCGGTTCGATATCGTGTTTCCCATTTCGAAAAAACAAAAGCGATCATAATGAAGGGCAAGCACACGGAAAAGATATTGATTGTTGACGACTCACCGGAGACCGTGGAACTGATCCGAAGGCATCTCGAGCCACGGGGTTATGAGATATTCACTTCGCACAACGTAAGGACTGCCATCAAAACGATGAACTCCGTTCACCCTGACCTCGTGATCACGGACCTCAGGATGCCTGACCAAAACGGCATCCACCTGGTGCGCCACATCAAGGAGAATCATAAGGACATGGGTGTTCTGGTGATCACGGGCTATCCATCGATCGAAGGAGCGGTGGAGTCGATCAGGGAGGGAGCGGAAGAATATCTGGTCAAAACATTTACCGACAAGGAGCTCTTCGCGGCCGTAGATCGTGCGCTCGGAAAAGTGCTGCTTCTGCGCAAAGGACAGAGCCGGCTTCCGGTAGAGCACAACGCTTACGGTATCATTGGAGAGTCGCAGGAGATGCAGAAAGTATTCAAGGCCATTGGGAAAGTGCAGAAGACCAAGGCAACGGTTTTGATCACCGGCGAGAGCGGGACGGGAAAGGAGCTCGTGGCAAGGGCGATCCACTACGGCACGCATTCACCTGCCACCCCTTTTATCGCCGTTAATTGTGGCGGGATCCCGGACTCGCTCCTCGAGAGCGAGCTGTTCGGTTACGCAAAGGGGGCTTTCACCGGTGCGCAGGAAAACCGTCAGGGATTTTTTCAGGTGGCCCATGGGGGAACGATTTTCCTTGACGAGATCAGCAACACCAGTCTGAGCATGCAGGCAAAGCTGCTGCGCGTGCTTCAGGAAAAAGAATTTTACATGGTCGGCTCCAAGGTTGCGGAGAAAGTCAATGTGCGCGTGATCGCCGCGACGAATGTGAGTCTCCCACAACTGGTCAAGCAAAAGCTGTTTCGCGAGGACCTTTACTACCGCCTCAACGTGATCACGATCGATCTCCCTCCACTGCGGCAACGCGGGGATGACATCATGTTGCTGGCGCGCTATTTTCTGAACAAATATTCCCAGGAGATCTCCAGGCCGCCGCTCAAGCTTACGGAGAAAGCATTGAGCGTATTAAAAAAATATCCGTGGCCCGGCAACGTGAGGGAACTTCAAAATCTAATGCATAGCCTGGTAGTGATGAATGAGGATGCCGTGATCGATGTACCTGATCTGCCCGACAGCCTCCGCTTCTCTGCGCTTGGCCCTGCCGATGTGGGCCGCACGCTGGAGCAGGCTGAGCATGAATATATCAAAAGTGTGCTGTCAGTGACGCAGAACAACATTTCGAAGGCTGCGGAGATCCTTGGGATCACCAGGAAGACCCTGCGCGAAAAAATGAAGAAGGCGTCTGGTGGATAAATAATACCCACTGGTTCAAAAGTATCCATGCCTTCCGTGATCCAACCCGCATAACCAGTTCAATTCGGGCGTTTCCATGCTGGCATCAACTTTGGAACGTGGCGGGTATTGAAGCACCCATGAATTTCGCCAGGATAGTTATTCTCATTTCATTCGCTGTTATTACCGCAGACCTGTCCGCCCAGACGGAAAGGTATGCGTCATTTGTCATCGACTCCGGAGAGGTGGTATGGGCAAAGGTCTTTGAACAGCCCAACGCAACCGCCAATGAGTTAAAGGAAAAAATGATGGCGCATATTTCACTCAACAGCGCGGTAAAACAAATCGAGGCCAATGGCAGCAGCATCACGGCGCGTGTAGAGAACTATACAATAGATTACGAGCGCTTCAATATATCCAGATTCAATGCACCACCGCTGATCTCCAGCGCGAAATGGTTCGGTATGCTAAAAATAGATTTCAAGGACGAACGGTATCGTGTAGTGTTGTATCGAATGAAGTATTTTATTTACCATGACGATAAGCACATTCAGGGCAAGGGCGCGCCACCCGTTTCAAAACAGTCACGAATGCTTACCGATGAGGTCGTGAAGCGGGACGAAAGCGGGTTCAGGAGATCATACACGCAGCTGCTGCACGTTATGCACGTAAGTTTTATAGACAGCTTTATGCTGCGCAACGCCGATGTGCAGGTGCCACCAGTCGTCTATTCGCAGGATTGGTAACCGGTTGACGATGCAACTCGTGTAATCTATCTTCTACCTTCTATCTTCCGTCCCCGTTGTCATAGCCCCCTCAGCGCTGTAATATTCCCAGATATTCTATCCACGGCCCGACAGCTTCCTTGTATTGCTTCGCCATCACACGCGCCATTTGCGAGATATGATTGAGATCGTGTACCACCCACGTGGCGAGGAGCTGCGACAAAGTCACTTCACCGAGCGCAGGATGAATGCCTTTCCTGTTCAGCATTGAATCATCGATCTTCAACGACCGCAGGTATCTCATGTTTTCTTCGCGGAGGCTCTTGAATTCAGTGAGCAGCTGCGTCAGAGATTTTCCCTTGCTGTTTTGGAATTGCGCAAAACGGTCAAAGCGTTCAAACTCCTTGTTGCCGTCGTTGGACAGAATGATCTTTGCCCTTGGCACCCAATCGGTTTTTTCCCCATGGATCAAATGACCAACGATATCGTATACGCTCCACGTTCCTTCGCCTTCGTTGTTTGAGGTCCATTCGCCAGAGATGTTTTGAACCATCGCGGTCAGAACGCCGGGAGTCCTGTCCAATATTTCCAGGGATTGAGAGATTGAAAATTGCATTCGCAAATATAGTCAGACCTACTTAATGCAGGATCGTCAATTGTCTCTGCTATCCAACGGTACTTCCTTTCTGTCAAACATGCCGTAATCCCGGATCACCTGTGCCACCCTCAATCGATAGTCCCCGAAGATGTATTTTCTGCCCATTGCCTGAGCGTTGCGATGAACTTCCAGGTTCCGCCATTTTGTTATGGCTTCTTCATTCTCCCAAAACGACAACGATAGGATCTTCTCAGGATGGTAGATGCTTTGAAATCGTTCTATCGAAATGAAACCGTCGATCTTTTCGAGTTCAGCTTTCAGGTCCAATGCTATATCCAGATATTCATCTTTATGTTCCTTCAACGGGATCACTTCAAAAATAACGGCTATCGCATGCCGATTGTCTTTTTTGACATTTGTTCCGGAGCTTAGAAACGTTAGTGTCTCATCGTACAGCTGATGCCGGCTTTTTTCCAGATGCATCACATGAGTCCCCTTTTCGATCACGACATACTTTCTGAATGGAGCCTTTTCCATCGATGAAAAAAGCCCTTCGGAATCATTGTTATCGGGATATCGATCCCACTCACCCCTGATCACCAGCACGGGTACTCGAATCTCGCCCGGATCATAGTATGTGTTGCCATTCAATAGATTTTGCACATCGACAGAAGGTCCGGATGGGAAACGAACGCTGTCGGATTTCGACATCGCCGAAAGCTTGTCGGATGCCAACCAGGCGTCGCCCCATGTAGTAAATATTTCCGCCTCAAGCTGGCAGGGTTTATTTTCGGGCGTCAGGCTCTTCATGGCCACAATCCGTTGTTGGGGTGTCATTGCTTCATAGGGAGAATAGATTTTTTCTTCTTCGTTGCCGGATGTGCGCAATCTTTTTGTAATGGCCGCAAACAAAACGAGCTTAGCGACCTTATCAGGAAATTTTTCGGTATACAAAGCAGCCACAGAACCGCCCCATGAATGGCCTATTAAATACACTTTATTTTTGCCTGAGGTTTTACAGACAAGATCAATGGCCTTGTCCACATCTTTATATGCGTCCTGAGCAGTTCCGGATGGCATATCGATTCGGTTCGTCGACTTCATTTCAGGATACCGGTCGGAGTTCCCGTAACCTAAAAAATCAAGCGCGAATACCTCATAACCATTCGCCGTGAGATGATCCATCCAGGACAGATTGTTTAATCTGAAAGCGAACGATAGGGCGGAGGGGAAGGTCGAACCGTGAAGAAAAAGAACGGCGTAATCGTTGGAGACGACATTAGGTCTTTGGTGCAGCAGTGAGATCTGCAGTCCGGCGATATGACTTGCCGTCTTAATGGTATCACAATGAAACATGTTAATGGATTTAATGTTTTCAACAGATGGTTGAGCACAGAGTATTGTTGAGATCAGGACGAATAGCGAGGCTGGAGCAATCAATTTCATTTTAATTGGTTTCACGTCGCTAACCTAACAGATTACTATCTTTGATACTTCATTTCAAAATTAACTGTGATTGCATGGATAGTGAAATAGCGAAGCTGACATCGCTCATCGGTGATCCGATTCGAACCACCATTCTATGGGCACTTCTGGATGGGCGAGCTTATACGGCTACCGAATTGGCGGCGACTGCGGAGACTTCGCCGCAGAACATAAGTATGCATTTGAGTAAACTGCTTCGTGCAGAAATGGTTTCAGTTGAAAAACAAGGCAGACACAAGTACTATAAATTTTCAAAACCCGAAGTGGCCTACGCCATTGAAGCGATCGCGAATCTCATTCCCAACGAAGAGCGTCGCAAAATAGTCAGTGACAACAGCAACACAGAGATCAGGTTTTGCAGAAGTTGCTACGACCATTTGGCGGGCAGAGTAGGCGTAATGATCACAGAAGGGTTATTGAAACAAAAGTTGATTGTCCCGGACAAAAAGTCCTATGATGTCACGAAACGAGGTGCACGTTTTTTTTCAGAACTCCATATTGATATTGACGAATTGAAACGACAGCGACGAGCTTTCGCAAAGCCTTGTCTGGATTGGAGCGAAAGAAAACACCACCTCGCAGGCTCGCTTGGTGCCGCCCTTTTGAACAAGTTGATATCGCTTGATTACCTCCGCAGAACAAAGAACTCGAGAGCCATCGTCGTGACAGCGAAAGGCCAGATGAAGTTTTACGAGATCTTTAAAGTATCGATTTAATTGAACGCCCGAATGTTGCGACCAGTTCGCTAATCTAAATTCAATTAGTAATCCCGCGAGTTTAAAATCTACCTTGAGGAATCGTCTAAAACAAAGATTGTTCGTAAAGCAGGACAACGAATGATTCGATGATATTTCGTCGGCTGCAAGATTAAACGACATGTCGTTGAAATACGTGCTAAATATTGCAGTCACGGCGTATGCCCGGTGATCGCTGAATTGCGGTGCATTGCACTGATTTCCAAAATGTTATAAGGGAGCTTCTTCGACTGGCATATTGCTTGTCATCTGGTTCGCGAAAACCATGGATATGAGGATAATAGTTGTGTGTTTCGTCCCTCTTTTGCTATTGACGACTCCTCTTCTCGCGCAGCAATCTGATCGTACCAGGACAATCGCAACCATCAGCGATATCACGAGCCTGATCAAATCCGTTTCCTTCGGTGTTCTGCCTCAGGTTAACGTCGACAAACTCGACGATTCATATCTCGACGAGACCTATCTTTTAAAATTTGCAAACTTTCTCGACTACAATGTCATCGGTGCCGGGAAGTCGCTTGTTATCGAGCCGGACAAGATTGCAGGTTTTATTGTCGAAAAGATAAATGCAGATGTTGATCACAAGCTGATATCTGATCTTTTGATTGCTGAATTGAATAAGGGCACTTTCAACCCCGAAGGAGGTGCCCGATCCATGAATTCGGCACCAACGGTTGCGATAGGCGGGTATCTTGTAACGGAGTTCGAATATCATGAGCAAGACGGGAAATTTGTCCCGTTGCTCGAGCTCAACCAAGCGAAATTTTTTATCAATTCCAGATTGGTCGCTGCCCGGCAGAATGGCGTCGGCGTGCTGGCAGAATGGAACCCGATGCCGGAGGAATCGGTTCATCACCTCGACGAGATGATAGTCAACGGAGATACGGTATCGCTGACGTTGCCGTCAGATCAAGACCGTATACCCTTCGAGCGCATTAGCGTGACTATCGAGAATGTGGGAGGATCCGGAATCAATATTACAACCGGGCAAATCCGCAACCCGTTTGGGTTTTGGTCGGACTACACCTCTCACAGAAATTTCTCGTCTACTAAAAACAATTTTCTGGTCAATGGGTTTGCCTTGAAGAAGATCGAGCTCGGTGCGCAGATCGATGGGGAATTTCAAAGTGGCATTGGCTTTAAAACTGCCGTCGTTCACGGACGTAACGGAAGGACTTCTCCGCTTTTTCGTGAGAATGAAGATCAAAAATACGATTGGGTAACCCGGCTTCAATATTCACGCAGCAATTTTACTGCGGGTATCTCTTCCTACCTGGGCGAATTCAGACTGGATAAACGCACTGCATTCGGCGTGGACCTTCTCGTCTCGATGAAGAATATTTCGGTATCCGGCGAGCTTGTGTATCAATATAACAATGCTCCGGAAGAAGTCTTCATGACTTTGAAAACGCCGGTGTCCCAGTTCCGCTCCGTGGCGGGCTATGTGCAATTCGATCTGGTATTGACACCGAAGCTCCGCGCCTACGGCATGTATGACGTCTGGACGTTCAATACAAAAGACGGAAGCAACCGCCATGATTCGATCAAGGTCTTTCACGGACTTCGATATTACATCAACAAGAACGTGAAGTGGACTCTGTTTGAATTCGGACATATCGACACACTGAAGTTCGACAATGGAGATACGCATTTATCAACCCAGCTGGAAGTGACCTTTTAACTGAAATAATTCTCCGTAAATGAAGCGCTTAGGTTTTATTCTGATCATTAATTTTTCAATGCACGGTGGTCCTTTATGGTCGGCGGGCCAAGCCGAACGCGCGGCTACAGTCAGTATACGTAACACCCCAACAACCAATAACACCAAAAATGGCACGCAGCATTACATACAAGCTCATCATCCTGGTAGTGGTCGCGCTAACGCAAATAAGCTTTGCGCCGGTTGCGGCGACTCAGGTCAGGGATAAGGTCTATGCGGCCTTCATCCTTAATTTTGCCAGGAATATCGAGTGGCCCAAAGAAAAAAAATCCGGAGATTTCATCATTGGTATTGTCAATAATTCTTCGGTTGCCTCCGAGCTGAAGAACGAAACGAGGCAGTTGAAAAATCTTCACAACCAGCCAATCACCATCAGGGAATTTACAGCAGCGTCGCAGGTTGACTTTTGCCATATACTATTCATCCCGAACCCGGATGAAACATCACTTACAGCCCTGCTGAATAGACAACCCGACACGCCAACCTTGTTCGTCACGGCAAGGGACGGCTTTGCCAAGAAGGGAAGTGGCATCAACTTTCTGATGGTGGATGGCAAATTGAAATTCGAGCTCAACAGCAGCACTTTTGAAAAACGCAAATTGAAGCCGTCCGAGGATCTTCAGCGGTTCAGCATTTTGATTCGATAACTCATCACCCCATATGAACAGGTTTTTTGGTCGGTTTAGTGTCGGGAAACGGATTGCCACAGGATACGCGGTATTGCTTGTGATCTCATTGTCGAGTTGCATTTACAGCATCGTCGTATTTCGCCAGAGCTCTGAACTTGATGAACAGATCATCAAATTGTATCAGCCGTCCCTCGCGGCTCTCCAGAAATTAAAGGAACAGGTATTCCGGTCACATCGGCTCACACGCAGCTGGATATATCATCCAACGGACGATCAGATCGCTGAACTTAAGAACATCCACAACGTCGGAATTGCCGAAACCCAAAAAGACCTTCGGGCGCTGTCAAGAGGTTGGGACGATGAACCGCGTGCCGTGGTGCATTATATCATAGACGAAACGTTGACTCTTATCGAGGCAGAAAAAAAAGTGATGCGCCAACTGGGCTCGCCCGAAAGCTATTTTGATGCGACGCAGGTTGAGGCCGCCGTCAGGGATCTCGAAAAATCGATCGAACCGATCTCAAAATCGCTTCAGATAAGTATCGATTCGCTGATTCAGCATCACCAGGCCACCTCCAATGCGCTTACGGAGAGCAAGTATAGGTCTGTCAGCACCGTTCAGCGGTTCATAACGTTGTCGTTGGTCCTGTCTCTTCTTGCGGGTGCTACATTCGCCATTATTTCCACCAGGGCCATCGTGATGCCGATCAACAGACTTCGAACCGCAATACTTGCATTGAGCAAGGGCGAGCTGGCAGAGATAAAGATCCAGAAACCTGACGACGAGATAGGAGACATGATCGAATCTACCAACCTGCTCGTGTATGGCTTGAAAAAAACAGCGGAGTTCTCGGAGAAGATCGCGAGCGGTAATTTTGACGAAGAATATGCCTCCCTGAGTAACATTAACGAGCTGGATCAGGCACTTTACAAGATGAGGACAAACCTCATTGCCATCGCGAAGGAAGAAGACAAAAGGAATTGGGTGATAGAAGGGCTTGCCAGATTCTCGGAAACGCTCAGACATCAAACCGACCTCGAGTACCTTGGCGATCAGGTTATCGCCCATCTCGTCAAATATGTAAATGCGCACCGCGGTGGCATCTTCATCATCAACAGTGACAATAAGGACGAGAAGCTCATGGAGCTCGTTTCGTGCTATGCCTGGTACGGAAAGGATGAAGGCAAGAGGAGAGTTTACTATGGCGAGGGTCTGCTGGGGCAATGCTGGAAGGACGGTCAGGTGATCAATTTAACAAATGCGCTTCGGTCGATAAGCCCAATCACTTCGGGGCTTGATCAGTACGAAGCGACGTCATTGATCATCGTGCCGCTGAAGGTGAATGAAGATGTGTTTGGAGTAGTGGAATTGTCATCGTTCCGGCCATTCGAACCGCACGAAAAAGAGTTTATTGAGCGTGTATGCGTGAATGTTGCGGCCGCGATGATGGGAGCGGTGAATACCACACAGACAAAGAAGCTTCTGAAGCAATTCCAGGATCAGACGGAGCAGCTCCGTGCACAGGAGGAAGAAATGAGACAAATGCTCGAGCAGTCCATGCAGCAAACCGAACAGCTACAGGCACAGGAAGAAAATCTCCGCCGGAATCAATCGAGCCTGCAGGAAACGATCAGGGTGAACTCGAAATTATTGTCTGTTATCTCCCACGACATCCGGGGACCATTCGCCTCCATCAAGGGCATGATACAGCTTTACAACAAGGGACTGGTTACCGATGACGAGCTAAAGCTTCACCTGGGCAACATCGAGGCACTTATCACGAATACGGACATGCTGTTTACCAATATGTTGCAATGGTCTGTATTCTATATGGACAACCGCGCTTTGAACAAGAAGCCTATCGGACTGGCGCAAGTCGTAAATAACAATACCGAGTTGTTTCGCTTACCCGCGCAAAACAAGACCACACGACTTGTCAACAATGTTCCTCACGACCTTATGGTGGAAGCAGACGAGCCGATATTGAATCTGGTTTTAAGGAATTTCATCTCAAATGCGATCAAGTTTACGGACAATGGTACTGTGACCGTCAGTACGCGGGAGACCGGCGAGACCGTCGAGGTGTTAGTAGAGGATACAGGCATCGGAATGACGCCGCTTCAGCTTTCCAATCTCTTCAATTGGGACGTCAAGCAATCCAACAACGGCACCCGGAATGAGAAGGGGGCAGGAGTGGGCCTACTTATTTGCAAGGAGTTCATCGAGATACACGGTGGACAACTTTCCTGCAATTCGCGTAAAGGTGCAGGGACGGTGTTTTCGTTCACATTGCCATTGCACCGTAACAGTGGTCATAGCAAGGATCAATTTGATGGCCAGCATGAGGACGGCGGGTTGTTGAGTGCGTAAGCAGCAGATAAACTTACATCGTCCGTCTGCTCCTCGAAAGATTAAAGATCGACTCCAGTGAATCGCAGAGGGTGTTGAAATTATTGGGCTTGATCAGGAAGTCGTGAGCACCCAGCTTATAATATTGCTGGATCTCATTGGTATCCGATGTCGTTGAATACATGATTACCGGGATTGACTTCAGCCGTACGTTTTTCTTGACTTCTATAAGTACTTTCTTGCCGTCGATCAAAGGCATGTTGATGTCCAGAAAAATATAGTCGGGAAGATCCCTGGTGTTTTCCAGAAAGGCCAGCGCTTCACGGCCATCCCGGGCGATCACTGTTTTGACTTCGTCATCTATTTGTCTGATCGCTTCGGTAAAGAGCTCGCAATCTTCAGCGTCGTCGTCAGCATAAAAGACTATCATAGGTTTAGGGATAAAGGGTTTACGAATCCGTTAGGTTCCAGACACGAAGGTCTTACGCACCGCTGGCCGATATATCCGGTTTGTGGTGCATTAATGCACTAAAATTATCTTGCCAACTGTCGATTCAGGGTTCCGCGGGGCAAGCTTTAACGTTTGAAAACTGTGCACGTCGGATCGGGTTTTGGTATTATCGACAGGTCCAACCCGTTTCAGGCATGTATTTTTTGATGACCATAGCGGTTTTGTGCGGTTTGGTATGAGGGAACGATAAAAATGGAAGGGGCAAACAGGGAATTATTGGTAATGAGGATCCAGGGTGAGTATAACTTTACCCGGGATGAAGGCGAGATCCTGAAAGCATTGCTTGATAGCAAGGAGAAAGGGACAATGCTTGCGCTGGCGGTACCCTGCATCGGAGCAGGGATCTTTATCACTGCGGTGGACGATCTTTTCCTGAACGACAGTGAGACTTACATCCAGGTGAAAAATTACGACGTAACCGGCAGGATCATCGAAAAAACGAAGATCGCCCTGAAAGAGATCATCGGCGTATGTCCGTTGAATTCCAGATGGGAAAATCCGTTTCTCAAGAATATTTCCGACACGCCGGTCGCGCACTGATCACAGTTCGATGCGCATGATGTAATCTTCGAGCAGATAGGGACCGAAAGGAATGTCCTCTTCGCGCACAACGGTGAATCCGCATTTTTCATAGAAGCTTTTTGCAGGATTGTCGCGTTTGACGTTCAAGTCCAGGATCCTGCGTCCGGACTTTATGGTTCTGCTTTTCACTTCATCCAACAACTTTTTGCCCAGGCCACGGCCCTGTGTTTCCGGCAACAGATAGAGCTTATGTAATTTGAAGACCGACGAGTCTTCAGGTCTCGGTCCATACGCAGCAAAGCCGAGGGCAACACCGTTCTCGAGCAGGAGTATAAACTGCTGGCTATTGTCATCCATCACTTTCCGAAGACTTTCCTCTGAATAGATGACCTTCAGCATGTAGGACAATTGCTCCTTGCTGAGTAAGGCAGAATACGTTGGCCACCAGGTTCGTTCGGCTAAGTCCCTGATCAAAGGGATATCCCTGGTAGTTGCATTTACAATTTCAAGCATGGGGCAAAATTAGAATTTAGGGCGATTTTTTAGGCGGTTTGATTTCAACCTATATATTTGCACTTCTTTTCCGGAAACGTCTGGAAATGAACGAAAGCGCGGTTTCTAACGTAGAAATCGTATCTTTCTGGACAAATTGATATTACGGGAGCCTTAAGGGTCCATGCCGATAAAGACATTAAGCGGAGGCTACAGCTTCTAAAACAGAGATTTTAGGAGAGGTGGGTGAGAGGCTTAAACCAGCAGTTTGCTAAACTGTCGTACGCCTTAAAACGTACCGGGGGTTCGAATCCCCCCCTCTCCGCTACTGGCATTTACCCCAAGGCTATGTTCGATTTTGAGAAACTTGAAGTGTATCAGATCGCCAAAACGGTCGTGCACAAGAGTTTGCGCGAGCTATACGCCAATCACAAGATCGAACCATCGCTGAGAGAGCAGTGGAAGGAAGCGAGCATGAATATCCTCTTCCACTTGGCTGAAGCCACAGGACGTTTATTGACAGATGAAAAAAAGCAATTGATCAATAAAGCCAGAAGTTCTGTGTTTTTATGTACAGCGATCCTGGATGTCTTGAAAGAGTTTGATCAGGTGAATAAGGAAGAGTGCCAATGGTACTATGAGCAATACGAGCGACTGTCGAAGATGCTCCTCGCGATGTACCGGAGTCACGATAATAAAAATTAATCATATTGGTCCGATAGCTCAACTGGATACCTGCCTGCCGGCAGGCAGGGAGCAACAGCGACTACGCGATGTTTTATCCGCAAGGAAACGGGAGATTTATATTTGAAGGGCAGGAAGGGAAAAGAATTTATAAAAAGATATTGGTCCGATAGCTCAACTGGATAGAGCAACAGCCTTCTAAGCTGTAGGTTCGGGGTTCGAGTCCCTGTCGGATCACAAAACTCTCTAAGGCATGATGTGCTTCGTGTATGTTCTCCGAAGTCTCAGGGATGGCCGTTTCTATGTGGGCCTTTCTATGGATGTTACCCAACGCCTGTCGCAACACAACCGCGGCCTCACTAAATCAACAAAAGGATATCGACCTTGGATATTGGTTCTGGTCGAACAATTTGACAGCCGAATTACGGCACGCAATCGGGAAAAGTATTTGAAGTCGGGATCTGGAAAGGAGTACATCAGGCAATGGTGGTCGTCGTCCAGCCAGTAGGTTCGGGGTTCCCTGCCTGCCGGCAGGCAGGGAGTCCCTGTCGGATCACAAAAAAATTAAACTAACGGCCTTTACTTTTCAGTTTTTTCTCTGATATTCGCACCTCGTTTCAGAGGAGGCACTTCAAAAGCCGATTCACACGAAAGATAATGTTCGGGGCGTAGCGCAGTCCGGTTAGCGCACCTGGTTTGGGACCAGGGGGTCCCAGGTTCGAATCCTGGTGCCCCGACAAAAAATAAGGCAGTGTCAGCTGCCTTATTTTTTTGTCTTCGGTTTCTACTTCACCATGCTGAAATATACCGCATCAATTTTCTTTTGTTTTTCGTTATCGTTCAGTTTCGCGCAGACGGACTCCGTTCCGTCCACCAGGGGCAGACACTTTTGGGAGTTCACCTTGGATTGACTCAGGCCAGATTAGATGGAAGCTATATTGATTTTTTAGTTGATGCCGGAGGCTCTCAGAAGTCGTTACCCGGAGTGGATATAGGTATGTTTTATAAATTCGAGCCGACAAAAGCTCTGTATTTTAAAAGTGGCGTCGCAGCTGTAACAAAAGAATGCGAGTTTCCAGGAACGAACTTCGTTTACCCGTCGGAGCCTCAATTGCGGTTTATCAGCGTGCCCCTTTTAGTCGGGCTGCAAGTTATCCAGTCGAGGGTGAAAATAGGCTTGGAAGGCGGAATGGCGTTTAATTTTGATAACGAATCACATAACATAGACGAAGCTGGATTTCCTCCAGGTACAGACGTCAAATACAAGGCGATGGTTAGTTCACTTGTTATCGGACTAAACGTTGAAGTCGCCGTTAGCAGGAAAACGAATCTGTTTGCCAACTACAGAAGTTCGAAAGACACTTCGGACTTTTATGAAAATACAATATTCAAGACCCATCCAGGTTATCATATCAGTAGCAGACATCTGACGTTTGGCGTATTATTTCCATTCGGCAACTCACGCAGGGGGGGAATTGTTTTCTGAACCGGAGTTGTTAGTCATTAGCATATCTTCTCTACCATAACCAGGGGATCGAACAGTTTACCAGCCTCAAAGGCAACCTCCATAAATACAAGCAGTTAATGGAATGTTGTAATTTTTAGACCACCAGGTTATGGATTTAACAGCCGTTATGCATCCTAATGGCATAATACCTAAATCAAAAAGTTATGAAATCCAAAGCTTTGATCTATCAGTCATGGGACGATGTAGTTTTTGAAAACAGGAACAAGGAGTATGGAGCTTATTCGTTACGAAAGACGTATTCAGAAAAACTTTTTCTCGGACTGCTCATCTCGACAGGTTTGCTTGCCTTGTTGATGTTCATGCCGAGTGGCGGTGAACGTGTTATTCCTGAGCCGCCGGACCTTACTGGTATCATCGACATGACGAATGTACCCATTATAGAAATTCAACCAAGACCACAACCGGCTTCCCGGCCACAAGAGACCGTTCAGCGGGACGATGTACCTCCCCAGGTCACCACAGACCCCGTTGAGACTCCGGTGGATCAGCCAATTGACCAACCAACTCAATCGGTTAATGGGGTTGAGGGAGATGGTTCCACCGGCGTCAACACATCTCAGGCTGGTGTAGATCTCGGCATTACAACTACCATCGAGACGCCGAAAGCGCCTGATTTCTACCTTCAACCGGAAGTATATCCTCAATATGAAAATGGCTTGGCGGGTATGGCAAAATACCTGCAACGTAACCTCAAATACCCTGCTTCAGCGAAGCGCATGGGAATAGAAGGGACTGTATTCGTAAGCTTTATCGTGAATGGCGATGGCAGTATCTCCAACGTGGAAGTTATACGCGGGATTCATCCTGACTGCGATAAAGAAGCTGCACGGGTTATCTCAAAAATGCCGGGCTGGACTGGCGGCAAACAGGCCGGGTATCCGGTACGTGTCAAGATGGTGCTCCCGATCAAGTTTACACTTGACAGATAGTTTGAAAGCAGGCGATCGATATGAGTCAGCGTCCAGGGTTACACAGGTTCCCTGGACGTTTTTTTATTGGTCAATAATAACGGGCAAGCTTCTTTTGCTTTCGAAGCGCGCCGCCCGTCATTGATGAAAAACCACCGACAAGTCCTGCGATCAGAGCCGTGATCACAAACAATGTGGGTTTTGAGATCGACATGAAGATCGCAGCGACACGTTCAACCAGAGGCGCTGCAGCGGTGGAATCGATCAGGATGGCCATTCCCAGCCAGAGCAATCCACACCCGAGAAATCCGGCAAGAAAATTAAAACGTGAGTGCAGGAGCGCTCCACCCAAAAAGCCGGCCATGGCGATGCTCCACCACGGAAGAAACAACTCGAGAACGCCTGCCAGAAGTACGATAAAAATAAGTTGTCCAATGAATCTCATGTTAGTTGGGAGTAAATGTTGTTACAATGCCTTGGTCGGTCGCATTGGCTTCTTTTAGAAACTGAAGCGGATAATATTCACCGGCTACCCAGCGCCCGAGCAGGTTGCTATAATATTTGCTTCCGGGGTTGCCGGATTGTCCGCCAGGATAGGTTCCCCATGCCCTGACTCCGTCGCGCTCGAGGCTCACCACCATTCTCCACGACGGACCGTGCGTGCGCGAATGTGCGTTGACGATGTCATGGTTCCCACCGGTAGTGACTGGTATGGACAAAGCTTTCATCGGGGGCAGGAGGTGACCAATGTAGGAATCCTTATAGGCGCCCCATGAAGGGTTTTTGCCGTGTTCCTGTTTCCAGTTCCCGATAGCTTTCACGCCTTCGCGAAAAGCTTTTTGAACGATTTCCCGTGCAGTCTCCCGATCGTTGGTTCCCAGGTTGTCGAAGAAGATCAGATCGGGCTTTTCCCTGATCAGCTTGATCGTTTGATATGTCGTCGGCCGCTCGAGCATCACATTTTCCTTTTCGAGCTCGTCCCAAACCAATGGCATCAGCATGTCCCACCAGGCCTCGTAATAGGACGCTCCTTCAGCATCGGCGTTGTTGTAGTAGTCCCACTTTGAAAGGATGTCGTAGGCTTTCTTCTCCGGTTCTGCCAGCGTCGATACATCAAGGAACGACAGAAATAGCGGCAGGCTTTCGGCGGCTTTCAGATTATAGTTATCGTTTTGAAGCTTCATCAAGTCTTCAACGGTGATCTTCGATTTTTCTGAAAGCACCTTGTTTATCCTCCGGTTCCGGTATGCTTCGTAGTTCGAGCCAGTGATATAGTAGGGATACGTTTTATCAACGGGATATTGATTGGCCGAGCTGGCAAAGCCGCGTTCGGGATTTTTATACATCACGTTCTGCTCGTTGGGAATGAATGCCTGCCATCCGCTTGAAGTTTTGCTTCCATCGAGCACGAACTTGCCTTCGTTCTTGCGTCGTACGGGGAATTTTCCCTGGATCCTCATCGCGATGTCGCCGGAAACCGAAGCGAACACGAAGTTCTGGGCAGGAGAGTGGAAGTGGTTGAGGGCGTTCATGTAGTCGCCGTGATTCTTTGCGCGATTCAATTTGTAAAGCGCCATGATCTCTTCCGACCGGTCATGTGCAATCCAACGGAATGCATATTCGCTCAAGTTCGATTCAGCGTGAAAAGCTTTATCATAGGTCACCGGTCCCCAGTGCGTGTAGATCACGGTATCATAAAAAGTAGGAGATCCTTTCTGACGGATTTCCTCGATGACCTTTTGTGTCTGCACCCACTTGTCGTCGAGCTTATAATGCTCACGTTTGCTATCCTGGTAAGTGAGCTTGTACCAGTCGACAAGATCTCTCTGGGCATTGGTCACGCCCCACGCAATCGAATCATTGAATCCTATCACCACGCATGGTGCGCCGGGCAGAGTGGCGCCCATGACATTGACTCCAGGAGCATTGAGTTGCATGACGTACCATATGGATGGAAGCGAAAGATTCAGGTGTGGGTCGTTACAAAGCATGGGCGACCCCGTTGCTGTCTTGCTGCCAGACACTGCCCAGTTATTGCTACCGGTAGTCGGGTCCATCTTCGGCTTTTGTGCGATGTTGATGTATTCATCAGGTACGGCCATTCCAATCGTGTCGAGGTTGGTAGGGATGAAGTTCCAGTTTCCTGCGCTATCGACAATGGGTTGGCCGACACCTTCGTCATCCGGATAGAGGAGCTCGACGTACTCTTTGCCAAAAAGCTTCAGGGCATTGGTCATTTCCATGTCCTTGTCACCCATGTTCAGTGTTTGTGCCATGTTTTTCAAAAGCAGTGCGCACTTGAGCGGTGTCCATGCTTCCGGCTTGTAGTCGAGAAGCTTGTATTCGAAGGGGAGTGATTCGTATTCAAGGGAGGCGATATAGCGGTTGATGCCATTTGTATATTGCTGAATGACCTTGTTGATCATGGCGTCCTTTTCCATGTATTCCAGTGCTTGCTTTGCACCGTATACCATTCCCAGCCTTCGCTGACGGCGGTCGTAATTAAGGATCGCTTCTCCGGAAAGTATTTCCGAAACACGGCCGGCGGCAGCGTGTGTTTGAAACTCCATCTGCCATAGCCGATGATAGGCGGTAACGTAGCCCTGC
>CBHTUB010000063.1:0-17835 GCA_966095595.1 uncultured Chryseosolibacter sp. | reverse complement strand
CCATGGCTACAATGTCAATTCACACGTTCAGTTCAAAAACTTCTGGCGTCTGGGGCTGGGGGTCGACTACAATCTATACAAAGCTTCCAACGCAGATCTTCGCGGCGGCCCGACGGTGTTATATCCAGGCAATATCTTTCATTTTCTGTACTTCATCACCGATCAGCGCAAGAAGTTGTCTTTATATCTCTGGGAGGAAATGAATTTCGGTGCGGAGAACTATATGAAAGTTACGAGCGTCGGTTTCGATCTGACGTATAGACCGATGAATGCAATCAACCTCGTGGTGTCGCCCAGCTTTACACGAAGCGCCAACCGACTTCAATATGTGGCAACCACCGATTCGGAGGGTGACGGAAAATATGTTCTTGGCGAGATCAATCAAACGATCGCAAGGCTTGTGGTCAGGGCGACTTATGTGATCACGCCAAATATGTCGATCGAATACTACGGACAACCGTTTGGGACATCAGGACGGTATTCGAATTTCAAGTATGTCAAGGATGGTGGAGCGGAGAAGTATCGAAATCGTTTTATTCCCTATTCCACAACCAACCTGAATCAAATGGATGGACAATATCAGGTGGACCACGATGGTGATGGAATAGAAGATTACAGGTTCGACAAACCGGATTTCAATTTCGGACAATTCAGATCGAACATGGTGTTGCGTTGGGAGTACATACCGGGATCGACGTTGTTCCTTGTATGGACCCAGGAACGCAACGGCGCATTTTATGACTCTGATCCCGACCACAGCAGATACTCATTCGACTTCGATCAGAAAGCGCACAATATCTTCCTGATCAAGTATACCTACCGCTTCGTGTTTTGATCGTTATTGCTCAAATGTCGACATCAGGAATATGCCGGTAATGAAGAATTGGCCATCTTCCTTTTCCAGCTGAAGATAAATGTCATCATCAGGATTATTTTCCACGAATTCGCTGTCCTGTTCAGTCCACTCGTAACTGGCGCCGGGGAATTCACGGAGCTCAAGGACATCCCCAACGGCAATATCGATAATGTGAGTCCTGTCAATCGGACAAAGAATAGTATTTCCTGGAATCGTGTACCTCATAAGCTTGTCTCGTTTACGTGAAGTCTTAAAATTCAGTGCCGGAAGTCCCCAGGAGGGAAGGATAGTATAATATAAGAATTTTTAGCGGCTTTTGGAAGCTCTTACAGGAACGTGAGTTGCATCATTATATTGGAGATGTAGCAACGGCGAATAGCGACTTCGAACGTGAATGAGAAAATTCAGCTAAAAAGAGGAACCTATTCGATTCCTCTTTCTTAATCTTCATTACTTGGTTAGTATCATACGTTTGGTATCGAGAATTTTTCCGTCTACCATCAATGCATATAAGTAGATTCCAGCCTTAAGGGAGCTCCCCGAAATTTTTACACTTGTTTTTCCCCTGCCAGGAACTGGTAATTCCTGTACCTGCTCACCCTGCATGGTGTAAATCAGGATCGAGGCCTTGGATCGGTCATCCGGCAGTATCATCGCAATGTCGGTATCCTTAGTGAACGGGTTGGGATTATTTTGGAAGAGCTTTTCCTGCTGTGCCTGGTCAGCAGTAAAGTACTCTCCTTGATTTGAAAGGAGGAACTCAATTGTTTTCTGCTGGTCTTCAACTTTTTTGCTTAACTCCTGAACAGCCTGTACCAACGGTACCACAAATTCTGAATAGCGAATAGAATAGTGGTCCTTCTCGGTCTTTGGAGTTTCTACACCTGTAAATGTATAGCCGGATTGTTCAATGATGTCAGCTACCTCTTGGGCTACGAAGCCAACCTGCCGTTCTGTGTTTGTTCTTGCCGAGGCGTATTTTGAAAGCTCGTCGGCAGACAGCCCGAGGAATTTTCCCATAGCTGCCCTGTCGAGCAAGTAACTCACCGGCCTGAGCTGGTTGATAAAGTCCAGCCCGGCGACATTTTGCTGAATGTCTTTTTTGAATCTACCATCAGAGACGACAGACCACGATACTGCTCCTCCAATACTGGTAACAAATGCATCACCTATACGTACCTGATCAGATGCTGTCGTAATTGTGTTGTTACCCACTGCGGTAGTATTGCTGAGGTTAGAGGAGTTTGGACCGGAGCCATAGCCTATCGCCGTGTTATTATTTCCTGTAACATTATTCCCCAACGCACTCAGACCGATACCGGTATTTTGAAGCCCTGTCGTTATATTATCCAGAGCATAGGAACCTACTGCGACGTTGCGAGCTCCTGCAGTGTTGGATAGCAGCGCGCCCCAACCGATTGCAGTGTTGTCATAACCGTCTATATTGTCGAACATGGCATTTGTGCCGACCGCGGTATTGGAGCTTCCTGTCTGATTTACCCTACAGGCATCGACACCAATAGCTATGTTATGCCACCCGGTCGTGTTGTTCGAAAGCGCATAACCGATAGCGATATTCTGCTCACCACTAGTATTACTGTATAGCGCCCTGTAGCCTACTGCAGTGTTTTTATATCCGGTAGTATTACTAAACAAAGCTTCTGATCCAACGGCAGCATTATAGGTAGCAGTGTTTGAATACAGTGAGCGGTATCCTACTGCTGTATTGTCTGCAGAAGTAGTGTTTGTCCATGAACTCTGATAGCCGATAGCGGTATTCCGGGTTCCGTTTGAGTTGTTACTCATGGATTCGTACCCTAGTCCTGAATTGTAATTACCAGTTGTAATGCCTCGTCCTGAAAAAGCTCCGACCATGGTATTTCCAACCGCGGTAGTGCTTAAAGTTCCGGCCCATCGACCTACAAATGTATTGTTCGAGCCCGTCGTGTTTGAATACCCGGCGGAATGCCCTAAAAAGGTATTGCTCCCGCCGGATGTTGTGACCGGTCCCGCTGATGCTCCAAGAAATGTATTGCCCAGTCCCGTAACAATATCTCCTGCGCTGTAACCGATCGATGTGTTGGAGGTTCCTGCATTTCCTGCATTCGTTCCAAGGTTCGTGTTGTTTTGTCCATGGCTCAAGATGCTTGAGACCATCAAGACAATGATGAGGATGTTCTTTTTCATAAGGTCATTGTTTAGTGAAAGAAAATTAACCATGTAACAATCCAAGGCTGAATTGTTTAAGGTAAATTAAACCGAATGAACTTCAATGTTTATGAAGTACCCGACATTTCTTTTAATACTGTAAGGCAAATTCCTTCCATAGAAGTATTTGTACTTTTACTGCATCTTTGATACATCACTGAGATATTACATCCATAAGAATGTATTTAACGATGTGACTGGAATTTTTCCGGATGTTGCATCGAAGGGAGTCTTCCGATATTTTTATGTTCCCTTAGTACTGTCAGACTCGTCAACAAGGTAAAACCAGATGCGAACTGGTATCAGAAGTAAATTACTTTCGCGAGTGATCGTCAGACTATCCCTTACCACAGGAAGGGTATGACGACGGGTGAATAACAATAACGACTAAGACTTAGCCGTACGCTCGATCTCGCGGAGGTTCTCCATCTTTTTGTTCCGGAGGAATCCGCCAATGTCTTCGAAGTGCTCCCTGATACGTTTGTTTCCGAACTCGAAGACCTTGCCGGCGAGTCCATCCAGGAAATCGCGGTCGTGGGAAACGAGGATCAGCGTGCCGTCAAAAGCTTTGAGTGCATCTTTCAGGATATCCTTTGTTTTGATATCGAGGTGGTTGGTCGGTTCGTCGAGGATGAGAAGGTTTACCGGTTGAAGGAGAAGCTTGATCATGGCCAAACGGGTTTTTTCTCCGCCTGACAGATATTTCACTTTCTTTTCAATCGTGTCGCCGCTGAACATGAATGCGCCGAGTATGTCCTTGATCTTTGTGCGGATATCTCCCTCTGCAATGTAGTCGATCGTTTGAAACACGGTGAGTTCTTCGTCAAGCAGTGAGGCCTGGTTCTGTGCGAAATATCCGATCTGACAGTTGTGTCCGAGTTGCAGCTTGCCGTCGAAATCGATCTCTCCCATAATCGCCTTCACGAGCGTCGATTTACCTTCGCCGTTCTTTCCGACAAAAGCTACCTTTTCTCCTCTGGCGATCGTCAGCGAGACGTCCTTGAAAACAGTATGGTCGCCGTATTTTTTGGTCAGCCCCTCCACAATTACCGGATAGCTGCCTGAGCGGGGTGCTGGCGGAAACTTCAAATTCAATGCGGATGTGTCGACCTCATCCACCTGAACGATCTCGATCTTCTCCAGCATTTTTACGCGGGATTGCACCTGCAGGGTTTTGGAATAGGTTCCCTTGAACCGTTCGATGAACTCCCTGATCTCGGCAATCTGTTTCGCCTGGTCGTCAAACTGCTTTTGCTGCTGCTCGCGGCGTTCCTTTCGCAGCTGAAGATAGTGTGTATAGTTGGTTCTGTAGTCGTAGATACGGCCCATCGTCACCTCGATGGTTCGGTTGGTAAGGTTATCGACGAATGCCTTGTCGTGCGAGATCACGATAACCGCCTTTGCATTATTCTTCAAAAAATCTTCAAGCCATTGTACCGATTCGATATCGAGGTGGTTGGTCGGCTCGTCGAGCAGGATCAGATCCGGTTTCTGTAGCAGGATCTTTGCGAGCTCGATACGCATTCTCCAGCCGCCGCTGAATTCGGAAGTGGGTCTGGTAAAATCGCTGCGGAGGAATCCAAGGCCCATCAGTGTTTTTTCGACCTCGGCATCAAAGTTGATCTCTTCGATTGAATAATATTTTTCACTGAGCTCGGACACTTCCTCGATGATCTTTGCGTACTCGTCAGATTCGTAGTCCGTCCGTGTTTCAAGCTGCGAATTCAGCTCGTCGATTTTTTTCTTCATGCCCAGGATCTTCGAAAACGCCTTGGAGGCTTCTTCAAAAACGGTGGCATCGTCCTGCGTAAGCAAATGCTGCGGCAGGTAGGCGATAATGGCATCTTTTGGCGCTGAAACCTTGCCCCTGGTAGGCTTGTTTACACCGGCTATGATCTTCAACAAGGTGGACTTACCGGCGCCGTTCTTACCCATAAGGGCGATCCGGTCGTCTTCGTTGATATTAAAGGTTATGTCGCTGAAAAGGGAAGTGCCATTGAACTCGACACTGACGGCATCAACTGAAATCATGTGGACTAAAAATAAGGGGGCAAAGATATTAAAATTCCTGTCCAATGCCACGGACTGCCTGGCCTTAATCCAGACTATATCGCAAAGCCGTTTTTTGCAGCCGTACCTTATTGCTGGCGAAAACGTCACCGGAAGGTAATTCGATCCTGAAACGCGTTTCTCCGGGTTCTGCACTCACCAGCGCGATCGCCCCGCCCAGTAGCTCGACGGCCATTTTTGCAATGTAGAGTCCCAGGCCCAACCCCTGTGATCTTTCGCTGCCCTTCACAAACATCTTGAATATTTCTCCACGCACCCTGGCATCCATTCCAATGCCGTTGTCGGTGATCAGCAATTCGGCTCCGCCGTCTTTAGGGTCGGCTTCTATGATCACCGTAGGGTTGATTTCCGCCCGGAAGATCGTTGCATTTTCCAGAAGGTTGAACAGCGCTTCCGAGATCAATCGCTTATCGGTCCTGAGTGTGACGTGGGGTGCGATGCGGACATCGAAAGTTGTGTGGACTGTTTCTTCGGGATATGCCATGCGGATCATTTTGATGACTTCATTGACCAGGCTCACCAGAGGGACGTCCGCCAGAAAAAGCGTGTGATGCTTGACCTCATAGGTATGCGCAAGTTTTTCGATGACGCGATTTGCCAGCTGTGATTCCCTCTGCAATTTCAGGAGATATTCACGCGTCGGAAGTTTTCCGGCTTCCATCAGCGCGAGGTTGCACAATCCCTGGAGCCGTGCCAGCGGTCCCTTGATATCGTGCGCGGACTTATAGACAAAGTCGTCGAGCTCCTTGTTCACGGCCATCAGTTCTTCGTAGGCCAGCTTGAGTTCGCTCGTTCTGTCTTCAACTTTCGCTTCCAGGTTTTCGTTGATCTCGCGCAGCTTCTCGTATTGTTGTTCGATCAGCGCACGTGCTTTTTCCAATTCGTGATTTTTTGTCTCGATGTAGTCGCGTTGTGACTCGATCTCCTCTTTCTGCTGAATGACTTCCTGGGTGCGCTCGTGGATCTTTTCTTCGAGCCTGACGTTCAACCTCTTCACGTTACGCGTGCGCAGATGAATGATGCCAATGATCAGCAATATCGCCGTTAACGATGCAAAAATGTAGAATGGTGCCGTTTGCCAGAACGCGCGCTCGACTCGCAGCACAAAAACATTTTCAGCAGTATTCCATACACCGTCATTGTTTGAAGCCTCGATCGAGAATGTGTAGCTCCCTGGCGGCAAGGCAGAATAATAAGCTACGCGTCGTTCGCCTGCGTCATGCCAGTCCTTGTCGAACCCTTCGAGCTTGTATTTGAAGTTTACCTTTTTAGGGATCATGAAACTTAGCCCGGTATAATGGATCTCGATATTTCTGCTGCCGGGTGGGGCATTGATAGGTTGTGTCCAATCATACTCTTTTCCGCCAATCAACACTTTCTCGATGTTGATGGGGGGCGGAGTCGTATTCACTACGATATTCGTTGGGTCCACACACGAAACTCCTTCCAGCGTCGGGAACCACAATTTCCCATCAGCTGCCATGATACCCCTGCCGGTAGGGGTGATCTCATTTGTTCTCAGGCCACTGGATTTATCGAATAGTCTGGCGTTGACTATGGTTGTATCCGACCGCGTGCTATTCAGAAGGTCAGCTTTTAGTGCGCGCACAATTCCCGCATCGGAAGATAGCCATAAGGCACCGGTGTTATCTTCGAGGATCTGATAGATATTTCTTCCAAGCCGTGCGTCCCTGTTGAATTCATGGATACTGTTATCACTGACCAACATCAATCCGTTCGACGTCGCGATCCAGAGTCGCTCGGGGTCAACGTCGGAAAAAACAAAAGTGGTGATTCCCAGTGTTTTCTTTCCGACCGTCAATGGTTGAAACTTGCTTCCCGACATGACAAATATGCCACCGGTTGTGCCTACCAGCAGATCGCCGTTGTGCCTCTCCGAGATGGACATAACGAAGTCATTCAGCAAACCTTCTTTCGACGAATAGCCAACCCAGCGATCTCCGTTCAGTTTGTTGAGGCCCTGCCGGGTTCCGACCCAGATCGTTCCCTTTGAGTCTTCGAAAACGATTCGCGTTTGATCGCTTGAAAGCCCGTTGACGACATTGAATTTTTTTATGGTATTTCCCTTCACGAGGAAAAGACCTTCATACGAAGCGATCCATAAATTGCCCTTCGCGTCTTCGAGGACATCCCGTACCCTCACACTGCGAAGCTCCGGGTATCGATCAGACAGCTTTGTGATGACGGAGTGTTTTTTGTAGGCGATGTCAGTCTCGGCGCCAAACCAGATCGTGCTGTCTTTGCCCTGGAAAATAGCATGAATGGTGTTGTGGGGGAGGCCATGATACGTTGTGTAGTTGGTAAATGTCCCATCGCGAAGCCTGTTGACGCCGCCGTAATAAGTGCCCAGCCAGATACTGCCTTCATGATCCTCGCAGACTGCCGTTACATTGTTGTGCGACAAACCCGTAGCCGTACTCAGTCGTGAAATTCTTCCGTTGGTGTATCGGGCAACGCCGTTCTCGGATCCTATCCAGATGTTTTTGTTTCGGTCCTCGGAGATCTTCATGGGACGTTTTTCAGGATCAAGACCGGCGATCCTTTGCAGTTTTCCTTCCCTGTATGTATACACACCCCTGGAATACGATGCGAGCCACAGCTTCTGATCAGAGGAGAGGTGCATGTCGATGATCTCGCCGATCTTTCCGAATCCTGCATTCTGCACCGGGATGAGTTTTCGGTCGCTCAGGAGCATGAGGCCCTGGGCCGTTGCGACCCACCTGTTCTTCTTGCCATCCTGGATAAAGTCGTAAACAGGAAAGTCTGCCGATTCCGCGGTGTTCGCGGGTGTATAAAGGGTAAAAACAGAATCCCTGTAGCTGACCAGTCCCTTAAGCGTGCAGAGCCATATGGTCTGGTCTTGCGTCTCTGTGATCCGTTCGATGTTATTGCTACCAGGGCCGAATGGCAGGAGTATCTGCTGAAATCTGTTACCGGACTTTATAAAAGCGCCTCCGCCAATCGATCCAAGCCATAGACGCTGATGCGAGTCTTCGAAGGCGGTTTTGAAGCCATTGACCTCCAGTTCGGGATTGGAGAATTTGTCATAGTGAGTAAGCTTCACGCCATCGAACCGCGCAAGACCTTTAAGGGTGACCATCCATAGGTAACCATCTTTTGTTTGAATGATCTCAAGGATGTTGGACGGGGAATGTTCGTCGTCCCAGTGATCGATATTGTATTGGCTTAGTTCTTTCGCAGGGTCAAGGGGCTGAGCATTCAGCGGAATAACAAACATGCTGCAGATGGCCAGCAGAACAGTCAGTTTAGGCATGGGTTGCGATTAAAGCGCTTTGATAAATTATTGAATTTATCGGCGCTTTCCTAATCATCGATTACTCCCGGGTCATCGATGTAATAAAAAAGTTGAAGAAGGTGTTTGTCGGGAAAAATGGTGCGATAATTATTCAGGGTAAATGTAACATCCGATCTTTTCGGGATGATCCTGTACCCTGCAACGTGCAGGCTGTTTCCTCAGTAAATAGATGATCATAAAATCCCCCGCCGCGGCCATCGTAAAGAAAATCCCGAAGAACATCAATCCGATACTTCCGCTTAGCATCGCAACAAAAGATGGGATCAACCCTAATACGATCGCGGGCATTAGTGTGCTGGTGCGGTATTGCCATGCCAGTAACGGCTCGTTGCAATGGCAGTACGGCGTAAAGGGTTTCAATATCCCGAACCTGATCGACTTGAATCCGTTTTTCGCGAACACGGCAAATGTCAGCCCATGGATGAACTCGTGTATTATAATTCCGCCGGACATCACCAATAGTACGATGATCACTCCTAAAGGACTTGCCCAGAATTTGAATTGCGATTTCAATACGTCGATTTCCAGCGACTCGATGTTCAACAGCAAAAATGGTGTGATGAGCACGATGATGATCGGTATGCTTAGCCCAATGGCAAGAACATTTGCCTTGTTTGTGTCCATTGTCAACTCTTTCTGCATAGCATTCGCAACAGTCTGTGGCATGTCGATCGTTCTTGTATCGTTGGTAGCAACGATGCTTGTGAAAATTACAAAAATGGACTTACTATTTTGTGACAACATGCGGCGTCGCTCTTTCGCCTGATGCCAACGCTTTTTTCACCGCCGGCGCAACCTTTGTCCCGAATAGCTCGATCGATCTGAGTACGTCGCTGTGACTGATAGGTCCCACGGTCATCTGTGCCATGAACCGTGTGTGTTTGAATAGCTCGTGCTCGTAGAGGATCTTGTCAATTACCTGCTCAGGACTTCCTACCAGCAGCGATCCTTTCGGCGAACGCATCTGATCGTAGTGTTCGCGGGTCATCGGCGACCATCCGCGCTCGCGTCCGATCCGTGACATGGTTTGAGCGTACGATGGATAGAACGTATCGGCAGCTTTCTGCGAAGTCCCGGCGATGAATGTGTGTGAGTTGATACCGACCTGCAATTTTGAGACGTCATGGCCATACTCTTTTGCCGTCTGGCGGTAGAACTCCACGTGAGGAGCGAACTGTTGAGGCAATCCTCCGATGATGGCCAATGCCATGGGCAGATTGAGGCGCGCTGCCCGCGCGAGGGATTCGGGCGTACCGCCAATAGCGATCCAGATGGGTAGTTTATGCCCGGGCCTCGGGTAAACTCCAAGGTTGTCAATGGGTGGCCGGTGTTTTCCAGTCCAGCTCACCCGTTCATTTTCATTCAGCCTGATCAGTAAATCGAGCTTTTCTGAAAACAACTCGTCGTACAGGCGCAGATCGTAACCGAATAGTGGAAACGATTCAATGAAGGAACCGCGTCCGGCCATGATCTCAGCGCGTCCGTTCGATAATAGATCCAGCGTAGCGAAGTCCTGGAAAACGCGGACCGGATCGTCTGAACTTAAAACGGTAACGGCACTCGATAACTTAATGCTTTTTGTCACAGCCGCGGCAGCCGCAAGCACGACAGCGGGTGAGGAGATCGCATAGTCCGGACGGTGATGTTCGCCGACGGCATAAACATCCAGCCCGACCTGTTCCGCGAGCTTAACTTCTTCCAGTAAATTTGAAAGTCGTTCTCCCGCGCCGATTGTTTTTCCGGTTACAGGATCAGTGCCGACCTCGGCGAAAGTATAAATACCAAATTCCATATTGTATCTACAGCTAAAGTAAAAAAAGCAGCAACTATTCCGTTACTCGGTTAAATTGACAAATTCTCCTCCCATGATCTTATAGGTGACACCGCCGATCCTGATCTGCTGACCTTCAGACAGTCGGGATAAATTCAGAATATCTTCTTCCATGGTGTGTATGGTTCCCTTTGTTTTCCAGGCTAATTTCAGATAATCGGGCTCTATGCGCCCATCCGTGGCACCGCAGAGAACGATGTGAACGGGCATGGTAAAGGAAGGAAGAAGTGAAATGTCTTTTATCGGTGCATTGTTGTCTGCGATCATAATAAGCTCCCTGAAAGGCTGTTTTGCCATTTTTATTCCCTGAATAAGCGCTTCCATGTTGTTTTCAGGACAATCACCACCCGAACCCCGCGCACGGACATAGCTCATGAAGCGATCGAGGCTATCGACACCTTTCGAAGGTGAATAATAAATGCCACCTGTTTTTCCGATCACTTTGCTCTCATCGCTTTTGGAATCTCCATCGTTGAACAAAATGAACTGCATATTCTTATCGGAAAGATAGTTCAGTCGATACCACAATGCCAGTTGGGCAGTGTACGGATCCATGCTTCCTGTAACATCACAAACGATCAGCTTATCCGTCCACTTGTTGCGTTTCATCACATAGCTCACTACAGTGTCACTGCTGCCGATCTCGCCGCGCAGCCAGCGTTCAGCTTCGCGACGATGACATTCTTCCAGCGTAAGACCGAGGGCCGCACAATTCTTTTCGAACGCCTCGCGCTCTTCCCGGAGACGTTTCTCTTC
Organism: uncultured Chryseosolibacter sp.; assembly: GCA_966095595.1. Taxonomy (GTDB): domain Bacteria; phylum Bacteroidota; class Bacteroidia; order Cytophagales; family Cyclobacteriaceae; genus Chryseosolibacter. Next base: position 6,777 of record CBHTUB010000063.1, on the reverse strand, counting down.
GGCAGCGATCCGGTCGGCCTCTTCCTTCATCCTGCGCTCCACTTCGTTCGTTCCGAGATAGCTGAACTGTAACTTGACATCGGTTGTACCTTTCGTGTATTCGATGTCGGAAGAAAAATAATTCCGGTGATGTTTGAAATTCACATCGTAGGTATCCCCTTTAGGGAGATATACCAGCACGCGTCCGCTTTTATCGGTGGGAATCTTGATATTCTTTTTTCGCTGTCGTCCCGTGATCACCATCGTTTCGCCCACGAGCGGTTTTCCATACAGGTCCTTTACGTCGATCACGGTCCAGGCGTGGTAATCCATCTTCGCGGGCGGTGGCATGACGCTGGTCGCCACGAAGGTTGTATCCTTCAATGTCTCGAAATATTTATCGACGGCGGCTTTCTCGGCATCGTTCATCGCAAGGGCCTTTTGCTTCTGCAGCATGTCAGGTGCGTAGGAGAGCGTGTAGGTGGATCTGCCTCCCTCGTTGGCTTCTACTTCCATTTTCTTCGTGTAGTTGCCGATCCTGACGTCAAACATCTCCAGGCAGGGAACAATTACGGTTGCTTCTCCGGACGCGTTCGAGACCGCAGAGTAGACTTTACCATCCGCCCGGCTGGTGAGGGTAACTTTTTGACCGCCATAGAATCCACCGCGGTTATTTTCCAATCGGAGTGTTATCGTTGATTCGCAGGCGAGAAGGTATCCTGACAGATTCGCCAGGCAGAGCGCGAAGGCTGCGAAATTTTTGATCAAAGCCATATCAGTAGGGTTATAGACATCTAAATTTACGAATAGTTTAGGGAGAATGGACGTGGATTGAATTTCAGTAAACTCTTTGCAGGCGGCTAATGTTAAACGTAAGCATGAACAACCAGAATCTATTTTCCGTTGCCACGAGGTCGGTAGCCTTTGCCTGGCGCACGAATCGCAAATTCTTCATCCTGATCATCTTACTTAACGTCTTTCAGGCCGCAATTGTATATCTTCAGTTCACAAGTTTCGCGTCCATTGTCGATGAGATCATTGCGATCAAAAAGGAAGGTGTTGATTATTCGGGACTTATCCGGTCGTCCATCGTGCTGGGCCTTTCTTTCCTGCTGCCAACGATACTGGGGAACGTTCAATCCTATCTCCGTGCAATGTTCAGGCTTCAGCAGGGTATGGAGCTCGAGATGTACAAGATAGAGAAGCAAGCCGGACTCGACATTGGGACCATAGAAAGCAACTCCTACCAGACCTTGTTGCGGGGCGCGAAGGAGTGGGGCAGTGGCAGCGTGTTGAATCTCCAGGATTTTATCTTTACGACGTCGGGAAGCATTGCCGGCATTGTAACGTCTATCGGTATTCTCTTTTCGATCAACCCCTGGCTCGTGCTGTTTGCGGTCCTTGCGGCACTTCCGGTTTATTTCTTCTACAAGAAGTACAGCATGGAGGTGTTCCGGATACGATACCTGTCCATTGACGATCATCGTGTGATCAGCAACCGGATCTCGCATTTCGAAGAACTCCAAAAGGCAGTGGATGTTATTTTGCTGAAATTGAAAACGTGGTTGAAAGGGCAGATCCGGGAGCGTAAGCAAACCTATAATCAAAAGATCATGGATGCCGAGAAGAAGAAGGCACTCTCGTATAGCCTGCTCAGCCTCTGGTATTTGTTGTTCCTGTTCGCGGCTGTTGCCCTTGTGACGGTCGATGCGCTGAATGGTGCGATCGCTGTCGGCGGACTGCTGCTGGCCTTCAATACCTACACCCGTTTTTATCAGACGATCAACGGTTATGTGGAATCGATATCGTACAGTGAAGAGGCGGCGCGATATGCGGCAAAGTGGTTCGATCTGTTCGATCTTTCTCCGCGGATCAAATCAAGGGAAAATGCTGTCAGGTTGAAGCTTGACGGAGCTCCCCGCATCGAGTTTAAGGATGTTTCCTTCCGATATCCCTCAGAGGAGAGCGAGAACCCCTACGTTTTGCGAAATATTTCATTCTCCATAGATCCGGGAGAGAAGCTGGCAATCGTAGGAGTGAACGGCTCGGGTAAGACCACGCTTATCAAGCTACTCTGCCGTATCTACGACCCGACCGAAGGCGCAATTCTGGTCAACGGCATAGACCTGAGGGACATCGATCTTGCGGACTGGCAAAGTCAACTCGGGATCTTGTTTCAGGATTTTCCCCTTTACAACATGACGATCCGCGAGTCGATCACGCTGGGCCGCGCAGGCTCACAGGCAGATGACGAAGCCGTGTATCGCGCGGCGCGTTACTCGGGGGCCGATGAGTTCATCAGGGATTACGACCAATTGATCTGGAAGGAATTCAAGGGAGGGATCGATCTTTCCAAGGGGCAACATCAGCGCCTCGCCGTTGCCCGGATGTTTTATCGCAATGCCATGGTGACCATACTCGATGAGCCAACCGCGTCGATCGATGCGGTGACGGAGGAGAAGATATTCGAATCACTCGAGACGAAGACAGTGGTATTGATCACCCACCGGTTCAGCACGGTAAAAAATGCCGACAAGATATTGATGCTCGAGCTTGGAGAAATCGACGAGCAGGGTAGCCACGATGTATTGATGTCGTTAAAAGGAAAGTACGCGGCATTGTACAACATGCAGGCGCGGCGATATCTCGAAAATCGAAAGAGCCAATCAGTGCAGACGGAACTTTAGGGGCACCGTAAAGCGTACATTCACATTTCTGCCATTCTGCCTGCCGGGCTTCCATGGCGGCATTGCCTTGATGACCCGGATCGCTTCGTTATCGCATTCAGTCATTATTCCCCGGAGTACCTTCACATCGGAGATGGAGCCATCTTTGTTTACCACAAATCCCACATACACCGTACCTTCGATGTCCATTCTTCGTGCATTCGGAGGATACTTCATGTTTTGCTTGACGAAGGCCATCATCGCCTCATAGCCACCCGGGAACTCCGGATTTTGCTCGACAACTGTAAAGATCTCATTGTCATTTTCTTCTATCACTTCTGCGACCGGCTCGTCGAATGTCACCGTAGTGGGGCCGTCCTGTGCAACGGAAGCCGTCTCGTTTTGCCTGATCTCTTCAATGGTTGGCGTTTGTTCGACGACCTGTTCCCTTACAACCTTTGGCGGAACGAACTTGATCACTTTCTGAAGCCTGGGGAGCTGGATCTGTGGCGGAGGCGGCTTCGGTTTGTCGATCGGTGGAGGCGCGGACAATTCCGTATATACGAGCTTGCGGGGCGTCACGGCTTCGGTTTTTTCTTGTCCTTTCAACAAAGCCGATATCGGACCAGCGAGAAGTATGGCGAGAAGGATCAGGAGCGTGACACCGAATCCGATAGTTACGGCGTTGGCATACCCTTTTCTCAATACATAAGCGCCGTATTCCTGGTTTCTTCTTTCGAAAACGATGTCGTCCCAGTTAGGTTCACCCCCGATGGGTTCGCCGGAGGGCTGCACGTCATTCGTGTCCTTCTTTATCTTCAGCGTAAGGCGTTCCATGTGCTCGTGGGCAAGCCTTACCATCTCTTCCGCTTTTATTTGTTTCTCCCTTTGCGCTTTCTCTTCTGTTGAATACATGACCTGTGAGGTTTCAGGTATGGTTACGGATTTACACAGAATTTGTTTTTAGATTAATGTTAATTCAGTTTTAACATTCCCAACGTTTAACTGAACGACCCGCCTGATTTATCGTACATCCCTTAAAGACGGCATACGATTTTATTTCTCGTAAATGCAACCGATCGCGGACTGGCAACCCTGCCTTTAATGAAGAGAGGAGTCCTGATTAAATGTCCTGATTCGGAAAGATTAATTCTCATTTAAACGAGTAGTCGTTATGAAAAAGGTTTGTGCTGTTGCGACCCTGCTGTGTATCGCTTTGTCTGTTTTTTCACAACGGGCCCGAAACGACGTCTATCAATTCATCGATCCTTCACAGATCAACATTGTGCGCGATGTGTATGGCGTTCCACATATTTTTGCACAGACCGACGCCGAGGTAGCGTATGGACTCGCATGGGCACACGCCGAAGACGATTTCGAAACGATCCAGAAATGTTTCCTGGCCAGCAGGGCCATGCTGGGTCAGCACCTCGGTCGACAGGGCGCCCAGATCGACTATGTCGTTCATCTCCTGAGATTGCGTGAGCTTGTGGAATCGAAATATGAGTCGGATATCTCGGACGACTTTAAAAATGTGCTGGCAGGATATTGCAACGGGTTCAATGACTATGCGGCGAATAATCCGAAGGAAGTTCTGGAAAAAAAGTGTTTTCCGGTTACACCCCAGGATCTGGTCACCTATTCCGTTCTGCAGCTTGTGGTGGGAACCGGAGCCGATGAGGCTTTGAAAAAGATATTCGACGGCACCGTGGAGCTGGCGGAATGGAACGGTGAAGGTTCCAACGCTTTTGCATTCAATTCGAAGAAGACAGCTGACGGAAGTGTATTTCTTGCCATAAATACCCATCACCCGCTCGAAGGCCAGGTAGCCTGGTACGAGGCACACCTCGTAAGCGAGGAGGGCCTCAATATACTGGGAGCCCTGTTTCCCGGGTCGCCGGTGATTTTTACAGGCGTAAACCAGAATCTCGGATGGACGCATACCGTAAACCATCCGGACAAGCTCGATACTTACCAGTTGGAGATCAATCCCGCCGATCCCCTGGAATATAGGGTGGATGGCAAATGGTACTCATTGGATGAGTATACCGTCAAGCTGAAGGTCAAGGTCCCTGGATTCAATCTTCATGTAAAGAAGAAGGCATACTGGAGCATTTACGGTCCTACGGTCATCACCGACAAGGGGACGTTCTCCATCCGAACTGCGGCGTTGACCGACATTCGGGGCCTCGAGCAATGGTACCGAATGAACAAGGCCAGGAACTATACGGAGTTCAGAAATGCCCTGAAGATGGAAGCTTTGCCGGGATATAACGTAGTCTATGCCGACAAGTTCGATACGATCTATTATCTGAGCAACGGAAAACTGCCGCTTCGCAGTCCGGGCTTCAACTGGAAAGGCACGCTGCCCGGCAACACGACCAAAACGCTGTGGTATGATCTGCATCCGCTGGAAGACCTGCCTCAGATGTTAAATCCTTCCTCAGGATATGTTTACAATACAAATCATTCGCCGTTTCTCGCCTCAGCCGAAAAGGACAATCTGGATGCATCGGGCTACGATTCATTGATGGGTTATGAAACGCACAATAACAACCGAAGCCTTCGGGTTCAGGAATTATTAAAGGATCGCGACAAGATATCGTACGATTATTTCAAGCGCATAAAGTATGATGTGCAATTACCCTCCACGCTTGCTTTCCCGGTGAACATCGATACGATGTTCCTGCTGAACGAACAGGATCACCCGCACATCGCGGATGTCATCAGGTCGCTCAGGCAATGGGATCGCAAGGGCACCATTGAAAGCAAGGGAGCCACGGTGTTCGGGGTATTCTTCTATTATGTCGCCGATCAGTACAGGAAAGATCCAACCCTGAAGTTCCTGACCCGCGAAATGTGTATAAGGTCTTACGAGCATACGAAACAATATCTGATCAGTCACTTCGGGCGTACAGACGTAACGTTGGGTGAGTATCAGCGGCTGGAGCGTGGGGAGCGGTCATTGCCTCTTGCCGGACTTCCGGATGTACTCGCGGCGATGTACGCGTCGCCCTCCGAGAACGGGCGTGTGAAGGGCGCGGTGGGAGATTGTTACATCGCGATGATCCGTTTTACCAAAGATGGCCCCCAGATCGAAACGATCAATGCGTTCGGGGCATCCAACAAAAAGGATAACAAGCACTTCGACGATCAGATGAAAATGTATTCGGAGCAAAAGCTCAAGCCGATGACGCTCGATAGGGATCGCATTTACCTGGAGGCGGAAAGTATCTATAACCCGGAAGCACTTTCGCGGCTTCCGCTTACCGCAAGGTTGTACAGGAACAGAAGGTGAGTGGCAGGTGACAGCGGCTTTTGCGCAATCTTCACAAAGCGCTTTAATCATACGTGGGGCGGCAATTGTGGCTTGGAATTTGTAATTTCAAGTCAAAATAAACTCCACTATGAGGTCAATTCTATACAGTTATTTGATCGCCGTCCTGATTTTAACCGGTTGCTCATCAGGACAAAAGGCATATCAGAAAGGCAATTACTACGAGGCTGTCATCACGGCGGTTAACCATCTCAGAAGGAATAGCGATCACAAGAAATCAATCGAGACATTGCGACAGGCATACCCGATGTCGGTGGCATATTTTGAGGATAGGGTGAACACGTCGCTCGCCTCTTCTGCGGAATTCAAATGGGCCACGGTCGTACAATCATACGTGTCGCTCAACACCATGTACGATGAGATCAAGCGCTGCCCTGGCGCCCTTGCCGCAGTCCCCAATCCCGTAAACTATACTGCGAAGCTCGCGGAAGCACGTGCGAACGCTGCTGAAGAACAGTATGTTGCGGGTAACAACGCGATGGCGATGGGTACACGCGAAAAATTCAAACTCGCCTATGGATATTATAAGGGTTGTGGCGATTACGTGCAGAACTACAAGGATTCCCAAAAGAAAATGGAAGAGGCGTTGTGGGCCGCGACAGTGAAAGTGATAATGGAACCCATCCCCGTGACTAAAAAATTCGGTGTCAGTGCGGAGTTTTTCGATAGCCGTGTATCAGAGTACCTGCATTCGGCTTCGATCAATCAGTTCGTTCGTTTTTATAGTCCGGAGGAAGCAAAGAAGCTCAAGATCACTCCGGATCACATCGTAAAGATCGAATTCGACGATTTCGT
>CBHTUB010000062.1:0-17920 GCA_966095595.1 uncultured Chryseosolibacter sp. | reverse complement strand
TTCACGACGCGTCGGGCATCAGTCAGTCCCTGAACCTTACCGGAAGAGCTTACTATGGCGACGAGTTTGCCAATGCTCCGAACCACAGGATCTATCAGCACATCAAAAAATTGAATGCCATTCGAAAGGCTATTCCTGCGTTGCAAAATGGCTCGTGGTCATGGGCAGGCGGCGATCCGGCGAATGGCGTTGGTTATGTACGGAAATCCGGAACCAGTGAAGTGGCGGTCGGCCTCGCGAAGGATGGTGAAGTAACATTCAATTTTACAGGACTTACCAACGGCACGTATCGCGATGCTGTAACGGGAAGGTCTGTCTCCGTTACAAATGGCAATCTTTCTTTCGCGGTGAGCCCTAGCTCGGCAGGTATCTACGTTCTCAATGGACCGGGAATGATCGGTGGAAATGGTGTCGGGTATTTCCAGGCGGGGACTGATCCCAGCGTTCCGACTGTTTCCATTGGGACGCCTTCGGGAAATTATGGAAGCGCGATTCAGGTATCGCTATCCTCTGCGAACGGGACTGCTCCTATTAAGATCTATTACACAACAAACGGATCGACGCCATCTGCTTCCAGCACGCTTTACACTTCACCGATCACGATCTCTGCAAACACAACGTTGAAGGCTATTGCCATCGATGCGCAAAATCGTTCTTCCGCAGTAGAGACGGCTACCTATTCGTTTGGCCCGGTTCCGGGGATTACCGTTTACTTTAAGAAGCCGGCAACGTGGAATACCAGTGTAAGGGTTTACTATTGGAATGTCGTTCCTGCAGGCGCGCTTTCAACCGTGGCGTGGCCGGGAACACTGATGAGCTACGACGCTGCTACACAGTGGTACTCGTATAAGTTGAACAATGTGACGAGCGCGAGTCTTATTTTCAACGATGGCACAAACCAGACTGCCGACCTCACCCGCAGTGCGGATGGATGGTACAAGGATGGCGTGTGGTATGGCAGCAATCCTGAAGGTTCCAACGCGCTGCCCGTCCTGACCGTGACACCCCAGGGACCACTTTCATCAAACGCGCAGATCAACGTTACAATGTCGGCAACGGATGACAGCGGTGTAGCGCCAACAATTTATTACACGACGGACGGCTCCAATCCTACAACTTCGTCAGCGAGCGCTTCCGGTACGAAGTCAGTCCAACTCAGCGCAACGACGACCCTGAAGGCATTTGCTATTGATAATCTTGGCGCGCAGTCGCTTACACAGACCCACGTCTATACGATCAACGCGCCACCGGTTGTCACGGTGAGTCCGGCAGGTCCGTATTCTTTCTCCGGTACCCTCACAGTAAATATCACCGGCACCGACGACAGCGGTGTCTCGCCGACATTGTATTATACGCTGGACGGAAGCACGCCGACAACATCATCCACAAGCGCTCCAGGTAACAAGACTTTGAGTCTCACCGCTACAACAACGCTGAAAGTGTTTGCTGTCGACAACGCATCGCTTTCCTCGGCGGTACAGAGTCACACTTACACCCTGTCACCATCGAACGGACTGAAGATCCATTTGAAGACCTCGTGGACGACCCCGAAGATGTATTTCTGGAATGCCGGTAGCTCAACCACGACATGGCCGGGCGTTTCCATGGTTTCCGAAGGTAACGGATGGTACTCATACACAATACCGAATGCGACCTGTGCCAATATCATTTTCAGCAACAATGGCTCGTCGCAGACAGCAGATCTGTACAGATGTGGCGAGGGATGGTACGATAACGGCGTCTGGTATAACAGCCTTCCGTCCGGTCTAACAGTCCACCTGAAGACCACGTGGGCGAATCCGAAAATTTATTTCTGGAATGCTACGCCTGGAGGCGCAACTACAACATGGCCGGGTGTTTCCATGACATCGGAAGGAAATGGATGGTATGTCTACACCATTGCGAATGCCGGTTGTTCGAATATCATCTTCAGCAACAACGGCGCTACGCAGACCCCCGACCTTTACCGGTGCGGTGAGGGATGGTACAACAACGGAACATGGACCAATACATTGCCGTCTGGCCGTCTGTCGACGCAGGAGGAAACAGGATCTGCAGAACTTGAAAACACCGATCCGGGACTGGACCTGAAACATTATCCAAATCCTGGTTCCGGAAGAACTACGATCGCTTTCACGCTCAGTGAACCCGCGAAAGTCAATTTGAAAATTTACAATGACCACGGCGCAGAGTTGATGGAGGTTCTCGATAAAAACATGGATGCGGGAACACACGAGATCGAAGTTGACTTGTCGACAGCCAAAAGCGGACTGTACATTTACAAGATCGTGCTGGGGAGAGTGAGTGCCGTGAAGAAGCTCATCATATTGAAATAGCCCCACCACCCTCAGAGCCGTCGCCAATGACGACTCTGAGGGTATGTAAATACCATGAAACGATAGATTTTTTTTGATGTTTTCATGTCTAGGTTTGGATATTTAAAAATCATATTTTTGTTATGTTATCAGATCAGGCAATACGTGAGATTCTTTCATTTGCTTTTTGTAGGCTATTTTTTCGTACTGACCACTATGCCATGTACGGACGAGGAAATTGACCTTGACAGCAAAGGAACTGCTTCCCTGGTGACGCTCTCCAACCACGACCACCCGCAGGGTGAAGATCCCTGCAGCCCGTTTTGTGTCTGTGCCTGTTGCCGATCACAATTGAATCAACCTACCTATTATTTCTTTTCTTTCAGATCTTTTGGATACACCGAAGTGTACTTAGCGCTCAGCCCCCAGCCGGGCGACATTACTCCTCACAACATCTGGCAGCCGCCGAGAGTCTAATTCGAGCCTCATCTATCAACCTCCACTGATATTCAGCTATACAGGCTGGATGAAACTTTCATTCCTAAAGAAATGCTGGACAAAATAATTCTTTATTCCATCAGGAATAAACTTGTCATTGGTTTATTCGCTGTGGCATTGGTCATTTGGGGAAGTTATTCGCTGACCCAACTTCCTATCGACGCGGTGCCGGATATTACAAACAACCAGGTGCAGGTCATCACCGTTGCTTCGTCGCAGTCTGCACTGGATATCGAGCGGCTCGTTACCTTCCCGGTCGAGCAAACGATGGCTACTATCGGGGGGATCGAAGAGATGCGAAGCTTTTCGAGATTCGGCTTGTCGGTGGTTACGATCGTATTTGACGACGACGTCGATGTCCATTGGGCGCGACAACAGGTTAACGAACGGCTCAGTGTTGCCGCCGAACAGATCCCTGCAGGTGTCGGCAGCCCGACGATCGCGCCGTTGACGACAGGCCTTGGCGAGATCTATCAATATGTCGTTCGACCCACGGAAGGTTATGAAGACAAATATGATGCGATGGAGCTCCGTTCAATCCAAGACTGGATCGTGCGAAGGCAACTGCTCGGTATACCTGGCGTCGCCGAGGTCGCAAGCTTCGGAGGTTATCTCAAGCAATATGAGGTTGCGATCGACCCCGACCGTTTAAGGAGCTACAACCTGGGCATCGACGATATCTTCAATGCGCTTCACAGAAATAATCAGAACACCGGAGGCGCATATATCGACAAGAAGCCGAACGCATACTTTATTCGCAGTGAGGGACTCGTTGAATCGCTTGATGACATCAGGAAGATCGTGGTGTCGAATACGGGCAGTGGTACTCCCATTCAGGTGAAGGACCTTGCTGAAGTAAGATTCGGACATGCTACCCGATATGGGGCGATGACCTACAACACCGAAGGAGAAGTGGTGGGAGCGGTGGTCATGATGCTCAAGGGAGAGAACTCGAGCGCTGTGGTTACCCGTGTCAAGGAACGCGTCGAGCAGATCCAGAAGACATTGCCGGAAGGCGTGGTGATCGAAGCATTTCTCGATCGAAGCAACCTCGTCCGTCGCGCGATCGGCACCGTTGAAACCAACCTGATCGAAGGAGCGCTGATCGTGATCGTCATGCTGGTGCTGTTCCTGGGAAATTTCAGGGCAGGGTTGGTGGTTGCGTCGGTGATCCCGCTGGCCATGTTGTTCGCCGTTGCCATGATGAATGTATTTGGTGTTTCGGGAAATCTCATGAGCCTCGGGGCAATCGACTTCGGGTTGATCGTCGACGGTGCCGTGATCATCGTGGAGGCCACCATGCATCATCTCGGACTTCGAAAGATCACAAGCAGGCTGACGCAGGAAGAGATGGACATGGAAGTGTATGAGTCGGCGTCGAAGATACGCACCTCCGCGGCTTTCGGCGAGCTGATCATTCTTATTGTCTACATCCCCATTCTGGCGCTTGTCGGGGTAGAAGGAAAAATGTTCAAGCCGATGGCACAGACCGTCGGGTTTGCCATCGCAGGTGCGTTTATTCTCTCGCTCACCTATGTACCGATGATGTCGGCGTTGCTCCTGAGCAGAAAACCCAGGGCCGGACGCAATATCTCCGACAGGATGATGGATTTCTTTCATAGAAAATATGAACCCCTTCTGGTTGCCGCCCTTCGCCGCAGGATGTGGGTCATCGCGGTGTCGGTTATACTACTCGCGGCAAGTGCTTTTGCGTTTACCAGGATGGGAGGCGAGTTCCTTCCTACGCTGGAAGAAGGTGACTTTGCAATCGAGACGCGCGTGCTCACCGGGAGCAGTTTGAACTATACGGTAGAGCAGGCCATGAAAGGCGCCGGCGTTTTATTGGAAAACTTTCCCGATGAGGTCATCGAGGTGGTCGCGAAGGTCGGAACCTCCGAAGTGCCTACAGATCCGATGCCCATAGAGGCATGTGACCTGATGGTGATCCTGAAACCAAAACGTGAATGGGTGAAGGCCCACTCGCGTGAAGAACTTGCCGACAAGATGGCCGATGCACTCGAAGTACTTCCCGGGGTGACGTTCGGTTTTCAACAACCGATCCAGATGCGATTCAATGAGCTCATGACCGGCGTGAGACAGGATGTGGCGGTCAAGATTTTCGGCGAAGACCTCGATGTGCTTGCGGATCTGTCGAAACAAGTCGGACGTGTTGCCGCTTCTGTGGAAGGAGTGCGCGATGTTTATATCGAAGAGATCACCGGATTGCCGCAGATCGTGGTCAGGATCAACCGCGACGAAGTTGCAAAATACGGATTGAACGTGGAGCTGATCAATCAGACGATCAACGCAGCGTTCGCCGGGCATCCGGCCGGCGTCGTCTTCGAAAATGAGCAACGCTACGATCTGGTTGTACGCTTCGGACATGAAGACAGGCAGTCCATCGACGACGTCAGCAATCTTTTTATCAACACACCCACCGGACAGCAGATCCCCCTTAAGCAGCTGGCCGCCGTTGAAATGAAAGTCGGGCCGAACCAGATCCAGCGTGAAGATGCGCGCAGGCGCGTCGTTGTAGGCTTCAATGTCCGGGGCCGTGATGTTGAAGGCGTGGTCAACGAGCTCGAGACGCGCATACAAAACAAGGTGAAATTTCCTCCGGGATATTACACAACCTATGGCGGACAGTTCGAAAACCTGAAGGAAGCACAGTCGCGACTGGCTGTCTCGGTACCTGCGGCGTTGTTGCTCATTTTTATTCTTCTGTTCCTTACATTCAATTCCGTGAGTCAGTCATTGCTCATCTTTACGGCGATTCCCATGGCGGCAATCGGCGGAGTGGCGGCTTTGCTGGTAAGGGGAATGCCATTCAGCATCTCGGCAGGTGTCGGGTTTATCGCGCTGTTCGGAGTTGCCGTGCTCAATGGAATAGTTCTGATCAGCCAGTTCAATCGCCTGAGGGAAGAGGGGATGGCAGATATTACGGAAGTCATTCTCACGGGAACACGTATCCGCCTTCGTCCGGTGTTGATGACCGCGGCAGTTGCGTCACTGGGTTTTTTGCCGATGGCACTTGCGACGAGCGCGGGCGCGGAAGTACAAAAACCGCTCGCGACCGTGGTCATCGGCGGACTGATCAGCGCGACCATTCTCACCTTGATCGTCTTGCCATGTCTCTATTTTTATTTCGAAAAATTTGCCAACAAGAAAGCAGTATCTGTATGAAGAAGGTGTTTTTTTCCTTAATAATCTTCGCTACCGGTTTCGGGGTGGCGCGGTCGCAAACCCTCACCATGGATGAAGCGATAGCATTGGCCACTGAAAATAATCTCTCGCTAAAAGCGGCGGAAGAGAAGGTCGCTGCAATGCGGTATTTGAAAAATGCGGCTTTCGATATCCCCAAGACCGAGGTGACGTATATGCGTGGCCAGTATAACAGTTACTACAAGAACGATAACAACATCACTGTTTCTCAGAGTATTCCCTTCACGGCTTTTCGAAGTCAGGCACGTTTGGAGCGTGAAAGATTTCAGCTGAGCGGCGTTGAAAGGAATGTAGCGGCAAACGAGATAAGGTATCGCGTGCGCGAGACCTACAGTCAGCTCCAGTATGCGATGGCACGGCAGCGTTTGCTGGAATCGCAGGACAGTATCTATGCATCCTTTCTAAAAGCTTCGACGGTGCGTTACGGGACTGGCGAATCGAATTTGCTGGAAAAGGCTACCGCGGAATCGCAGGCCAACGAATCGAGGAATATGTTGCAGGTCAACCTGGTGGAAATAAAAAGACTTCAGTCGGAGCTCATGGTGCTGTTGAATATCGATTACACACCGAATGTGGCAGAAGAATATAGACCGGTCAATTTTGACGACGTTGCTGATTCAACAGTGAATGATAGCAGCCCGTCAGTGTTGTACGCGCGCCAGAGAAGCAATGTGGCCCTTGCTGAAAAAAGAAACCAGGCGGCGAAAGCTATGCCTGATCTTCTTGTCGGCGCTTTCTCGCAAACACTGATCGGGTCCGTTAACGAAAATACAGGCGAGGTAGCGACATCCTCAACACGCTTTACCGGGTTTCAGGTTGGCGTTGCCATACCGCTCTGGACCGTGCCGCACATCGCCAACGCGCGAGCCGCGAGCGCCCAGCACAAAGCTGCGGAACATGCCGTGGCTTACGAAAGGGAAATGACGCGACAACGCATCAGCAGAACATTGGATCAGATAGATGTGTACCAGGATCAGGTTCGCTACTACCAGGCATCAGGGTTGCCCAATGCCGATCTCGCGCTCCGCCAGGCAGGGCTTTCCTTTCGCGAGGGCGACATCAGCTACACGGAATATCTTTTCAGTTTGCGTAATACTTTATCTGTAAGGGAAAATTACCTCGCAACGGTAAACAACCTCAACCAGGCCATCAACTATTACTATTATCTCACAGGACGAAATTAATACCATGAAACTATCACAATATTTATATCTCTTCTTGCTGATCCTGGCGATGAGCTGTGGCGATTCCGGATCAAACCAGCAACAGATGGATCCCCAGGATGATGCCGGCAAGCATGAAAAGGAGGACATCATCGAATTGAATGCGGATCAGGTCAAAGCCGCGGGGATCGTACTGGGTAAGATCGAGCAAAAGCAGATCAGTGGAACGATCAAGGTGAGCGGCATGCTCCACGTGCCCCCACAACAGCTCGTGAGTATTTCCGCTCCGCTCGGCGGTTTCTTGAAAGACACAAAATTGCTGGAGGGCTCGCGCGTAAAAAAAGGTCAGGTGATCGCGAGCATCGAAAATATGGATTTTATCCAGATACAACAGGACTATCTGGAATCGAAAAACCAGTTCGAGCTGGGGAAAGCCGACTATGAAAGACAACAGGAGCTTGCGAGGGAGAATGTGAATTCGCAAAAGGTATTGCAGCAATCGAAGGCCAACTACCTGAACTGGCAGGCGAAGTACAATGCGCTGAAAGAAAAGCTGAAGTTGTTGAACCTCGACATCGCCAGTGTGGAGAACGGAAACATTCAAAGTGCCATCAATCTATATTCTCCGATAGATGGATATGTAACACAAGTCAATGTGAACCTTGGAAAGTTCGTCAATCCCACCGACGTGTTGTTCGAGATCGTGGACACGGAACATTTACACGCCGAGCTCATCGTCTTTGAAAAGGATGTTCCCAAACTGAAGATCGGACAACGGGTACGCTTCACCCTTGCCAATGAAACGGAAGAACGAACAGCCACCGTGTACCTCATCGGTCGCGAGATCGGGAAGGATAGGACCGTTCAGATCCATTGCCATATCGACAAGGAGGATAGAGAGCTTCTTCCCGGCATGTATCTCAATGCAATTGTCGAGACGGGAGGAGCACTGGTGCCCGCACTGCCCGCAGAAGCCATTGCGGACTATCAGGGCGACAAATTCATCTTTGTATGGAAACGCGGAGACCCGAAAACGTCGATGGAATTCCAGATGGTACCCGTGCAAACCCTTAATGCGGAAGACGGATTTGTTGAAGTGGCCGTTGCGGATAGCCTGAAAGACGCGCAGATCGTTACAAGGGGTGGTTATTCACTGCTGTCGAAAATGAAGAATAGTGAGGAGGAGGGGGAGTAGTAAGTGTGGAAGTAGGTGTTGGTGGTTGGTGAAGTTTGGGTTTAGCTTTTGGCATTTGGCTTTTAGCATTTGGCTTTTAGCATTTGGCTTTTAGCATTTGGCTTTTTGTAGGCCAATAGCCAATACCCAACAGCCAACAAGCCGAACAGTCCAGTTGGCAATCATGTGCTTTGGCATCACCTTTTGCAGATAGATTTCGCCACTGACCCAGAATTGAACACACAAACTATACCTTTCATTCGACACGACGGTATACCCGATCTGCCGCCTAAGGAACCGAAATCTTCTTTTTTGAACCAAAACTGAACGTTTGAAACAATTTTTAAGCTCTCCCCATTTTATATCAAAATAGAAATCGGTTTCGGAAACGGGGTTTTCGCAATCGTTTCCAAGGTTTTCGGGCATTCTTTCAGAAAGATCATTTTTCGAACAACGTAGATACCGCACCAAATGCCGTTCGCTGCTTCAGCGGGTAGTTTTGACTTGTAACAAAACTATAATTCCCTGATAGATGAATAAGCGAAGAATTTTTACCTGGTCGGTGATCATAGCCCTGGGAGGTTTTCTTTTCGGACTGGATACCGCCGTGATCTCCGGCGCAGAGCAGAACATCCAGAAACTGTGGAGCCTCAACGTATTCGAGCATGGCCTGACCGTATCGATAGCATTGATCGGCACTGTTGTCGGCGCAATGGCAGGAGGCATCCCCACGGATGCACTGGGAAGAAAAAAGACGCTGTTCTGGATCGCCGTCCTGTTCCTCGTCTCCGCAGCCGGTTCGGCGCTGGCGATCGACTGGTACACTTTCCTGTTGTTTCGATTTGTAGGCGGACTTGCCGTAGGATGTTCGTCGGTCACGGCGCCGATGTATATCGGAGAGCTCGCCCCCGCATCGCATCGCGGCCGGTTGGTGGGCATGTTTCAATTCAACGTCGTGCTCGGAATTCTCATCGCCTTTCTATCCAACTATTTACTGCAGGACGTAGGCGACAACGCATGGCGCTGGATGCTCGGCGTGCAGGCGTTTCCGTCCATCCTGTTCCTGATCGCCGTTTTGTATTTGCCTGAAAGTCCGAGATGGCTCGTCGTAAAACAAAACAAACCCGAAGAGGCGCTTGAAGTGCTCGCGCTTGTCAATCCAGAAACTGCAGAACGGGAGCTGCGCTCCATTCAACATTCACATCACTCCGAAATGGGCGTCGTCGTATCGTCGGACCTGTTCAATAAAAAACATCAATACCCTGTATGGCTGGCGATCATCTTCGCCGTTTTCAACCAGGTGTCGGGCATTAACGCGATCATTTACTATGCGCCGAGGATCTTCGAAATGACGGGGCTGGGAACAAGCTCCGCGTTGCTGTCGAGTGTAGGCCTCGGATTAATGAACTTCATTTTTACACTGCTCGCCATGAATTTTATCGACCGCTACGGAAGGAGAACGCTGATGCTGGTTGGGTCGGTGGGCTTGATCGTTACGCTCGGGCTGGTGACAAATGCTTTTTACCACGAGAATTTCGCAGGCGTGCCGGTCTTTCTGTTTGCCTACATCGCGTTCTTTGCTTTTTCGCAGGGAGCGGTGATCTGGGTCTTCATCTCGGAGATATTTCCAAATGAAGTGCGGGCAAAAGGCCAGGCGCTGGGATCTTTTACACACTGGCTGATGGCAACCGTCATCGCGTTCACGTTTCCCTACATCACGATGAAGCTGGGTGGCGATAAAACGTTCCTGCTCTTTACCGTAATGATGATCCTTCAATTGCTGTTCGTGTGGAAGGTGATGCCCGAGACAAAGGGCAAGTCCCTCGAGCAGGTAAGCTCTTCCAATAGTCTGCACACGTCGACTGAATATATTGACACTACTTTAATCAATTCACCCAAAACCAAATTAAACCCATAGTTGTATGAAATGGAAAATTTTACTCGTCATGGTCATGGCATGGTCGATACCGAGAATGGTATTCGCCCAGCAAGCGCTGACAGGCAAGGTGACTGACCAAACCACCAATGAGGGATTGCCGGGAGTCAGCATCGTGATAAAGGGCACGGCCAACGGAACGGTTACCGATGCGGAAGGCAACTACTCGATCACGGCAAGCCCGAGCGACGTTCTCGTGTTCTCCTTTCTCGGCTTCGCAAGCCGTGAGGTAACGGTAGGCGATCAGACTTCGCTCAACATATCGCTGGAGGCAGACACCAGAACGCTGGAAGAGATCGTCGTGGTAGGTTATACTACGGCAAAGAAAAAAGATGTGATCGGTGCGGTGTCCGTCGTATCCCTTGACGAGGTCGAGGATCAGCCATCCGGCAACATCATGAAAAACATCCAGGGGCGTGTACCTGGCGTTCTCGTCACGGGTAACGGTCGTCCCGGAGACGGTGGCGCGACGATCCGCGTGCGCGGTGCTGCATCGCCATTCACCAATGCCGATCCCCTTTACATTATCGACGGTGTCCCGACCCAGGGTGGCATGCATGAGCTTAACCCGAATGACATCGAGTCGTTCCAGGTGTTGAAGGATGCCGCATCGGCCAGCATCTACGGTGCGAGAGCAGCGAACGGGGTTGTGATCATCACCACGAAAAAGGGAAAGGGCGGGCCGAAGATCAACTTCCGCTCAAATCTTTCCGTGCAGCAATTCCATACGGAGATGGATCCCCTCAACACCGAACAACGCGCACGCGTCTACTGGCAGGCACGGGTGAACGACGGCAATGTGGGCGACCCGACAAACCTCGATAACAACCTCTATATGTTCGACTGGAATGGCGATTATGCAAATCCTGTTCTGAACAACATTTACTACGCCGAGTACATCGATGTGAATAAAACCATGAAGCCGGCGAATACCAATTGGTTCAAGGAGGTGACAAAGCCCTCGCTCATGCAGGACTACAATCTTTCGATATCGGATGCCACTGACCGTGGAAGCTTCCTGATGTCGCTGGGATATTTCAACCACGATGGCGTGGTGAAGGAATCCAACTTCAAACGTATCAGCGGACGTGTCAACTCAGAGTACAAAATGTTCGACAACAAGTTGCGCGTCGGCCAGAATCTCACGTTGACTGACCAGCGCGGGAACCAGGTCAACGATGAAGCGTCAAATATCATGTTCCTCTCCCTGATCAAGCAGACGATCATTCCCGTTCACACCGTGGATGGCCAGGGCTGGGGCGGACCCGTTGCCGGAACTACCGACAGGCATAATCCGGTTCGTCTGATCGAGGATAAAAAGCAGAACGTTTATCAGTTCAACCGCGTCCTCGGCAATGTTTACATGGAGGTCGATCCCATCACGAACCTGACCCTTCGCACGAGCCTCGGCGTTGATTATAATTTCTTCAACTTCAGGATCCTCGACAAGGAGTTCGTTTCAGGAAGCATCAGCGGAAACGACAAGCTGACGAACATCAACAATCACTACGGAAGTCTCATCTGGACAAACACCGCTACCTACAAGTGGCTGGTGGATAAGCATAACTTCCAGTTCCTCCTGGGCTCGGAGAGCATTACCAACAAAGGCGAGAACTTCGCTGCCTCGAGAGAAGATTTCAGCTCCCAGGATTACAACTACACCTATCTCGACAATGGAACGGGTGAAATGCAGGCGACCGGATTCGGATCTGTCAGCGCGCTCCAATCCTACTTTGGACGGATCGACTACGCCTTCAACGACCGGTATCTGGCATCGTTTACATTGAGGAGAGACGGCTCGTCACGATTTGGTAAGAATAACCAATATGGAAATTTCCCTTCGGTGAGCGCGGGCTGGAGAATCAGCGAAGAATCGTTTATGCAGGGTCTGTCGTCAGTGATCAGCGAGTTGAAGCTGCGTGCAAGCTGGGGGCAGAATGGTAATCAGGCAATCGATGACCGCGCGATCTATACCATCTTCCGCTCCGTGTATGCTACCAAGTCGCTCTTCACGAATGAGCAGGATGGCGGAACAGCCTACGATATCGGAGGAGCCAACAGTGGAACGCTTCCTTCAGGCTACACCAAGCTGCAATCACAATCGAATGACCTGAAGTGGGAAACGACAACACAAACCAACGTCGGTCTCGACTTCGGATTGTTTGAAAACCGTCTTTCCGGTTCTGCCGACTACTTTATCAAGGAGACAACAGATTTCCTGTTCCTCCGTGCCGGCCTTGGCGCCCAGGGTGAGGGAGCGAATCAGTGGGTCAACGTTTCCGGTATCAGCGAGAACAAGGGATTTGAGTTCGCATTGACTTACACCAATGATATCGGACCTGTTCACGTGAAAGCTACCGGTAACATCGCGACGTTGAGGAACAAGTTGAAGAACCTGCCATCGGAGATCGTAACCAGATATCCGGGTAATGGCGCTGATATCACCATCGAAGGCCGCAACGCTTATTCAATTTATGGATTCATCACCGACGGGCTCTTCCAATCTGACGAGGATGTCGCAGCCCACGCATCACAATCCGGTGCTGCACCTGGCCGCATTCGCTACAAGGATCTCAACGGTGACAACGTGATCGACGAACAGGATCAGACCTACATTGGTATTCCCATGCCCGACTTCAGCTACGGCGTGAACCTGGACCTGACCTACAGGAATTTCGATATGAACTTCTTCTTCCAGGGTGTCTATGGCGGCGTGTTGTACAACGACCAGAAGATCTACACCGATTTTGCTTCACAGTGGGTGGGATCGAACTGGGGCAGCAGGTTGCTCGATGCGTGGAGTCCTTCGAACACAGGTTCCGGCATCCCGGCCCTGACCTTGACGGATAACAACAACGAGGGAAGAAGATCGACGTATTACCTCGAATCACTTTCATACCTCAAGTTGAGAAACCTGCAGCTAGGCTATACGTTGCCACGGGCCATTGCCCAGAAGGCACGCATGTCCAACGCACGGGTCTTTGTTCAGGGACAAAACTTGCTGACGGTGAAGAGCAAAAATTCAACGATCCCCGATCCTGAAACACCGAACGGCCAGTTCCCGATACCGAGAACATATACTGTTGGCCTCAACGTAACATTCTAACCGATCTACCACTATGAAAAAACTCAAACAATATACGATAGCCATCACGATGCTTCTTTTCGGAGGAGCATGTGCTGACCTGGATACAACGCCACAAGGCATTCTCA
This sequence comes from uncultured Chryseosolibacter sp., assembly GCA_966095595.1. Classification (GTDB taxonomy): domain Bacteria; phylum Bacteroidota; class Bacteroidia; order Cytophagales; family Cyclobacteriaceae; genus Chryseosolibacter. The sequence continues at coordinate 4,399 of CBHTUB010000062.1, read as the reverse complement.
GCGAAGACCAGGTGAAAAACCCCGAGAACATCGAAGGTCTCGTGATCTCTGCATACTCGGCACTCGGCAATGACCACTATACTGCTCCGCACTTCTTCTGGCCGACCGGTAACCTCCGCGCAGGCGATGCACACAAGGGTGGCGATGGCAGCGGTGATATCTTCGCATACCATGCCTTGTCGGTCTATCAGCCCCTGATCGCCGACATGAGCTCCTTTCCTCCCGACAGACAGGACCTCAACAATAAAATGTGGGTGAGGTTGTATGGAGCGATCTCGCGTACGAACACTGCGCTCGCCGTGTTGAACGAAATGAATGAGTCTGAATACGAGCTGCTGAAAACGCGCCAGGGTGAAATGCGATTCCTGCGCGGTGTGTTTTACTTCTTCCTGAAGATCCACTATAAGCGCGTTCCGTTCATCGACGAGACCATCACGACCGAACAGGCGCTCAAAGTATCGAACGTGGCCCTGACAGACCAGGAGCTTTGGACGAAGATCGCGGACGACTTCCGCTTTGCAAAGGACAACCTTCCCGAGACTCAGTCGGAGGTAGGACGCGCCAACAAGTTCAGTGCCGCGGCATTTCTCGCCAAGGTGCTGTTGTATCAGGCCTACGAGCAGGACGATCAGCATGCCGTGGTCGACATCCACGAAGAGATGCTGGAAGAAGTGGTGGCGCTCATCGATGAAGTGATCGCATCGGGTAACTATGGACTCGAAGACGACTTTGCGAAGAATTTTCTTTATGAGTTCGACAACGGCAAGGAGTCCATCTTCGCGATCCAGCGATCTCAGGAAGATGGCAGCCCCGACGGAAGAGGCTCATGGCCTACTGCGCTCAACAACCCGCACGGCGGAACATGGGGATGCTGTGGATTTCACGTGCCCACGCAGAACTTTGTCAACGCATTCAAGACGGACGCCGATGGACTTCCAATGTTCGGCACGTTCAACGACAGCGATCTGATACCTGCCGTTGATCCGGTAGACCCTCGTCTCGATCACACCGTGGCCATGGATGGCAAACCCTGGAAGTACGATGCCGGATATAAATACAACGCAGCCTGGGCGAGAGCCGCAGCGGTCTATGGCACGTACGCATCAATGAAGGAGAACGAGCGCTCGAACTGCGCATGCGAGATTGAAAACGGTCCGTTCAAGGTGACCTCGAAGAATACGGTGCTCATCCGTTATGCCGATATGTTGCTGTGGAAGGCAGAGGCGTTGATCGAACTGGGGCGTCATGCCGAGGCTTTGCCGATCATCAACGAGATACGCACAAGAGCGAAGAACAGCGTTGCCAGACTGAACAATGCTTCAACCTATCGCATCGATACTTACGATGGCACGGGCTGGACGCAGGAGTACGCGCGCCAGGCATTGCGTTGGGAGAGAAGGCTCGAGCTGGGACTGGAAGGTCATAGATTTTTTGATCTCGTCCGCTGGGGTGTTGCAAAGGAAACCATCGATGAGTATCTGGCGGTGGAAAAAACGAAGAGAACCTATCTCGCGGATGCAGCCTTTACAAAGGGCAAACACGAGTATATGCCCATTCCCGAAGCGCAGGTCGTGCTCAGTGGCAGATTGTATGTTCAAAATAACGGCTACTAACCTTTAACTATCGAGACAATGAATTTTCGAAATAATATCAAGCATGTCGTGGGCTCAGGTGTGCTCGCGGCGATGCTCATCCTCAGCGGATGTGACAAGGACGAGTTTGATGACATGCAGGCCGACCTTGGCAAGGAAGTGAAGATCGAGTCCTTTTCGGTAGACGGCGCATTGCGTGTCGACCTCAATGAAGCAGAGAAAAAAATTGAAGCAACCTTTCCTGGCGGAACGGATGTGTCGTCTGTCGTTCCGGAGTTTACCGTGTCGGCGGGCGCCGTGGTGAGTCCCGCACCCGGAACTGCCATCGACATGAGAGTGCCCCAGACTTTTGTGGTAAAGAATGGCAATGTGTTCGGTAAGTATACGGTCACGGCCAACGTGCTTGCAGTGACGGCGTTCCTCAGTCACCACCAGAGTGTGAACGACATTACCGACGATGATGAAAAGGCATACGCAGAATGGTTCTTCAGCACCTACGACGATGAAGTATCGGAGTTCGTAAGCTTTCAAAGCATAAAGGACGGATCAGCCGACCTCAGCAAGTACAAGACGCTGACATGGTACCTCGACGGCGACGGAAGCGAATCATTCAGCATGCCTTCGATAGCCACGGATGCTGCCGTGCTCACGGCAATCGGCGACTACTACAAGAGTGGAGGCAATCTTTACCTGCTAGGCTATGCGGGCCGTTATCTGATCGAGTTGGGCAGGCTTCCCGCCAATAAGTATTTCATTGAGATCGGGAATGGTAACGGTTTTGAAAGTCCGGACACCTGGGGTGTTGGAACTGCCATTCTTGGAAAAGATGAGAGCAGTCACGCGCTGTTCAGTGGTATTCCGCTCACGACCAATGGGGCAAGAAAGACATTCCCTGTCATTGGACCAGGCTGGAGGGAGAATCACAACTATGTCGTCATACGCATTCCGGAAGTGTATGGTCTCGCCAATGACAACCCGGCTGCCTATGATAAATTCAATGAGGAGAACGGAACAAAGTGGCTGGGGATCTGGGATGGTATCGGTGACTTCTTCATGGCCGGCATCATCGAGTTCGAGCCAAAGGATGATTTTCAGGGCAGGGCAATTTTTCAGGGGATCGGCGGTATCGAATGGAATCAGGATGAGAGTGGCACGGTCAATCCATCGGGAGAAAATCCCTATCAGCAGAACATCGAACTGTTGTCTGCAAATGCGATCGCTTATTTGAGTTTAAACTAAATGTTCCAGGCTTGCCATCGAAAGGTGGCAGGCCTCTTTTTTTGAATGAGGCATCTCTACCTTTTTTTGTTTTTTACTTGTCTGCTGGCTTCCGAAACAGTAGGCCAGACGTTATACCGCGAGGAATATCGTCCGCAATTTCATTTTAGCCCTGAGAGCGGATGGATCGGCGATCCGGATGGACTGTTGAAATACCAGGATAAGTACCACCTTTTCTGGTGGGGGCATGCAGAGTCGGAAGACCTCGTGTACTGGACGCAGAAGGTCTATCCCATGCGCGGAGATGATGGGTCATTCAGTTACTATACGGGTTCTGTGGTCCTCGATAAAAACAACACAAGCGGATTCGGCAACGGGAATGAACCGATGGTTGCCGTCTACACCGCGCATAACAAGACAACCGGTATTCAGGATCAGCGACTATCGTACAGCACCGACCATGAATTGTTTCAATACTACTCCGGAAACCCCGTCCTGACGATCAACAGCACGGAGTTTCGGGATCCCGATGTTTTCTGGCATGAAGCCACTCAACGTTGGATCATGGCTGTCGTGTTGGCGGTAGAGCGTAAAGTAAGTTTTTACTCCTCGACCGATCTGAAGCAATGGACTTATCTGAGCTCATTCGGTCCCGTGGGAGCGAGGCATCAGGTGTGGGAGGTTCCACAGCTTATTCAGCTTCCCCTTGCCAATTCGACAGAGAGCCGCTGGACTCTGATCTGCAGCATGGGACCGAACAGGATGCAATATTTTGTTGGTGATTTTGATGGGACCTCTTTTACCATTGACGACATCGAGCGGTTGTATCTGGAAGAAGGTGCGGGATTGCCGGGCAATCTGTTCAGTGATTTTGAATCGATCTATGAAGGTTGGACCGTTGAAGGGACGGCGTTTGGTAGCTCACCTGCGTCGGGTACGCTTCCGGATCAGCAAACGGTCAGCGGTTTCTTGTCCCATCAGCTTGTCAATTCCTACAATGGCGGCGATGCATCTGTTGGCAAGCTGACATCAAATTCCTTCACGATAGAAAAGAACAATATCAATTTTCTTATCGGTGGAGGGAATCACGCCGGAACCAGCATTAGCCTGGTGATCAACGGACAGGTTGTGCGCACGGCATCTGGCGATAACTCAGAGACATTAAAATGGAAAGGCTGGGACGTGCGACAGTTCATGGGAATGATGGCCACGTTAGTCATCAACGACACTCAGACCGGCTCCTGGGGTCATGTGCTGGTGGATCACATCATGTTCTCGGACGTGTTGATGAATACGGAGCGCGAGCATGCGCGCTGGATTGACTGGGGTGCGGATTTCTACGCTGCGCGGGCATACAGGAATTATGATGACGTCGCACCCGATTCTGTTGAATGGCTCGGCTGGATGGGGAATTGGGAATATGCCAATCAGGTACCGACGACATGGGGGCGGGGATTCCAGTCCATCCCGAGAAATATTTTCCTCGAGCAAACGGCCAGCGGGTTTGAGATCAGGCAATCCCCGCTAACGGCACTGCGTAAACTGCGCCAGGATACGATAACCATCAGCGAACAGGAGGTCAACGGCGT
>CBHTUB010000061.1:0-17947 GCA_966095595.1 uncultured Chryseosolibacter sp. | reverse complement strand
CATTTTCAAAACTCCGCCGAGCTGTGTAAGCATGTCGCTGCGCTTTTATCGGAAGGCAACGTGGTAGGCTGGATGCAGGGACGTATGGAGTTCGGACCGCGGGCATTGGGTGGACGAAGTATCCTTGGAGATCCCCGCAACGCGGAAATGCAAAAGAAACTCAACGTAAAGATCAAGTTCAGGGAATCGTTCAGGCCATTCGCACCCTCTGTGCTGGCGGAAGAATGCAAAGAGTATTTCCAGCATGAGTCAGCATCGCCCTACATGCTGCTGGTTCAACCCGTTGTAGAAAATCGTAGAAAAACTTTGCCACCGGGATACCACAATTTCAATCTCAAGGAAAAACTCTATCATCTGCGATCAGACATGCCTGCGATCACACATATCGATTTTTCGGCGAGAATTCAGACCGTACACAAGGAAACGAATCCGAGGTATTATGAGCTGATCCAGGAATTCAAAAAGCAAACGGGATATGGCGTGATTGTTAATACCAGCTTTAATGTGCGCGGCGAACCGATCATCTGTACACCGGAAGACGCTTACAGATGTTTTATGCGCACCGAGATGGACTATCTCGTGGTAGGAAATTTCGTCTTCGCCAAGAAGGATCAGCCTTACTGGCAGGAGAAGGACAACTGGAAGGAAGAATTTACTTTGGATTGAAAGATAAAGTGTTGTTGACTTAAAAGTAAAATTGATATGGACTTCATGAGAGATCTTTACTCCTTTATGATGGAGCGGAAAAAGTGGTGGTTGACACCGGTGATCCTGGTGTTGTTGTTCATTGGCGTAATGATCGTAATTGGCGGCAGTTCGGCTGTAGCCCCTTTCATCTATACATTATTCTAATGTTCGTCACACCGTGCAGGTACAGGATCGATACAAGACATTGCTGGTCATTGTAACGGGGCTACTCGCTTTATCGAAAATATTTGACCTGCCCGTTCTTGTCAACACGGCGCTGATCGTCGGACTCGTTACCGTTTTTGTAGATGCAGCGGCAAAAGCTGTTGAATGGTTATGGCTCCGGCTCGCCTCGGGACTCGGGTGGATCAATTCGCGAATACTACTCAGCATCGTCTTCTTCGGCTTCCTTCTACCCGTGGCATGGTTTTCAAGATGGTTTAGAAAGGACGCACTTAATTTGAAAAGAACTAATGGATCTTCAATATACCACACCCGGAACTACAAGTATAGAAAAGAAGACCTCGAAAATATCTGGTAAGGTCACCGTTGCTTCAGTGATCAGCCTCATCAGGGTGAAACAATGGGTCAAAAACTTGTTCGTCTTCGTTCCGAGTTTCTTCGCCGGCAGTTTGTTTGCCTGGCCACAACTATGGCACCTCATACTCGGCGCCCTGGCGTTTAGCCTCGTCGCTTCTTCGATCTATATCGTAAACGACTATCAGGATCGTCATGTCGACAGGCTACATCCGAGGAAAAAATCACGGCCCATTGCCGCCGGTGACGTCAATGGATTCACGGCCTGGATACTCGTCGTGATCTTTGCGTCGACAGGCATTCTGATCGCTGCAGCCACCAATACAATTTTTATGGCGTTGTTGCTGATCTATTTTGCGATCAACCTGGCCTATTCATTCGGACTCAAGAACGTACCCATCATCGACTTGTTTATCGTATCGTCAGGCTTCCTCATCAGAACCTATGGAGGCGGAGTGCTGGCTGGAGTCGAAGTCTCACATTGGTTATCCCTGATGATACTGCTGTTGTCGTTATTCCTGATCGTTGCGAAACGCAGGGACGACCTCATCATACAACTAAAGACCGGTGAGATCGTCAGGAAATCGTCACGCGCCTACAACCTCGAATTCATCAATTCATGTCTTACGCTGGTATCGGCGGTAATGGTAGTGGCGTACATTATGTATACGGTATCTCCCGAGGTAACGGAGAGGTTCGACAGCAATTACCTTTTTATCACAACGATCTTCGTGATCGCAGGTGTGATGAGGTATCTGCAAATAACATTTGTTGAAAAACGAAGCGGATCGCCGACTACGGTCCTGTTGAAGGACAAATTCATCCTGTTTACGATCGCCAGCTGGATCATCGGGTTTTATATCATCATCTATACAACGTGATGTCGTATGCTCGCGGAGAAGAGACTTAAGCCGGAAGAAACCCATCCATCGAAGCGACAGCTGGTGCTCCTGGACTTCGACGGGACGATCACCATGCGTGATACGCTGGCTCAGTTCATGATCCACTATCACGGCAAATGGAAGTACTGCATAGGAATAGGCTGTTTACTTCCCATTCTGTTTCTGTATGTAACGAGACTCATCAAGAACTGGAAAGCGAAACAATATTTTTTGTCCTGGTTCCTGAAGGGAATAGACGCCAAAGAGTTCAAACAAAAATGTGAAAGCTTCGCCAGGTTCGTTGTTCCTTCGCTGGTACGCCCCGGCGTACTCGATACGATCGAGTGGCATCAAAACAACGGAGCGACTATTGCCGTTGTCTCCGCCTCGCCGCAAGACTGGGTAAAACCCTGGTGCGATAAATACAATCTTCTCTGCCTTGCAACACAGCTGGAGGTCAAAGACGACAAGATCACAGGCAAGATATTGGGCAAGAACTGCCATGGTGCCGAAAAAGTCTGCCGCATCAGGGAAGTGTTCGACCTCGCTGACTTCGACGAGATCATCGCCTATGGCGACTCTTCCGGCGATCGCGAAATGCTTGCGCTGGCACATCAGAAGTATTATAAGCCGTTCAGGTAGGGAACGCGTTGATTGGGTTCCGCGTTTGTTGGTTTCGCGTTCCTGGTTCCGGGTTTCGCGTTGTAGGTTTGGCGTTGTGATCGTCGGGGACTTATTTAAACAACATGAGCTGTATCACTCCGCGCTGCCCTTTCTTGATAAACTCGGCCTTCTGATCTTCCTTGATCCTGTAGGCGTCGAGTCCCGCCTGGCGCAATGCTCCGTAGATCTCCTTTAATCGTTCACCGGTAAGCTCGCTATCTTCCTCCTCTGTCACGAGCACATGGACGTTGATGTCCCGCTTGTCGGATATTTTTTTCGAAATGTAATAGATGAGCTCTTTCTGTGCAGACGTAAGCGTTTTTGCCCGTTCCTCGAAAGTAAATTGTTGCAATACATTTTTTCCTACCACAGCATTCCATTCTTCCTGCGGCAAGTATTTCTGCCCGGGAGACAAAAGTCCAGGGTCGACTTTCACCGTTGCCTTGTAGATATCCGACAGTTGCTGATCGCGGTTACTGACAAAATAGGCTACGCTGTCGCCATAGATAGACAGGTAGGCGTCAAATTTCTTCGAGTTTACCTGCGGTCCCAGGTTGACGGGCGCCGACCATGTCTCCCACGAGTTGTATAGACGTTCGCAATAAAAAAGATCGGCGTCTCCGAATCCTTCATGTCCGTTGCTGGCAAAGAACAGTCTCTTCTTGTCGGCCGAGAGAAACGGAGAGATCTCGAAACCGGTCGTGTTGATCGTAGGTCCGAGATTGCGGGGTGTTGTCCAAGCGCCGGATTTATCCCTGAGGCTTATGTAAAGGTCTTCTTCGCCCCTGCTATCCGGTGCCTTCATGGAGATAATGAGAACATCGTAGTCGGGAGAAACGAACATTCCGATAAAGTCATCGTTGTCGATCCCTTCGATGGGAACAAATGCCGGAGACGTCCAGCGATTATTCACCAGTGTAGTAAAGTAAATGCCTTCGAGCTTTTCGGAGGGCGTACTTTTGAACGTGTACAATGTGCGTCCATCTTTCTTCAACCCGATCAGGACGTCGTTCTCGCGGCCGTTCAGCATGTTCAGGTTATTGGAAGCAGTGGTCCATTTATCGCTTTTTTTCTCACTTACCCAGATATCCTGACCTGCATACTTCCCCCCGGTATTTCCGTCGTAGACCGATCGGATGAAGTAAAGCTTCGACTGGTCGGGGGACAATAACGGCATGCTCTCTTCGCCGCTGCTGTTCACCGTAGAGGGAAGCTTTGTAACGTTTGAGAACTCGAGGGTCTGCCCGTTCGCGCAGGCAACAGTCAAAAGACACCCTGCCAATAGCGACCATGCTTTTACCATGTGAATTGATTATTTTTCTTGAAATTGTTGAATCGAGCACCGAGTACAAGCTCATGACTGCTTCCGCCAAATTGCTGGAAGTCGCCGAACAGCACTTCATATGTATACGCTGCGTTGAACATCGAATTGAAATTAAAACCGATCATGGCCATGCCGGCCTTCGTGCTGCGATATCCCAGACCTGCCCACACCTTGTTTTGTATGTAGCCCTTCACCTGTCCGTCCACGACCGCCGAACCGTTCTTCAACATGAAGACGTTGAGGCTGGTTTTGACATCGAAATTCGGATTGACCCTTATGCTTTTTCCCACCTGGAAGGCAGATGTGTAAAATGCTTCATCAAACGCGATCTCGCTCGAGCTGATGGCTGTGTTTACAACAGGCAAATAGCTGTATCCGAAATAAAAATCCTTTGAATAGAATAGGAATCCAACCCTGAGATTCAGATCCGTCTGACTACTCGAGCTGTTCAGCAAATGATTATAGTAGCTATCGTTATCGGGATCCCGGAGCGTCACTTCAGAAACATCCATCTTCCGATTCTCGAGAAACAAACCTCCGGACAGCGAAAGCTTCCACGAACGGACAAGCGGATAATGCAGGGCATAGGTCAGCCCGCCTCCGATGGATTCAATGATCCCCACTTTGCTCTGAAAGATATGACCACCCAAACCATGGATGGTCCTCTTCCATGCCGGGACCCGGACCATTGACGGATTGCTGATCCTGATCGAGTTATACGAAAGGTCCACCGGATCTTTCAGACGTGTATTGTATGACAGATTGATGAATTTTGGGGAATATCCTCCAAAGCCGGCCCATTGATATCGATAGGATAATTTGAGATCGTCATAGCTTTCGATTCCCGTAAATCCCGGATTTATCACGGGCGCGAATTGAAATGCCTGAGCATTGTTCGGTACATACTGAGCCCGCGCGCCGAACACCAGCAACATAAAAACTACCGATAGAACGATTTTCATTTCACACTGAGTTTATACGCAATCGGTTCAGCTCATCGCAGTTTCTTTGGATCACTCCGCTAACGCGGAAGTCATTTGCACAAAAGTGCCGATTGCCGCGACAGCCGGTAAAAATCCCGTTCCAATGCAGCAGTGAACGGTCGAACCCTGATACTTTTTCTTTTGGCGTGGCATAAGATTATTCTAACCAACAGCACAATCGTTAATCGAACTAGAATTCAGCTCTGCGCATGACAACTTTTGCATCATCAGTTTTCTGGATAGGTGTATTGACTGTTTTATATACCTACCTGGGATATGGAATCGTGATCCTTTTACTCTCCAAAATCAAAAAACAAAAAAAGTCACCAGGATTCAGTGAAGAAAATCTTCCCGAAGTGACCTTTATTGTCGCTGCCTATAATGAAGAAGAGTTCATTGAAAACAAGATCGCCAATACGCTGACGCTCGACTATCCGGCGCACAAGCTCAATCTTTACTTTGTAACCGAATATTCCAGCATTACTTTGTTCCATGAACCGGCGCGAAAGGGAAAGATCCATGCCGTCAATCGTGTGATGCGGTCCGTTAAAACGCCGATCGTCGTATTCTCCGATGCCAATACTCATCTCAATCCTCAGGCCATAAGAAATATTGTAAGGCATTATGCCGACCCCAGGGTGGGCGGTGTAGCCGGGGAAAAAAGAATATTCAAGAGTGAAGCTGACAATGCATCAGGTGCCGGCGAAGGCCTATACTGGAAGTATGAATCGTTCCTGAAAAAGAAAGACTCGGAAGTGTATTCGGTCGTGGGTGCAGCAGGGGAATTGTTCTCCGTCAGAACCGAATTGTACAAGGAGCCGGAAGAGAATACGATCATCGAAGATTTTTATTTATCCATGAGCATTGCAGCCAACGGGTATCGGTTCATTTACGAGCCGGATGCCTATGCTACGGAGACTGCTTCGGTATCCGTTGAAGAGGAGTGGAAACGTAAAGTCCGTATTTCTGCCGGCGCATTTCAGGCTATGTCGAAACTATCACATTTGCTGAATCCGTTCCGATACGGGATCCTGTCCTTTCAATACATTTCGCATAGGGTTTTGAGGTGGACCCTTGCACCCCTGGCATTACCGGTGATCTTCATCGCAAACCTGTGGCTGGCGATGACCGGATCGTGGTTGTATATGTTAATGATGACTGGTCAGCTGGGTTTTTACCTGCTGGCTCTTGCCGGATACGCGAACCGGGATAAGAAGGTCTCGATTAAGGGTTTTTTCGTACCCTATTATTTCTGTATCATGAATTTGTCCGTTTATGCAGGTTTTTTCCGGCATCTGAAGGGTCGGCAGTCTGTTACGTGGGAAAAGTCGCGCCGGGCCTCAATGACTCCTGCAACAAAATAGTGGCTCATTTAAGCGCTAAACCTTTAAGCGGGGATTTGCTCATTTCCGTAAGTCCTCTAATTTTGCCCCACTAACAGAAGTATCATGGGACGTATTTTCGAAAAGAGGAAGCACAAGATGTTCGCACGCTTTGACAAGATGGCCAAGGCGTTCACCCGTATTGGAAAAGACATTGCAATTGCGGTCAAGCAAGGCGGGCCCCTCCCCGAAAACAACCCGAAGCTGAGGCTGGCGATGCAGAACGCAAAAGGGGTGAACATGCCCAAGGATCGTGTGGAAGCTGCCATCAAACGGGCATCCTCAAAAGAAGAAAAGGACTACACCGAAGTCACCTACGAAGGATACGGCCCGCACGGCGTACCGATCATGGTCGAGTGCGCTACGGACAACCCGACCAGAACGGTAGCAAATATTCGCCTGCATTTTTCGAAGAACGGCGGCGCCATGGGCAACTCCGGCTCGGTGGCTTTCATGTTCGACAGAAGAGGCGTATTCAAATTCGATCCCGCCAGGCTAAACCTTGACGAGCTGGAACTCGACCTCATCGATGCCGGCGCCGAAGACATCGAAAGAAACGAAGATGAAATAATCATCTATACCAAGTTCACTGAATTCGGTCACATGCAAAAGTTTCTGGAATCCAGGAATCTCGACGCAAAGAGCCAGGAGATCCATTATATCCCGACCACAACGAAAGAGCTATCGGAAGAACAGCAGGACGAAGTGCTGAAGCTGGTGGAGGTTCTGGAAGCTGATGAAGACGTGCAGCAGGTCTATCACAACCTTGCCTAAGACCAATATCTTCTATAGACGGCCAATACCCACTGGGGAACGAACCGCATCATCGACCAACGCGGTCTGGAAACGGTTGTCGCCCGCGACGCGGCAGGCTGATCCGCTCCGCTCTTGACCACCATAAATTTCTCCTTGAATTCGAGAAAACGTTTTTCAAACATCTCGTACGACAGGTATGAAATGCCTATCGTTATGACAATGGACGAACTGTACAGCAGAACATTGAAAAGGTGATAGTTGTATTGCGGAACGCTGAAGTACTTAAGCGTATAGAGGCAGAACGTAATACAAACCGTGTGATACATATAGATGCCGTACGAAATGTTGCCAAGCGTGTTCAAGCCCCGGGTCTCGAGGGAAAACTTCATCGCCGGGTTTGTGGACACATTCATGATCAGCACTGTGAACACAACAGCTTCCGCATAGTGTATCCACCAATGATGCACGGGAATAACGAAAAGCAAGCCGACCAGAATGCAACTGAGACAAAATACCGCCGGTTTATAGATCAACGCGAGGATCTTCACTTTGTTATTGAACAACACCCAGGCGCCAATCGCGCCGATCGCCATTTGTTCGACCTGAAGCAAGATCCAGAGCCTGAGTACCTTCTGAGCGATCAGTGTGTCCCAACGTGCCGCGAGGGCCTCGAGTCCTATGGTGATAGCGACTTTCAGAAAAATGAATCCAAGGAGAAAAGTCAAAAGGCCATTTATACAACGCTTCACGAGAACCGGCCATACGAGGTAGAACTGCTCTTCGACACCGATCGACCATAATTGATTTCCGCCGATGACATTCGGTACAAAAGTGCGCACCACATTCGGTAATACAAGCAAAAGCAGGATCGTGACGAGCCAGTAATTCCTGGCAAAGAAATCTCCCCCGATATTCCAGGTGTCGAACACGAAGGGAAGAAAGAACATACAGATAAAAACGATCAGGTAGTAAAGCGGCCAGATGCGGAGAATACGGCGAACATAAAAGTTTCTGATGCTGATATCGTCCGTGCGCCTATGCTCTTCCAATAGGAGATACGTGATCAGGAATCCGCTCAGGACAAAGAAAAAGGACACCGCTTTGTGTCCGAGCGCATCTATTGAAGTATTTCCCCATACGTTGGGCAAACCTGACCAAAACTTATATTGCTCTACGTGGTGAAAAATTACCGCAAGCGCAGCGAAGAACCTTAATGCATTAAGATTCCTGAAGTAAACTCTTTTTTCCATGATACGTGACGGGCCCTGATAAAATCAGGGGAACCGATAAAAATCACGCGCCAGCGCAGGGCAGGTTTACCTTACCGTCATCCGGTCTTCTATCAATCGATTGTTGTATTGCTGAACAATTGCCTTGATCTTTGCCTCCATCCGGGTCACGACATCCGGATAGTCATTCATGATGTTGCGTTCTACCATCTTGTCGGTCTTGAAGTTGTACAGGCCCAACGTCCGGGCGCCATCAAACACAAGCAGAAAATCTCCTTCAAACAGCTGGTACGTGTTGTCCTTGTAGTTGAAGGCAAACGGTTCCACATCCTCCTTTAGTATATCCCGTCCGTAGGCGATGTAGGGACGATCAAAGTTCAATTGCCCGAGCACGGTGGGCATGATATCGATCTGCTGGGCGATCTCGTTTCTTCTCCCCTTCATGCTTCCGTCGGGAGTAAAAAAGATCACGGGCACCGAGTAGAATCCCCAGGCGGTGCGATGCTCGGGAAACTGGATGTTGGACGAGGTGTGGTCCGCCGTAATCACGAAGATCGTGTTCTTGTACCAGGGCATCTTCGACACATCGCGGAAAAATTCCTTCAAGGTGTGGTCTGTGTACTGGACACACTTGTGAATGGGAAGCGGGCCTCCTTTAAAATCGTCCTCAAACTCTGAAGGTATCACGAACGGGTGATGAGACGTCACCGTAAATATGGCAGACACAAAAGGCTGTGGAAACTCGTTCAGCTTTCGGCTGTAAAACTTGAAGAACTTGTCATCCCAAATACCCCAGAGGCCGTCAAAGTCGTCATCATTTCCATACTCGGTCATCCCGTAATATTCCTTTACGCCGGCGAGGTTCATGAAAGCCTGGAAGCCCATGGAACCGTTCGGGGCACCGTGAAAGAATGAAGAATGATAGCCCTTGTCATTCAGAAGTGACGCGAGGCTGTTGATCTTGTTACCGGAATACGGCGAGAGAAAATAAGGCACGCCAAGAGAAGGAATACTGCTCACGACGGAAGGCAAGCCGTCGATACTCTTGCGGCCGTTTGCAAACGAATATTCGAAAGTGAGGCTATGGTCGACCAGTGAGTCGAGAAACGGTGTATATCCCTTGTACTGGCCATTTTCCTTGTCCCGGTTAAAAGTGCCGAAGAATTCCTTCGAGAAACTTTCGAGAATGATGACCACGACATTTTTATTGACGAATGCGGCCGTGTCGGGTGGAATGTGAACCGGTGAATAGGCCTTTTCCAATGCGACACTATCCTGATAGTACGTGACGCGCTGAACCTTTGTCTTTCCGAGGGTGCGCATCAGGGTGAACGGCGTGTTCAGCACGATGGCAATGTCTTTCGGATCTTTCACATACTCGCCGGCGTTGCTCAACGTTATGGGCCTGGTACTGTGACGGAACCCTCCCCGCACGCCACCGATAAATAAATAGGCAACGACCGGTATCAGTGCGACTCCGCCGGCGTAATACAGTATCCGGTTCCTGGTCTGAGGTCCCCATACCCGAATGCGGTTGTGAAGCTTTACCATAACGACAACCAGCAATATCCAGAACAGCACGGCATACCAATAATCCATTATAAACTGCAGCATCAACCCCCCGATGTTCTGTTCATTCTCAAATTGCTTGAAGATATCGGCAGTCGTCCTGCGAAGTGTGAATTTGTAGTAGATGAAGTCACAAACGTTGAGGGCAATCGCGAAGCCGTTGGTGATAAAAAATATATATCGCAGGGCTTCCTGATAACCATACCTGAATCTAAGATCGAAGGGAACGAGCGTCAGCAGGATGAGCAGGGCGTTGGTGTATAGCACGACCACCAGGTCGAACTTCATTCCGGCGGCGAGCAGCGTGAGGAAATTAGCTGCCGTCATGTCGGGAAAAAAGTTGGTGTTAAAAAGATAAAACCCTATGCGGCACAGGGTAAAAAGGAACATCGACAGAAGAAGGCGAAGAACGAGACCCCAATAGATATTACCGCTAAGCCTCCAGTCTCTTTCAAAAATTTTCACACTGCGAAGTAATGAAAATTAACAGAAACTTAATAACCGGTTTTTCCGTCAATCTTGCAGGTTTACGCCGACTTTTGAGCGTGAAGCTCAGGTAGCAGGTTGGGTATTGACACCGTAAAGGTCGTCCCCTCTCCCACCTTCGACTGCACTTTGATCACCCCATTCAATTTCTCGACCGCACTTTTCACGATATAAAGTCCGAGACCCGATCCCTTGCTGTCGGCATTGGCGCGGAAGAACATTTTGAATATCTTGTCTACATACTCCTCTGCAATCCCGACACCATTGTCCGAGAAGCTGATCACGGCTTCTTTTTCATCGACGGTGATATCGATCTTCAGGTACGAATCCTGCTTCCATGTGTCGCGATACCTCACGGCATTGGAGATCATATTGTTGAAAATTATGAGCAGGCGACTGTAGTCGGAAAAGAACGGGGTCTCGCAATTCAAGGTCTTGATCGACCGGACATCTTCCGCCCCTTCCATAAATTTCAGTGAGTCGATAGACTCCTGCACCAAAGCTGTAAAGTCGATGGACATCGGCAGGATATCCATGCGGGAATTTCGCGAATAGTGAATAATGTCGGAGATGAAGTTGTCAAGCTTGGTTACGCTGCGCTCCATGAGTTCGAGATAATGGGTCGCATTGTTCTTGTCGGGATCTACCTTGATCATATTGAGCAAACCCTTGATCGACATGAGTGGCGCTCTCAGGTCATGCGAAGCACTGTAGACAAACCGGTCGAGCTCTGCATTGATCTTCGTAAGCTCTTCATTCTGCCTCTTCAGAAGATCTTCAGCACGGGTCTGATTCGTGATGTCGCGCGAGAATACCGTAAGACCCACCACCTTGTTGACGTCGACGATCGGATACGTTTTGGTCTCGAAGGTTTTCGGTTCCTTCTCTATCACATAAGTGTCGACATACTTATCGCTTTTTCCCCTGATGGCGCTTTCGTAGCGCAGGCGCCAGGTCTCGCGCAGGGCAGTGTCATCCGGCAAAAGATCGAAAATGTTCTTGCCGCGCATCAGCTTTATGCCGTAGGCCTGCTTGTGCTTTTTGAAAGATGCCTTGTTGAAATCTATCAGCTCGTAGTCGGCATTGATGAGCCACAGGCTGTCTTCGATGGCATTAAATACCGAACGCAGGTTAGCCTCGTTTTCGAGAATTTTTCGCTGATAAGCTTTTCTGATCGTGATATCGCGGCTGAACACCGAAACCACCTGTGTGGCATCCGGTCCAGCCACGCATTTGAAGTGGATCTCCCAGTAATATTTTCGTCCATCCACTTCAAAGCAGTCCTCCACCTTGATCGGCGTACCGCTAAGCGCTGTAATACATCTTTCTTTCCATTCGTGGGTGAGCTGTGGGCTGATGGATTCCATCGATTCCAGAATAGAATTGCCTTTCTTGAGCTCTATTCCGTAGGTCTCGAAGAATATCCAATAAAAGCCGGGATTAAGATTTATTATTCTGAATTCCTCATCAAGCAGGAGGATGTTCGAATCGGCGTCTTCAATGATTGACATAAACATGTCCTGCCACATGTTCACGTCAGCATGTTCTAACATTTGCATCTAGAGAGTTCACTGGGTTTAAAAGTCGTGGGAGGTTTCTTTAAATGTTAAAAAACGTAGCGCGGGTGTGATCATTGCCTGAATACAAGACAATATGACTTCGGGTGGAGAAATCATAAACGCGTATTTTACGCTTTGCTCTTTTACTAAAAAACACGCCAGTGGTATAAAAGCCGGGCAAAAATAAGTATAACATTTTGAGAGACATAACCTTATCTAAGCAATCTCCGTTCTATCCCGGGCGATCCTTCAAAGGAAAATACCCTCACAGGCACGCTTTTTTCCGCACACACAGGTTACACCCGGGATTGGAGGTCTTGCAGGGGGATTTAGGGTGTTTTCAAATCGAGGATTATGCCATTTGAGGTAATAACCAGCCAAATCAAGAGTAACAGGGACGAAATACTTGCAGAGCTCCGATACAGCCTGGAAAGCAATAATGTGATCGGCATCATCCTGAAGGAAAGCCATGAACTGATCACCACGGCCGTGGCAGCGCTCGAAGAAGATGCTACCGGCGACTACATTGTCCAGCTGATGGATCAGGACCTCCACGGGTTTCCCATCGATAGAAATATATTGCTCCTGAGTACCATCGAACGCATTATCCACTTCAATATCTCGTTCAACGACCCACAATACGTAAGGGAGCGCCGAAAGGAAAAATTCAAGGCCTAACGGCGAATGGGAATGCTTTTTTAACGTTCTCATCAAAATGTGATCTCAGCCACGAGACACGACATAAAATGGAAACTATGCACAACAACCTGATCCAGCCGATGCTGACCCTTGCGCTGTTTATGCTCGTCATATCATTGTTTGTCTTTGTAAAATATTATCTGCTCAACAAGGCGTTGTCGACACCGCGCATGCTGCATGCCCACGAGCTTGCGATCTCCGTTTTCATTGGACTGGTTGTATTTTTCGTCGTCGGGAACCGACAAATTCCGTTTCAAAGCAAGGTTTTGTTTTTTCTCTGTGCCGTTCTCGTCCATTATTTCATGACGACACTTGAGTCCAAAGCCACCGGTACTTCAAAGCGTTATCCGCGCTCTTTTATGATCTTTCACAATGGCAAATTCCTCAAGGGCGCGATCCTCGAGAATAAGCTAACTGAGGAAGATATTCAACGGCTGCTTCACGGGAAAGGGGTCGTGAACTTAAACGACGTGGACACACTCATTCTCGAGCAGAACGGCGAACTGGTCGTGATATACAAAAACAAATCCCTCAACGGCATCTAGGAGAATTGCCGTGCCGGGACCTTGTGTTTAAGGATCATTCGTAGTGAATCGCAAAGCTGATTGAAATCTCCCGGCTTGTTAAAAAACGTGAACACTCCCATCCTGTTGAAGAACTCCACTTCCACGCTATTGATGCTGGTCGAGAATATTACGATGGGGATCGTTTTGAGCTTATCATGCTTGCGGATCTCCGTCAAAAGCTCGCGGCCGTCCATCTTGGGCATGTTGATGTCGAGGAAAATGACGTCCGGATTTTGAGGGAAGTCGATCAGCTTGGCAAGCGCTTCTTCCCCGTCATTGGCTATAATACAATTGACATCACGACCAAGCTTCAGCTGCTCGATTGCTGCGACGAACAAATCGCAATCATCCTGGTCGTCCTCAACATAAAGAATGTTCATATATGATGGTTTCGCTAACCGTTATAAAATGGAAAAACCGCTCAACCCTTTAAAAGTTTTCAGCGGTTCCTAATGCTTTTGATTCGTACGACCGGCCATTCGGTTACCATACGCATTGTGGCTTAAAAATAACAAGAACCTCAATCTCCACGCAACTTTCCGGAAGTTTGATTTCAGGAAATTTTTCCCTGTAGCAAAAAATTACATACCCGCTCCAACTTCACACGGTCGCCTCAAGCCGTTGTCACACCAGGTATTGAGTCCTTGCCAAAATCGCGTGCCCGTTTTGCGAACACCGTCAAAAAAACGATCTTACGCATTGAAGGCTAAGACCATGAAGTACCGCGATCAACATTTCTTTTTTTTCGCATCAGACCTGTCGACCTACCTCTCCTGCAAGCATGCCACTCAGCTAACGAGAAGATACACCATAGAAGGCAAACCGATCCCACGACATTCAGACCCCGTACTGGAGGTGTTGATCCAACGGGGTATCGAACATGAAAATGCCTATGTCGGGCATCTCAGACAGCAGAATTTAGCTTGCACGAACTCCGAAAGAAAAACCATGGAAGAGACCGTCGAGGCAATGTCCAAAGGCCTGGATGTAATTGTCCAGGGCCGCCTGGAAGATGGTCAGTGGGGTGGATATCCGGACATTCTTATCCGTGTGCCCGGAAAAAGCCGGTTCGGTAACTGGCAATACGAAGTTCAGGATACGAAACTTTCACAGAATACCAGGACATCTGCCATCATCCAGCTTTGCTTCTACACTGAGCTGCTTGCCATTGTGCAGGGCGCCGAACCTCAAAAGTTTTCTGTCGTTGTTCCAGGCACTCCTTTCAGGATCGAAGACTATGGGTTCAATGATTTCAAGGCATACTATGCCGTGGTAAAAAACAATTTCAAGGTTGCGGTGAGCATGGAGCAACAAACCTACCCGCAACCGGTAGACCATTGCGGCATCTGCAACTGGTGGCAGCTTTGCAACGAACAGCGGCGAGCCGACGATCATTTATCCTTCGTTGCAGGTCTTCGAAATTCGCAGATCGATGAGCTCGGCAAACAGAATATCAAAACCCTGGAGAGCTTTGCAATTGCAGAAACAATACAACGCCCGCAGAGAGGCAGCTACGAGAATCTGCTCAAGAAGCAAACACAGGCTCAGATCCAGCTTGACGGACGCGTAAAAAACTCCCTCGTACATCAGCCGATCCTTCCAATAGAGGAAAAGCGCGGCTTCAACCGACTTCCCGCTCCGTCAAAGGGCGACATTTATCTCGACATCGAAGGCGATGCATACTTCCCAGGGGGAAGCCTCGAGTATTTGTTCGGTGTAGCATTCCATGATAACGACGAACTGAAATACGAGACGTTCCGGGCAACCACAAGAAGCGAAGAAAAGCGCGCATTTAAACAGGTCATGGAATTTATACTTGAGCGTCTTCGTCGCTACCCCGACTTGTTTGTCTATCACTATGCGCCGTACGAGCCATCGACAATAAAACGGCTTGCGCACAACTATGCGGTTTACGAACAGGAGCTGGACGATCTGCTGCGGAACGGAAAGTTTGTCGACCTGCACGCGGTCGTAAAAGAAGCGATTATCGCGAGCGTAGAAAGGTACTCACTCAAGGACATCGAGCGCTTTACAAGATATGTGCGCATGGCCGACCTGCGTGACGCGAGCCTTGCCCGAAAACAGCTGGAGCGTGCGCTGCAGTTGAACGAATACAATTCGCTTCCCGCAAAGATCATCGAGACCGTAAGGGTGTACAACCAGGACGATTGCTTTGCAACGGAAGCGCTGCACCGATGGCTGGAAAGCGAGCGCGGGAAACTGCTCGAGAACGGAGAAAGCATTTTACGCCCGGTCTTTACGTCCGATCCTCCGGATGAAAAATTGCTGGAGCTCGAGAAAAGATCGAAGCTGCTTTTCGAATCGCTGACCAGCACCCTTCCCGACGACCCGTCAACATGGAATGATGAGCAGAAGGCCAGGTGGTTATTGGCGAATCAACTTCAATATTTTCGTCGCGAAAATAAAACCGCGTGGTGGGAACACTTTCGTTTGCAAACCGCTGAATACGACGACCTCATCGAAGACAGAAATGCCATTGTGGGGTTGACCTTTCAGAAAGTGGTATCGGAAAAAAATCTTCCCGTACACCGGTACTCATTCATCGATCAGGACACCACCCTGAAGGAAGACGACACGGTGTTTGTTGTGAATAGTTACAATGAAGAAAATCGCATCGGCATCCAATTGGGAACGGTCGTCGCCATCGACGGCGTGAACAGAACAATAGACATCAAAAAAACCAAAAAGACGGTCGACCTTCATCCCTATGCCATCCACGAGTATGACATCATCAGAATTGAATCGTTATGGCGATCGATATTGAGCATTGCCAATGAAGTAGAAGATATAGGATTGAAACGCATGGGTGACTTCTGGGCGTCAAAGGATCTGCTGATGCGTCGCAAGCCACAATTGCTCGACAGGCAGGAAGGTGCGATTGTAAATGACGGAGAATCCCTGAAAGATGCTGCCGTTCGAATCGCGTTGAACCTCAACCGAAGCATCCTGCCGATCCAGGGGCCTCCGGGAACGGGAAAGACATACACCGGTGCGCACATCATCATCAATCTCATCAGGGCAAAGAAAAAAGTCGGTGTCACCGCTGTCAGTCACCGGGTGATCACAACACTGTTCGAAACGGTCTATGCCGAAGCGAAAAACCTTGGCGTAAAGATCGACTTTGTGCATAAGGTCAATGAAAAGATGGACATGCCGTCATGGATTCAACAGCAGACAGAAAAAGAAAAAGTAAAACAGGCCATTAATTCATTTTTCGTGGCAGGTGGAACGGCATGGCTATGGGCTGACGATGGATTCACCGATTCGCTGGATTATCTGATTGTCGATGAAGCAGGACAGATGGCGCTCTCACAGGTATTGGCTGCCTCACGGGCTGCAAAAAACCTCATTCTTCTCGGCGATCCACAACAGCTGGAGCAACCACAACGCGGCGCACACCCCGAGGGTAGCGGCGTGGCGGGATTGACCCATCTCCTCGAAGGCAACGCCGTGATGCCAAAAGAAAAAGGCTTGTTCCTGAATGTTACGCGGCGGATCAATCCGAAGATCGCGACATTTACCTCGGAGATCTTTTACAGGGGAGAGCTTACCGCGTTACCCGAACTGGCCAACCAGAAGGTCACCGGAGGAACGGCCTTCGACGGTGAAGGATTATTCTACGTTCCCGTGACGCACACGGCCAATCAAAATCGGTCGGATGAAGAGATCGACAAAGTGAGTCAGATCATTTCCGATCTTTTGAAACAAGGCTCGTGGACTGACAAGGAGGGTGTAACAAAACGACTGACGGAAAAAGACATCCTGGTGGTAGCGCCCTACAACGCTCAGGTCGATGCCCTGAAAGAAAAACTTCCAAACATCGACATTGGAACCGTCGATAAGTTCCAGGGTCGTGAGGCTCCGGTAGTAATTTATTCCATGACAGCGTCGACAGTCGAAGATGCGCCGCGTGGCATGAACTTCCTCTTCAATCCAAACCGGCTCAACGTTGCCACAAGCCGGGCGAAATGTATATGTATACTCGTAGCATCACCACAGCTTTTCGAAGCCGAGTGCAATACCATTGAACAGATGAAGTGGGCAAATGCGTTATGCAGATATCGGCAATTAAGTAAGGAGATAACGGCGTGAACTGGCTATCATCGACATTTCCCGCTAATTTTCAGAGGCGGTCAAGTCGGGCCCGTCGGATTTTCCGTTGTCTTGCGTTCTCTTGATCTCATTGGCTTCGTTCCCTTCAATCGCCGCGGTTATCGTATGGATAGTGGCGTCGAGCTGTTCGGCAGAGCTTTTAAGATGGCCAAGGAATACCTTGCACTCCCCTTTCATTTCTTCTTTGGACATCAGCTCAATCAGCCCGAGGATACTTGCCAACGGACCGCGCAGTTTGTGGGCATTGATGAAGGCATAACGTTCAAGCGCTTTGTTTTTCCGTTCAAGCTCGATTGTCCGGTTCCTGACCAGCATCTCGAGGTTCTCATTGATGGCTTTGATCTCATTGGCCTGCGCATTGATCTCTTCGTTCTTTCTGACGATCTGCAAGGTACGTTTCCTCACCTTGCGCTTCAGCCTCGCTTTCTGTTTTTGAATTGACGTTACCCGCAGCTTATAGATCGAAAAGATCGATCCCAGAATAAAAATAAT
>CBHTUB010000060.1:0-17969 GCA_966095595.1 uncultured Chryseosolibacter sp. | reverse complement strand
TTGAAGAAACGAAAAAAAAATATTCAATTGGAGACGTAACAGTTTTATGGCAACCATCACGGTGCATCCATTCTGCAAAATGTTTCAAGGGACTGGGCGAAGTGTTCGATCCGAAGAAACGCCCGTGGATTACAATGGAAAATTCTACCACCGATAAGATCATAGAACAGGTGAAAAAATGCCCGTCGGGCGCATTGAGTTTTATCCTCAATGAAAAAAGCACCGAAGGAAGCGTTTCAGTGGAGACCGAAACCATCGTGGAGCCGACCGTGAACGGACCATTGCTGGTATATGGTAATGTCGCGGTGAAGAATGCCAAAGGGGAATCGATAAAAAAATCGAAAGTGACAGCGTTTTGCCGATGTGGGGCATCGGGTAACAAACCCTTCTGTGATGGTACGCACAGGAAGATCAATTTTGTTGCCGACTAGTTGGGAGCGAGTGGCAGGGTGAATGTTACCTGAGTTCCTTCGTTGATGGTGCTCTTGATATTCATCTCGCCGCCGTTTAGCTTGATAAATTCCTTGCATAGCAACAAACCGAGGCCTGTTCCTTTTTCTTTCAACGTTCCGGCCTTCGAGAAATAGTGCTTTGTCTCGATGAGCATGTGAAGCTCGTCGTTCGTCATGCCAATGCCATTGTCCTTTACGGAGATAATGCAGAATGGCAAATCCTTTTCTGCGGAGACGACGATCGTATCGGACGGCTTGGAGAACTTGATCGCATTGTGAATGATGTTTCGCAGGATGAGCTGAAGCTGATCGGAGTCCGCTTTTACCCAAACTTCGTGGCTGATGTTGTTCTGAATGTTGATCATTTTCCGCTGCGCGGTCTCCAGCATCAGGCTGCACGTCTCATCAATGGTATTCTTGACCTCGATGACACGCGGCTCGGCCTTGATGCCCTCCATCTGACTCAATGACCAGTTGAGGAGATTTTCAAGCGTACGCTCTGTAACACTCAGACTGTTTTTGATCTTATCGGAAATTGTGATGAACTCTTCCTGCGTAACCTTCTCGCGTGTCAGAAGCTCCAGCAGGGTGCGAAGCGTTCCCATGGGCCCGCGAAGGTCATGACTGATCACGGAGAACAACTTCGATTTAAGGTCGTTCAGCTGTTGAAGCGTCTCGGCTTGTGATTGAATCTCTTCTTTCTGTTGTTCTATCGCGGCATTTTTTGTGGCCAGCTCATGGTTAGTCTTTTCCTGGAGTTTTCGGAAGCGGGTGAGGAAATAAACACTTAATCCCAGGATCAGCACGCCGACCATGAGCAACGCAACGAAGAAACGTTGATTTGTCACGATCTGTTGCTGTGTGAGATTGTCCTGGGCAAGTTGCTGTATTGTTTTCTCCTTCGATGAGAGCTCGTATAACGACTCCATTTCCTGGATCTGTCCGCTCTTCTCGGTGCTGTACAGCGTGTCCTTGTAGAGTGACGCTATTTTAAGCTGCTCCACGGCATCAAACGGCTTCTTCTTCTCCAGATAGATGTTAGCCATCAATGTGTGCGCCTTTATCAAGGCAGAAACGTTCCGTATCTCCTTGCTGATCGCGATACTTTTACGGAGAAGAACAATGGCCGAGTCTATTTTTTTCAGATGAACTTTGTCGAGCGCCGCCTGGTAATAGGTAATACCGAGCGCCCGGCGATTGCCCACCAGACTATCGTACAACATCGACCTCCGGTTGTATACTTCACTTTCTTTATAGTCACCGAGCAGGAAATAGATCTTTGCTTTCCTGCCGTAAAGAATACTGACATCGAGCGAGTCATTGAATTTTTCAAACAGACGTATACCTAGATCGGCATAATACAAGGCTGAATCGTATTGATGTGTTTCCGAAAGCAGCATGGAAAGCTCGCGATAAGCCTCGGCGATCAGCAACTCGTCATTTTTGCTTTGACCCAGCGTCAGCGCCCTGTCGATATATTTTCTTCCATGCGGTAAATTCTGCAAGTCGATAAAAGTGCGCGCCACGGCCAGAAGACATTTGCCCCACATCGTTACATCGCTGGTGTTCTCGAATATTCGAAGCGCTTTGAAGCTGTACTCCGCGCTTCTGCTGTAATCCGCTTTAGCCCAATACGCCTTCGACATGATATAATAGCTGATGCCCTCCATCCTCTTGTAGCCATTTTTTGTGGCGTGGGCAAGCGTCTCGCGTGCGAGCTGAATGGCTGAATCCGGTTTGTAAAGGAACAGACGATAGGCGAGGGTGTCCTTCCGAAGCTGGGCGAGACTATCGTGATTAATAAGGCCATCGCCACGTACTTCCTGGAGGATAAAAGTACAGGCAAACACGATCATATACCATATGGCAGATCTGCAACGTGGGGCCATCTATCGACTAAAGTTCAAAGAAGCTGTAATAAGGGTTCAGTTTCCATGAAAAGAGGTACAAAAACATACCTTTGCCTACATGGAAACATTATGTTGATTTTAAACTTTTTAACGGGGTTAGGGCGTTATTTGGGCCTATGGCAAGATATTTATGCATATCAGCACTGTTGTTTCTTGCCGATCTGGCCGTAGCCTGGTCATTTAAGCTCTCAGGCTCGGTCAATACCATACATGGCGAAGCGTTGCTGTCAGCTCAGGTCATCGTGACCCCGACGGGTTAGCGCTGCTACCCATTCTGCGGGATCATTCCACAATCTCAATACCGAAGG
The DNA here is from genome assembly GCA_966095595.1 of uncultured Chryseosolibacter sp. Taxonomy (GTDB): domain Bacteria; phylum Bacteroidota; class Bacteroidia; order Cytophagales; family Cyclobacteriaceae; genus Chryseosolibacter. The sequence goes on along the minus strand of CBHTUB010000060.1, from coordinate 15,299 downwards.
GCCGGAAAACTGCCAGGATCCCGTTTGTCGGCTATCAACTCTACTGCTTTCTTTTGAGCTGAACCGGGATGCCAGGTCCACGCCGCGCTCATCGAACATTATCGTGAGCTCGACGCCGTTGAAATAGACGATACTCACGACCTGCATGCGGAACTGTTCGAATCGTACATGAACGAATATCTTGGACAAGGAAGATATCACTTCCATACCGTGCCGGTGGTGAGGCGGACGTCATAAAAACGCCACAACTGTTTCCTGGGACCGTCAAAGGTATCGAAGGCAGCTCTGACATTTTTGTGCTGGGGGTGCTGCCGATCAGAACCCTGTATTGCCCGATGAAGGACTCAGAATATTTGTTCTCGAATGATCTCTGAGTTAACTTTTGCGAAAATACAATGTCATGGAGTTGAAAAGTAAAAATGACCTCGTTATCGAGCTGGTGACAAAGCTATTCGTATATACTGATCAGCGGGAATGGAAAAGGTTGCTTCAGGAAGTATTTATGGATGACGTCGTCTTTGACATGTCTTCCCTGGGCGCCGGTCCGGCAAAGAAGATCAGGGCGACGGAGATATGCGACATGTGGGAGAAGGGTTTTCAGGGAATTGACCACGTACATCATCATGCAGGAAATTATATCGTGACGTTTAATTCCGAGACCGAGGCCGTCGCTGCCAATATTTTCTGTTACGCCACCGCCACGCATTTCAAGGCGTCCGCGAAAAACGGCAACACGCGTGACTTCGTTGGGGACTACGACATCCATGTAAGCCTGACCGACCTTGGATGGCGAATAGATAAATTCCGTTATAATGTGAAATTCATTCTTGGCAACAAGGAGTTGCTATAGGGGAGACGTCTTCAGTAAAAAAACAATATGCCAGTGGATAGACACAAAGAATTAAGGTTGGCTGTTCTGATCGATGCAGACAACGTTCCGTATGCCAACGTGAAGAGCATGCTCGAAGAAATTGCCAAGTACGGAACGCCAACGTTCAAGCGTATCTACGGCGACTGGACCAGACAATCCACTTCAGGTTGGAAAACGGTATTGCTGGAAAATGCGATCACGCCGATTCAACAGTATAGCTATACCGTTGGAAAAAATGCGACCGACTCCGCCATGATCATCGACGCGATGGATATCCTGTATAGCGGACGTGTCGATGGATTTTGCATTGTATCAAGCGATAGTGATTTCACACGACTGGCCACCAGGTTGCGGGAGGCCGGCATGCTTGTGATCGGCATCGGTGAAAAGAAAACCCCCGATCCATTCATTACAGCCTGCGATAAATTCATCTACATCGAAATCCTTTCGGAAGATCATTCCGCGGAAACCGTAGACGAGAAGCGCAGCCGAAAGCCTAAAAAGACTCAGGATAATAGACCGGATAAACGGACGATAAAGCTTGTCATCTCCAGCATCAATGACCTGGCAGACGAAAGCGGATGGGCATTCCTTGGAGAAGTAGGTACGCTGATATTGAAAAAGCAACCCAATTTCGATCCGCGAAACTATGGTTTCAAAAAGCTTCTTCACTTCATGAAAAGCCTCGACAACATAGAAATAAACGAACGGCAAAGTGAGTCCGGCACATCAAGGCACGTGTACGTAAGAGTAAAGCAATGAGGTTAGCGGGCAGGGGCGTGTGCTTCGAAAAACCTGTTGATCAGGGATATTAATTCACCTGAGGTAAGGAAATACATCACCTCATAATGTTTTTCATTGAACTTCGTAAGAAGTTCGTAATACTCTTTTTCCGACAGCTTGTGCTTCTTCATCAATCCATCCGTTGTTTCCGGATTATTGATGACGACGTCGACATAGGTTTGTACCATCAACGCCTCTTCGCGCCAGTTGGCAGCTTTCATGCGGTCTTTACGCGCCTTCGAATAGTAAAACGGAATTCGCTTTTTCAACTTCGCATGTTCTTCGTCGAACAATCCTTCGTAGGGGTTTTCGTAGATCTTCGTGTCATAGATATCGATCGGTGCCAGCATGGTAGCTTGTTCGGCAAGGCGGATCATTCCCGACTCATAATCGAACAAGGGTAGCTCGAATTTTTTGTAACCCACGAGGGAAAATACCAGTGTGTCCGTCTTTGAGGCCTGAATACCAAAATTACCCTTGATGTCGGTAGTTGTGCCCCGAAAGGTATGCTTTACCTTGATGCTTACACTGGGTAATGCGGCAAAACTGCTTGAATCGACCACAATTCCGCGAACGAGCTGTTGTGCTTCGCAGAACCCCGGAAAGAGCAGGAAAAAGATCACCAGCCGGAAAAACACTGCGCTACTTTTTTTTGCCCTTGAGTATTCTTTCACGATGTTCGGTTCCCCACTTGTATAACGCCATGACTACTGGCTTGAGTGTTTTGCCATGATCGGTAAGACTGTATTCGACGGTGACGGGCGAAGTAGCATAGACCTCGCGTCGGACAAGATCGTTTCGAACCGCCATCGCGCACATCACGTTGAAAAATGAAAAGGCCCCGATTTTGTGGAGCCTGTCTTTTTGTGGGTAATACAGGATTCGAACCTGTGACCCCTACCCTGTCAAGGTAGTGCTCTAAACCAGCTGAGCTAATTACCCATAGTTGGTTGCGGGCTGCAATTTAAAAGTAGTTTTGGGACTTCTATATACCTGTGGATTTTTTTTCTTCGGCCGTCCCGGGGCTAACCGACCGCAAAATGATACCCCACGCCTTTAATGGTGATGATCTCGATCGATGGATCCTCTTTCAGGTAATCCCTGAGCTTCGTGACATACACATCAAGGTTGCGTGAATTGAAAAAAGAATCGTCGCCCCATAGTTTCATGAGAATATCTTTTCGCTGCGTTGGCCCGTTCCGGTTCTCAAGCAAAAGCATCAGCAGATTTGCCTCGCGGTGAGACAGCTTCTTCACATGGTCGTTTATTTTCAGTTCGTAACGTTGGGGGTTGAACAGGTAGCGTCCGATCACAATGTTTTCCAATGCCGGAATACCTTTCTGATTCGAGAGACGTAGCAAGTTATTGATTCGTACGATCAGCTCCTCCATGCTGAAAGGCTTCCTGATATAGTCGTTTCCCCCTGACTCAAAACCTTTCAGAAGATCATCCGTCTGTGTTTTCGCGGTAACAAAGATGATCGGAATAGAAGGATGGAGCTTTCGTATTTCAGAGGCGATCGTGTAGCCGTCTTTGCTCGGGAGCATCACATCCAATACGCATATGTCGGGTTTGTACGATGTAAAATTTTCAATCGCATGCTTTCCGTCGTCGACCATCGCGACAGAAAAGTCACGGCTCTCCAGGCTCTCCTTTACAATTCTTCCCAGAAAAGGTTCATCTTCAACGTAGAGTACTTTTATCGACATGTTTTTTAGGTAAAGTCACGATGAATTTGCTTCCGTTCCCTGGCTCGCTTTCCAGATCGATCTCGCCATGATGGCTTCTCACGACACCGGCCACATAGCTCAAGCCGAGCCCATAACCCTTGATGTTGTGCAGGTCGCCCGAAGGCACACGAAAAAATTTCTCAAATATTTTGTCATGATATTCTTTGGGTATGCCCATGCCTTTGTCTTGCACGGTCAGTGTAATCGTCAGTTCGTCCTCCTTCAAAGTAACATCAATGGCCGAACCATCAGGACTGTATTTCACAGCGTTATCAACAAGGTTGTACAAGACATTTGTCAAATGCTCTTCCGCACCTTGTAGTGTGAAGTCAACTCCGGTTTTGTGATAATCGACCTGCATTTTTCGCCGTTCGAGGAGCAGCCTCAAGCTTGATATGACCTGCTCCGCGAGTTTGTCCAGTTCGACCACGTCAAATTTCAAATCGACTCCCCGGGTTTCAAAGACAGAAGTTTTTAGGATCTTGTCCGTCATCAACGTCAATCGTTTCAATTCATTCTGCGCAATGTCGAGGTATTCCGCCGTGCGCTCCGGGCTCTCGAGCGCATTGAAATTCTTCAGGGCCTCCAGTGCTACGCTTACTGTGGCAACAGGTGTTTTCAATTCATGGGTAACGTTGCTGATGAAATCATTTTTGATCTCCATCAATTTTTGTTGCGAACGCAGGTTTCTGTACATGGTGATAAACGCGGCACTGATCATGCATAGAAGAAAGATCGAAAACAGGATTTGTGGTGCGATCTCTCTCAGGATAATTCTACGGACGTCAAAGATTTGAGCAACATACAATTGGAAGGGACTGTATCGAACCGGATCGGAGTGAATGGTGTCTGAATAAATGCTGAGCATCAGCTTTGGTTTTTGAATTTCACCCTGAAACCCTATTGGCCTTTCATCATCCATTGCAAGATCGCGTATGGGATCCCGGCCACGCATTTCAAACCTCGGGTCAGGATCAGCATGGCGAACCTCGAATTGAGCATCGACTTTTGACTGGAGCAAGGCGGCCCGATAATGCTTTCTAAGGCTATCAAGGGATATGGAATCAGAAGCGAGCTTCACAATGTATGTCGGCTCGTGAAGCCACGTCTTTAAAGTATCTCGCGGGATCCTCAGCTGCGAAGCATCAAGTTGTTTCTTCTTTCCATTGGATTCAATAAAGACTTGCAGATTTTTTTGATTAACTGTTTTGCCCGGGCTGCGTTTTCTGATTTTTAAAGTGTCGAATTCGTAGATCATGACACGCGAAGAAACTGTCTCTTGTATTCCCGCTTCCTTTGTCGTAACGGAGTCGGCCTTCAGTTCTACCATATTGTTCACGAACGAATTCAATCTCATATTCATCACCGTATTTCGGAAAAGCAGGTTCGTGTCACGTCTGAAATTATAGAAAGCATTCTCATAGGAGTTCATCACCCACAGCACCTGGAATGCCAGCAACAAAAGCATGCTGCTGACCATCAGCAATAGTATCACACTGTTCTTTTTCATCCTCGCATATTCTTGTGAGTCATACGTAAAGGTAGCCTGAAATTTAAGCCAAAATCTCTGGTTTTAACCTTAATTAACATTCCTTTCAGGACTATTAACCTGCTGCCGGAATCATGAGACGTACATTTACACAGTCACAAACAAGTCAATGGAAATCTCAACAACTATGAAAAAAATAATACTCTTAATCGGCATTCTGGTGTCGGTCACCGCTGCACATGTTGTATTCGGCCAGGTAACGGAAGGCATCATTTCCTATGAAGACAAAGTCAACATTCATAAAACACTTCCACCGGAGAGACAGGAAATGAAGGACATGATCCCTCAATTCCGCACCAGCCAGCAGCAACTCGCTTTCAACGCCGATGAATCCCTCTATAAACCGTTGGAGGAGGACGTTGCAGATGAGGATATCGAAGGACCTGGAATGAGGATGCGTTTTCGCATGCCCCAAAACGAGTTTTACGTGAACCAGTCGGAATCGCGGCGCGCTGTGTTGCAGGAGTTCATGGGTAAAAAATACCTTATCGAAGATTCTCTTAAAATTATTCCATGGAAGTTCTCGAATGAAATAAAAGAGATCAAAGGGTATCAATGCAAAAAGGCAACATACTACAACGAAGAGAGAAAACAGGATATCACCGCCTGGTATACCGACAAGCTTCGTCCATTTCTCGGCCCCGAAAGTTTCACGACATTGCCGGGCGCAGTATTGATGATCGACATCAATGATGGTGAGCGCACGGTAACGGCAACGAAGATCGAAGGCCGCCCTGTAAAAAAGAACGAGCTCAAGCTGACAGCCGGCGGCACCAAGACAACCGAAGCCGAATTCAGAAAGACCCGCGACGAGCAAATTCAGAAGATGAGGGCAAACGGTGGAAATATCATCATCAGAAATTAATAGCCAATCGCTAGCCATGAGGTTATTACTTGTCTCGCTTCTGGTGCTTCTGGTATCGACGGCATCAGCGCAAAAATTTACGGCAAAAGGGCAGCTCGCCGATACGCTCGGCAGTCCGCTTCCCTCTGCAACGGTGATGCTATTGAATGCGTCGGACTCTTCGTTGGTAAATTTTAGCGTCACCGATGTGAACGGGTACTTCACGCTGAAAAACATTTCGAAAGGCGACTACCTCTTCAAAGTCTCCTTCATGGGATTCAGAACACATACGCAAAAGATCACGACACCTGAGGTTGCGGGCATCATTGATCTCGGCACGATCAAAATGGAGGCGGCCTTAAAAGAACTTGACGCTATAGAGATCGCTGCAGAGCGTGCCCCCGTAACCGTGAAGCGTGATACGATAGAATTCAATGCCGGCTCCTTCAAAACGAAACAGAATGCCGTGGTGGAAGATCTTTTGAAAAAGCTACCGGGTGTGGAAGTTGATAACGATGGAAACATTACCGCACAGGGAGAACAGGTGCGTAAGGTGACCGTTGACGGAAAAAATTTCTTTGGCTCCGATCCGAAGCTCGCCACTAAAAATCTTCCTGCCGATGCGGTGGATAAGGTTCAGGTCTACGACAAGAAATCTGATCAGGCCGTCTTCTCCGGTATAGATGACGGTCAGCGGGAAAAAACGATCAACCTCGAGTTGAAGGAAGAAAAACGTCACGGTGCATTTGGGACCTTGATGGGAGGAGCAGGAAGTAATGAAAGATTTCAGGCACGAACGAGTCTGAACAAGTTTTCAAAGTCACGTCAGTTATCATTGCTCGCCATGGGCAACAATGTCAATGAACAGGGATTCTCCGTTGACGACTACATGAATTTCACCGGCGGCTCGACGCAGATGATGGGAGGAGGGCGCGTACGCCTGGAGTTGAACGCTGACAATTCAAGTGGTGTGCCGCTGAATTTCGGGAACCGTGCCAACGGTATCATGACCAACTACGCCGGCGGTGTGAATATTAACAACGAATTCAACAACAAAACGGAGGTTAACGGAAGTTACTTTTATAATTATCTCGACCACGATAAGGATCAGACCACCTTTCGCGAAAACTTCCTTCCGAACGGCAGCTACACTTTTAACCAGAACAGCAAACAGCAGAACTCCAATTCCAATCATCGCTTGAATGCAACCATCGACCACAAGCTCGATTCCATGAATTCGCTGAAGTTCACCACCTCGGTAACACTCAACGATACTGACACACAACTCCGCAGCTTCAGCGAAACCGTTATGCCCGATAACACCGGTGCCAACGAAAGCCAGAGACTGTCACTTGCATCAGGAACGACCACTTCGGCTAACGGTACACTCCTCTGGAGACACAAGTTCAGCAAGAAGGGCCGTACATTCTCTGCGAATCTCCAGTATGCGCTTTCAGACGCCGACCGTGATGGATATCTCGAAGCGACAAACCGGTATTTTTCGCCGGACAATGAGTCAACGATCGTTCAGAACAGCTCACAACAATCTATATCGAACACCTATTCGGGCACATTGTCATACACGGAGCCACTTGGCAAGAGAAAATATCTCGAAGCAAACTACTCCTACCGTCAGAACCTGAACGATTTAGACAAAAAAACCTATGATGTCAGTAACGGGGAAGAAGTGCTGAATGATAACCTAAGCAATGAATACAATAGCAATTACCAGTATCATCGCGCCGGTTTGAACTTCAGGATTGTAAAGCCGAAGTACAATCTGGTAGCAGGAGCAAGTGTTCAGAACACATCGCTTAAAGGAGAGATTCTGGATCTCGACGCGGACATCGATCGGACGTTTGAGAATGTGCTTCCATCCGTGAGATTCAACTACGATTTTACAGACACTAAACATTTTCGTTTCGACTATGAGACCAGCGTACAGGAGCCCGGCATACAGCAGCTTCAGCCGGTGGTCGACAACAGCGATCCCCTGAATATCTATATGGGTAATCCGGACCTTCGTCCGGCTTATCAGCAAAGCTGGAGATTCAACTTTATGACTTTCGACCCGGTGAGCTTTATCAATTTTTTCACGTTTGTCGATGTAGATCATGTGACCAACGCCGTTGTTAATTCACAAAGTGTCGATGAGAACCTTGTACGCGTCACAACTCCGGTCAATGTTGATCACAGTACTTCTGTGAACTCCTCTGCAAATTTCGGCTTTCCCATTTCGAAGCTCGGAAGCAGATTTAATTTCGGAGTGAATTACAGGGGCGAAAAAAGCCTGTCACTTTTAAATGACATAGACAACGAGATCACCCAGAACACCTACGGTGGCACGATACGATACACGTACCGTTACAAGGAGATCTTTGACATGAGCCTGAGTGCGGACGTCGACAAACAATCGACACGTTATGAATTTGATCAACCCGATCAGGAGTATCTGAATGAAACCTATAATGCGGAGGCCAATCTCACATTTCTCAAGAACTACCAGTTTAGTGGTGGCCTTGAATACCTGATCTATAACAGTAAGTCCACCGATTTCCACCAGGAAATTCCGCTGGTAAATCTTTCGGTGTCCAGATATTTGTTGAAGAACAGGACCGGAGAGCTTAAATTTTCGGTCAATAACCTTCTGGATAAGGCATTGGGTGTAAACCAGACGGCAAGTGTTAATTACATAGAACGTCAGACGACAAATTCCCTCGGCCGTTATTTCATGCTGAGCTTTATTTACTCTTTAAATAAGCAGCTTAACCCCATGGGCATGCGGCCCGGACGTGGCGGCATTAGAATTATGAGATAGGTTGATATAAGTCGGATCGGAGTCGCGCGAAAAAAGTATCTTCGCTTTATGAAAAGATGGACGAAGGTACTTTTATTTTTTTTGATTGCGCTCAACTTGAAAGCACAGGTCTATATACCGAAATTTGATTTGCAGGGCCACCGCGGGGCACGCGGACTGAGACCCGAGAATACCATCCCTGCATTTATCCTCGCGCTTGATTCTGGCGTTACAACGGTGGAAATGGATCTGGCGGTTACTAAGGATAATCAGCTCGTTCTTTCGCACGAACCCTGGATGTCGGCAGGTATCTGCTTGCAGGCGAATGGCAAACCGATCAGGGAAAAAGACGAGAAGAAGTTCAACATCTACAAGATGAATTATGACCAGGTCCGCGAGTTCGATTGCGGCTCTAAGGGAAATGAACGTTTCCCTGAACAACAAAAAATGGCACAGTCAAAGCCGCTCCTCACCGACGTTATAAGGGCGATAGAAGATCATATCAGAAGTTATACACAATATGAGGTAGACTACAACATCGAAATAAAAACTACCGATGGCGGAGATGGGAAATTTCATCCGACTCCTGAAGTGTTTTCAGATCTCGTATATAACGTACTTGATCAATATTTGCCAATGGAACGGGTAGTCATCCAGTCGTTCGATTTCAGGGTTCTCAAATACTGGCATCAGAAATATCCCGATGTCAGACTCGCTGCATTGGTTGAGAACACAAAGTCTATCGATGCTAACCTCGATGAACTTGGTTTCAAACCATCGATCTATAGTCCCTACTTCGAACTGCTCACCAAAGACAAAGTCAAAGATCTGCAACGACGAAAAATTCGAGTTATCCCATGGACGGTCAACGAAGAGAAGGATATGAAAAGGATCAGGGAAATGGGTGTAGATGGATTTATTACCGATTACCCGGACCGAGCCGCGAAGCTAGGCCTCGGCATCAGACGGAAACTTTGATGAATTTCACATTTCAGATTTTTGAAGTCCCGGAGATGTCCTGCCATAGCTCCGAAAGAAGTTTCCGTCAGAGAATCTGAAATTTGAGACCTGAAATCTGAAATAATTCGTATCCTTGCGCAAAATTTTCCGGCATGAGCAAACGCTATGACGTTTATGGTATTGGCAACGCCCTGGTCGACATAGTCACCGAAGTTGATCACGATTTCTTTCAGAAGAACGACATTGAAAAAGGTGTAATGACCCTGGTCGACGAGAAACGCCAGCATCATCTGATGGAAGTCATCGACATGAAAAAAAGCAAGATGGCGTGTGGCGGGTCAGCCGGTAACACCATGATCGCTGTAAGCCAGTTCGGCGGAAAAAGCTTTTACTCCTGCCTCGTAGCAAAAGATCCGCTTGGCAAATTCTTTCTTGAGGATCTGAAAAGAAATGGAGTGGAGACAAACCTTACTTACGAAAGACTTTCGGAAGGGATAACCGGTAAATGCCTCGTGATGACCAGCCCGGACGCTGAGAGGACCATGAACACCTTTCTCGGTATCAGCTCGTTCCTGTCGCCTGAGCATCTCGATCCGCAGGCCATCAGGGATTCAAAATATGTTTATCTGGAGGGATACCTCGTTACAAGTCTGAAAGGTCTCGAGGCGATGAAGGAAGCGAAGCGCATTGCTGAAAAGAGCAATGTCAAGACCACGTTGACATTCTCCGATCCGAGCATGGTCAAATATTTCTCATCCCAAATGAACGAGGTAGTCGGTGCAAGTGTAGATATGCTTTTCTGTAACGAAGAAGAAGCAATGATCTTTACAGGTACCGACAATATTGATGCGGCGCGTGAAAAATTGAAAGGTTCGGCAAAACACTTTGTGATCACATTGGGCGCGAACGGAGCCCTGGTTTACGACGGTGACACATTCATCACCATCGAACCCTATGCTGTAAAAGCGATAGATACCAACGGTGCCGGCGATATGTTTGCAGGTGCGTTTTTATATGGGATCACAAACGGTCATAGCTACGCCGAGGCAGGTAAGCTGGCATCGCTCGCGTCTTCCAGGATAGTGTCGCAATACGGCCCCCGGTTAACTCCGGAGCAGGTAAAGACGGTAATGAGCGATCTGATCGCCTGATTTTTGTGCTGGTCAAAAAGGCTAAAATCTGGCAAAAAACGCATAAAACGATCAAATTAAGGCAATTTGGGGGGATGTAGGCTTGTGAATCCGGGAAATCCTGCTCATCTTTGCAGCCCTTAAAAAATTTTAAGGTAAAACTTTCACTGAGATGAAACGCACATACCAACCTTCTAAGAGAAAAAGAAAGAACAAGCACGGGTTCCGCGAAAGAATGGCAACGGCCAATGGCCGCAGAGTATTGGCTGCCCGCAGAAGAAAAGGAAGAAAGAAGCTTACCGTTTCTGACGAGAAGACACTTAAGCGCGGTTAATCAGTATCTTGATTAAAGCGCTCATTGCATAAGGTTCCGGAAACAGATAACTTACTGTTTAACGGAACCTCATATTTTCAATGCTTTTCAAATTCCCGAAAGCGGAAAAACTTAAAAGCGAAAAGCTCATCAAGGAACTCTTCAGCAATGGTTCCTCTTTTTATTCTTTCCCATTCAAGGTGATTGTCCTGCCAGGCCCCCAACCGGCCGGAACCCATCAGATCCTCTTCTCCGTTTCGAAAAAATCCTTCCCAAAAGCCGCTGACCGCAACCTGATCAAAAGAAGGATGCGCGAATCTTACAGATTGAATAAAAACTTACTCCCCCAAACGCCTAAGCTGCTGATTGCTTATATTTATAATGCAAGAGAAATCCTAACCTTTGCACAAATTCAAGAACGATTAGTTAAGACCTTTAACCGTTTTGATCATGTGGAGAAGATATAAATGGCCCGTCATTTTAGGCTTGTTGATTGTTACGGCTTTCGCCTTTCGCAGCCCCGCCGAGAAATATTTCGAAGTAGCAAAGAGCCTCGACATCTTTGCAACACTTTTTAAGGAAGTAAACGCTTACTATGTAGACGAGGTCGAGCCGCAAAAACTCATCCGCAAGGGTATCGATGGCATGCTCGAATCGCTCGATCCCTACACCGACTACATTCCGGAAGACGAGATGGAATCGTTCAGGATCACGACAACCGGTCAGTATGGTGGTGTAGGTGCGTTGATCGGCGTCGTCAATAAAAAAACGGTAATAACACATCCCTACAAAAACTTCCCGGCTGAAAAGATCGGCATCCGCGTAGGAGACGAGATCGTCGCCGTCGATGGAAAGAATGTCCAGGGAAAATCAACGTCCGAAATAAGTTCATTGCTGAAAGGCCAGCCGAAAACCGAAGTTGAGGTCCGCGTAAAGCGCTACGGCAAGAAGGACGATATCGTCTTTAAGATCAAACGCGAGAAGATCAGCGTAAGCAACGTGACTTATTTCGGCATGCTCGAAGGCGACATTGCGTATATCAAGCTCGATGACTTCACCCCGGGCGCGTCCCGTGAAGTGGCCAACGCGCTTACCTCCCTCAAGGAAAAGGGCGCTAAAAAACTTATCCTCGATCTCCGGGATAACCCTGGCGGTTTGCTACATGAGGCCGTCAACATCGTAAGCTTATTTATTCCGAAAGGGCTCGAGGTGGTCTCGACAAAAGGCAAGGTTGCCGAGTGGAACAAAAGTTATAAGACCCTCAATCATCCGCTCGATACCGAGATTCCTATGGTGGTACTGACAAGCGAAGGCAGCGCTTCAGCTTCTGAAATTGTCGCCGGCTCACTGCAGGATTATGATCGGGCGATATTGATCGGACAAAAAACTTTTGGAAAAGGGTTGGTTCAAACCACCCGTCCACTGTCCTACAACTCGCAGCTTAAGGTCACTACAGCCAAATATTTTATCCCAAGTGGTCGCTGCATTCAGGAGCTTGACTACACGCATAGGAAGGCTGACGGAACGGTGGAAAAATATGCCGACTCGCTCAAGCATGAGTTTAAAACGAAAAATGGAAGGAAGGTCTTTGATGGTGGTGGTCTGGATCCGGATATTCTCGTGAACGATGAGTACCTCGGTACTGTAACGATTGCCCTGATGAACTCGGGACTGATCTTCGAGTATGCATCAAAATATTGCGCAGAAAACCCGACCAGGCCGGATCTCAAGAACTTCAGACTCTCGGATGCTGAATACAACAAGTTCGTAGCCTGGATTGGTGAAAACAGTTTTTCGTATACAACCCCACTGGAAAAAAGCACCGACGAGATGATCGAGTCTGCAAAGAAAGACAGCTACTACGCGCAATTGAAGGATGAGCTGACCAATCTCAAAAATAAGATCGCCAGCAACAAGTCCTCAGATTTGTTCCGCTTCAAAGATCAGATAACTTTGTACCTGGAAGATCAGATTGCTTTTCATTACGGTTTGTCTGAAGGTCAGGCTGAAGTGTCACTCAATCGTCATCCTGAAATTATTGAAGCCAAAAAAGCATTGACGAGCGGTGATGCTTATAAGAAGATCCTGAATGTCGTACATTCTCAGCCTTGAAACTTCCACTGATGTTTGCTCTGTAGCATTACATCATCATCACGATCTGATCAAAGAAATAGTTATTAACGAGCCTCAGGCACATGCTTCGAGGCTTTCGCCATTAATTCAGGACCTGCTGAAATCTGTTAATGTCGATTTCGGGAAATTATCGGGAGTTGCCGTTACCGCCGGCCCCGGATCGTACACCGGATTGCGAATAGGAACATCGACGGCGAAAGGCCTGTGTTATGCGCTTGACATTCCGTTGCTTTCCGTGCCGACACTCGATGTCATTGCTCACGCTGGCTCGCTTGTTAACTCCGACAATGCCCTGCTTTGCCCGATGATCGACGCGAGAAGAATGGAAGTATTTTGTCAGATTTTCGATTCTGGCTTAGGCGCGATGAACACTGTAGAAGCCCTTGTCATAGACGCCGAAACGTTCGCTGAACTATTGTCGACCCGGAAAATGTTATTTGTGGGTAATGGTGCGGCAAAGGCCAGTGCCGTGATTAAAAATTCGAACGCCTTATTTCGCCCGGATATTTTGCCATCGGCATCTTCCCTGGGCACTTTGGCTGTAGGAAAATATAAGAACGGGCAGGTCGAGGATCTGGTGAACTTCGCACCGTTCTATCTGAAAGAGTTTGTGGCAAAAAAGGCGCGCCCGCTTTTATAAACATTATGGAAGCAGAAAAAGAGATCGTCAACAGAGTAACAAATAGTGGTCTTATCACCCTGGACCTGGAAGAATTATATCAGCCGGGCGAGCGGGTGTTGATCGATTTGAAAGATCATCTTTTTCAGGGAATGATCCTGCGTGAAAAAGATTTGCGCGATTTTATCAAGGCACACGATTGGTCGTTTTATAAAAATAAATTCGTCGCGATTCATTGCTCCGAAGACGTAATTATTCCGACCTGGGCGTATATGCTTCTTGCTTCTGCGCTTCAACCGTACGCGAAGCAAATTGTATTTGGCACTATCGAAGATTTGGAGAAGAAAATTTATGATGATGCGCTTCAGATCGTTGACTGGACCAAGTACGATAATGCAAAAGTGGTGATCAAAGGCTGTAGTAAAGTAGCCGTACCGTTGCATGCTTATGTCGAAGCTACTAAGTATCTGAGAGCCAGAGCGTCGAGTATCATGTTCGGTGAACCGTGCAGCACCGTTCCTGTTTTTAAGCGAAGCAGGTAGAATTTTGGTGCTTCATTTCATTTTGATTTTTTTAAAACGAATCTCGCTGATCAGTAGCCAGTTCTGTGCGGCTGAATGAAAATGTTAACAACTTCTTTTGCGACATGGTCCGGAGGCTCTACATTTGAGGCCCTTTTGAGAGGATAGGGGTGTTGGGATTGAGGGTTGAGAGATGCGGGGGTTGAAAAAAATTTCACCAAAAAGATTTGCAAAGAGTAAAAAATCAGATACCTTTGCACTCCCAAATCGAAGGAAGGGGCCTGAAAGTCGGAAGGACAGTAAGGAAAGAGATTGAGAGAGAGGAAAAAGAGCTGGAAGCAGCCTGAAACTAAACCGGAATCGGAATAGTTGAAGGGGTGCTGAAGACGAAAGAGAATCTTGAAATAATCCGGTAGAGATACCACGATAGGCTGAAGCAGCCGTGAGGTTGCGGGAGGCTTAAGAAGTTCTTTGAATTAATGTTAATTGATAGCGGACCCCGTGATACTTGGAAAATAGTGTCGCGGAAATTCTAAACTCGTTTAAGGACGAATAAAAAGAAATCGGGAGCCATGAGATAAGATCGATAGAGGTCTTATCGGAAAAAGGTATCAGACTGATATTGTAGCTGGTGACAGACGTTTGTACAAGACGTTGTTGATCAGCACGGCTCTGAAAGCGATCGTAAGATTGTATAAGGAGTTAAAGATTACTACAATGGAGAGTTTGATCCTGGCTCAGGATGAACGCTAGCGTCAGGCCTAATACATGCAAGACGAGCGGTAAGTAGTGTAGCAATACATTGCCTAGAGCGTCGTAAGGGTGCGTAACAAGTATGCAATCTGCCCTCAACTGGAGGATAGCTCCCCGAAAGGGGAATTAACACTCCATAATATGCGACGGTGGCATCACTGTTTCATTAAAACTCCGGTGGTTGAGGATGAGCATGCTTCTGATTAGCTAGTTGGTGGTGTAACGGACCACCAAGGCGATGATCAGTAGGGGAACTGAGAGGTTGATCCCCCACACTGGCACTGAGATACGGGCCA